>DASVQU010000186.1:0-34484 GCA_036388995.1 Pyrinomonadaceae bacterium | reverse complement strand
GATGGCACAACCAGAACGGTTATGTCTTCCGCTTTCGGTTACTATCGCTTTACAGACGTTCAAGCTGGTCAAACCGTGACGGTTGAAATCATTTCAAAACGATATGGATTCCAACCACAAACCGTCAATGTTTCGGGCGATGTATCTAATTTAAACTTTGTTGCTGATAACTAGAAAAGAAGTCTCAGATTTAAAGTAAAAGAAAAGGCTCGATGCAAACGCCTTGAGCCTTTTCTTGTATCCAAATCACACGGGGTATTAAGCCCGTAACTGTCCGGGCGTGGCTCAAACGCGGTTTATTTCCCAATGCAAAGCTCGAAGACGTTCCGCCGTTCGGCAAAGTTTGGCGCGTACCTGAAAGCGATTTGAATAATTTTCATGCTCCAGTGCGGACCGGCAGACCGAAAGAAGCGAAAAAGTGAGCAAAGGTAAACGACAAATTGTAATAGAGATAAAAGACCCCGACGTTGAAGCCAGGTTAACGCGGATCGAAGAGATGCTTGAAGCTTTGCCGCTGCTACCGTTCTTTCCCAAAAAGACGCCTGCGCTGCTCTCGGCATTGACCAGGACATGATGCGCCGGAAAGCGTTAAACTGCGAGGTCGAGATATTAAGTGCGGATGGTTCAATCAGAAATTTCGTCACTTTGAAAACGGTGGCGGGACTAAAGCCGACTTTGCGAAAGAAAAGGAACGCAAACAAAGGTTAGTTTTTGGCAGTTCGACTTCATAAGAAAGGTTTTTAGACTTTTTAGAGTTTTTAGACTTTTAGAAAACATTTGTTTTTCACGGTCTTTGACAATTTGATATTGATACCAGAGAAACGGCTTGGTTCGATAAGCAGAACTAAGCCGGACTTTTTCCGCTAAATTTTGAGTCTTTTTAATTGAAAAGGTGAGTGAAAGGGTGAGTAAAACAAAAAAGGCGCCTCGAAAGGAGCCTTAAGTTGTTGTTTTAATTGATGCACCCGGCACGACTCGAACGTGCGAACTTTTGATTCGTAGTCAACGGTATGCCATAAAATATGGTAAAATGCGGTTTCTTGCCTTTTCAGCCTAATCAATAAAACCCGTTATTTGTCGGCTTTTCCTGTTCCTGCGACTCTCACTTGTTTTCATCTTGTAACATAAATTATCATTACAGCGATAGGAAACTTAATAGGAAACCATAGGAAACAGTATGAGCCGAAATCAAAAATCAAAAGACGTTTTAACTGATGCCGCCGATCAACCAACCGAGAAGAAAAAACGCCCAACATCCTATTGGAAAGTAATCAAGGGTAATCTTTATGCCCGGCTCCAATATCGTGACGAAAGCGGTAAATGGAAAGAAAAAGTCAAACCGATAACCGATAAAAGGACAGCGAGAAGCGTTGTCGAAAGTATGAGACGCGAGCTTGAGCAGCACGGCGAAGAAACTTTGCTTTCCGATAAAGTCACATTCAAACAGCTTGCCGATAAATATGAAAAGGCGAAAGTTTTCGCGGCTGAATCAAAGGACGGGCGCAAAATTGCCGGAATGAAATCCTACAAATCTCAGCAATCACATTTAAAAGTGTTGAAAGATTATTTCGGCTCACAATTGATTCGATCAATTAAGCCATCGGATATTGAAGCCTTTAAACGCAAACGATTAAATGCACCAGTGGAAATTGAAATCAATGTTTATAAGAAAGTTAAAGATGAAGAAACCGGCAAAGAAAAAAAGGTAGTTGAGAAAGCCAAAAAACAAAGACCCCGAAAGATTGCTTCGGTCAATCGTGAATTAGCGATGCTTAGAGCAATGTTTTATTTTGCGATCCGTGAAGGCTGGATGCTGCAAAATCCCACAACGCGGGTTAAGAGTCTGATTAGTTTGGCGTCAGAGGAAAGCCGTGAGCGTGTGCTTTCGTTTGATGAAGAACGCCGTCTGTTGGCGACTTGCACGGGGCGGCGCGAACATCTGCGAGCCGTTTTAATCGTTGCACTTGATACGGCGATGCGCCCGGAAGAAATTTACAAACTTCGCTGGGAACACGTCTCTTTTGATGATAATGCCATTTACCTTACGCCCGATATTACCAAAACAGAAAAGGGTCGTATTGTTCCGTTTCTAACGGTCAGAATTAAAGATGAGTTTAAAAATCTGTGGAATAGTTCGCCGCAAAGATTGAAAGATCTGGTTTTTGGTATCAAGTCAATCAAAACGGCATTTAATACTGCTAGGCGTGAATCCGGACTAGATAATTTTCGTTTTAGGGATGCTCGGCACACGGCAACAACGCGGATGATAAATGCCGGAATGAATTACGCTGAAGTAATGAAAATTACTGGACACGATGAAATGAAAACCTTTTTGCGTTATTTGAATATCACGCCGGAATCAGCCCGAATTGCTCCATTAAAATTAGAAACTTACCTTAATCACGCTCAAAATCAATTGCTAAATGAGTGCGAAACAATAAACTAAAGAGTTTTCATAGAGGAGAATTTGTTAAAATTTCAGATTTCATTTCTACTGCTTTACAGAATTTCCTTTATAGAAAAGGAAAAATTCTTTTAGCCCATTTTTGCCCGTCATCATCACGGCGACAAGAATCAACCCGTATATTATCTGGCGCATATTGGCGGCGATGTTATCGGGCATCCCGACAAATCGCAGAGCTTCGGGTAGCAAGACCAAAAACGCCGCCGCGAAAAAGCTGCCGGTCAGATTTCCCAAACCGCCGATAATAACTATTGAAAGAATGAAAATAGATTCATTGACGGTAAAGCTGGTCGGGTCAATGTAGCTGATGTAGTGCGCGTATAACGCTCCGGGAATCGCCGCCAGAATCGCGCTCAGAGTGAAAGAAATGATTTTTGCCTGATAGACCTTTTTACCGATGCTCTGCGCGTAGATTTCATCTTCGCTAATCGCTTTCAGCGTTTTGCCGAAACCCGAATGAGAAATGTTTCTCAAAATAAACCAGACAATTGCGACAAAGAAAACCGAAAGAGCGAGGAATGAAATTTTATCGTCCAAATTGATTCCGAAAAAACGTATTGCCGGAATGCCAGGAATACCGAGAGGACCTCTGGTGACATCCATTAGATTATTCATCAGCGAAAAAACAATAACCTGAATGCCGAGCGTGCAGATGATGAAATAATCTTCCACCGTTCGCAAAGCGATGAGCGAAACAATAAAAGCAATCACTCCGCCGATAAGCATCGCCAGAGGCAGATTTATCCAGAACGGCAAACCGAATTGAGTTGAGAGAATAGCGGTCGTATAAGCGCCGATGCCGTAAAAACCGGCGTGAGCCAAAGAAATTAGTCCGGTAAAACCGGCAGAAAGATTCAAGCTCTGCGCGAGCAAAGTGTAAAAAGCAATCAGGATGAGCAGATGTAAAAGATACTCCATCAGCTTTCGCTTTAGATTTCAACTTTACGCAATTGCTTGCCGCTAAAGCCGAGCGGTTTCCAAATCAAAAATAGAATCAGAATAACGTAAGTAACCGCATCCATCCATTTTGTATCAATGTAATAAGCCGCCAGATGCTGCGCCGTCGCCACCAGCAAAGCGCCCGCTATCAAACCTTTCGTGCTGCCGACTCCGCCGATAATCATTGCCACCACGCCATAAAGCAAAAGATTAAAACCGAAAGTAGGCGTCATATTGGTATCCATCGCCGAAAGAATACCCGCCACGGCTGCCAACGCCGAACCGATGCCGAAAGCAATCAAAATAATTTTGTTCGAGTTGATGCCGTAAATGTTGCAAAGTTCCGGGTTGCTTGAAACAGCCCTGATTGATTTGCCGATAGAAGTTAATTGCAAAAGAAGATTTACGGTAATAAACAAAGCAATGGAAACAAATATGGTAATGATTTGAATGTTGGTAATGTATGCTCCGAAAATCTCATTACCTACTGTTATTTCACCTGTTCTGATGATTTTGGTATCGTCGCCAAAATAAAGCGAGATGCAATTTTGCAGCACTATATATAAACCAATTGAGGCAATCAAATAAGCCAACGCCGGAGCATTCCTTTTCCGCATAGGGCTATAAAGAAGGATTTCGCACAACAACCCAATACAAACCGCCCCAGCGATCCCTGCAATGATTGCAAGGGTAAAAGAAAGCGAAAGCTGTTTGGCAAAAAGAAAAGTCAGATAAGCGGCGGAAGCGATGATTACGGCGTGGGCGATGTGGAAGAATTTTGCCGGGTAGTAGATTAAAGAAAATGAAGCGGCTATTAGCAAATAGATTGATGTTGTTTGAATAACATAAATAATTAACTGATTATACATTCTGATTCCGGCAAATCTCTTAGCTTTTCTACAAAAAGATTTGGAACTTCGATTGATTTTAATACCCCATTCTTGATGAATGAATGTTCCGATAATCCTTCTGCAATTAGAGTATCAGATTTAAATAATTTGTAAGAAAATGAGAGCCTTTTATTTGTTAATTTGTGAGCTTTCGTGATTAACAATAAATCATCAGCATATTTAGCAGGTCCGTAATATTTTGAGGAATTACTTGTAACAGGAATTTGAATGCGCTCTTTCTCAATCAAATCGTTATAAGGCATAACAAATTTTCCAATAAAGTCTAATCTGCCAAGTTCATAATACTCATAATATTTTGCGTTATAAACTACGTTCATCAAATCAACATCAGAATAACGAACTTGAATTATAATTTGAGATTCCATAATGCCTATTCTATTTTGATGCTTTTACTTTTTGTCTTTATCTTATTCAAGAATTTATCATCCTCAAATAATTTTTTGGACAGTTTATTAAAATCTTTCTTCAATATACCTTGCAAGTCTGGGATTATTTCCGTGTAAATTTCGCGATTCTTGTAGTCTAAATCGTGATTAACATCTGCCCAAGCGTGTGCCAGAACAGTACGAAATTGAATTTCACATTGCACGTCCCAAAGATTATTATATTCAGCAAGTTTTAACCTTTCCTTACCCGGTTTCACAGTCAAATGGAGCGACCTATAATTGTAGATATTTTTTTTATCAGCAGGATCAATATTATTATCTGGGTCTTTGATACTTTGCCTATAGAATTTTTCATCCTTCAATAATAAATCTTTTGGCGTTAATTTCTTAAAGAGTTTGAGCATTTCGTCTAAGTCGGATTCAAAAAGAAGAACAACTCTGACGCCTGCTAAATCCTTAATTATTTGAAAAATTTTATGATAATAAATATGAGGTTCTTCTATAGCATTTTTATAAGTTATACCTACGGCATTTTTTAGGTTTCTATTTTCAGTTTTGTCATTACTTCTAACAAAAATTTTATTATACAGGCTGTCAAAAGTTTTGACTCTTCCGCCTATGTGCGAAAACTTTATGTCATTTTGTTTGCAAATTGAGAAACAAACATTCTCCACACTTTTCATGAAAGAAAAAAGTTTATTGTATTCCCTTTCATAAATCTTCTTCCAAATAATATAAGAGTCATTATATTTTTTGGTTTCTTCTACAATTCCTTTTTCATATTTATCTAAAAACAACAAGTTATTTGTTAAATCCTTGAAGAAATCAGAATCACTTTTACTGATACTGTGTCCCTCATTTACGGCAATCATTAACGTAGATAAAAATTCATCATTTATAGGAAAAAACAAATTCAACTCGTAAGGAAGATCGTTGAATTGATAGGAAAAAAAGGCTTTTATAATTCTATCAATTGTGGGTTGGTCATTTGTCTTTGATAAACCAAAAAAACTTGAAATTTGGTTTACAAATTTCATTAAATCACTGTTTTTTTTTGCTTCCGAAATAAGTGCATTTATTTTGAATTGTTCCAAATTATCTTCAATATCAGTAAGTTCTTTTAGATGTTCGTGAAAGTTATTATTTAGATAATTAATGTAGCTCTTAAATATACCTGTGATAATAGTATCATCCACTTTTATTTTTTTTAGAAAATTATCATCTGGCAATAAAATAGTATTATCTGGTAAGGTTGATTCAAATTTATTGACTACTTTTATTATTAAATGTTGAATTGAATTCTTACTACAAAGTTCTCCAAATAAGTTTACGGGTGTATCATTAAATTTATCATTTATCTTATCTAAAAAATTGTAAAAGACTCTCCCGGTCTCATCTGACCATCTTTTACCTTTATGAAATAAGTTCAATCTTCTTTTATACACTTTTTTCACATCGGAATTCTGGGCTGGTATATCTCCGTAATATGATTTGTAGGAATAAAGAATAAAATTCGAGTATTTGTTGGGCTTTATTAAGTTTGGATATTTATCATTCAATAAATCTCTTAGGAAAAGTTTAACCTTATATTGTCCGATTTGAATTAAATCATCGGCAATCTTCGGATTTATTTGCTTATTTTTCGAGAGTTTGTTTAAACCATTTTCAATAGCTTTCAGCTTACGGAAATAATCAGTCATAGTGGTTTTTATTCACTTCACTAGAACAAAATTTTGATTTTCTACTTTGTAGGGAACGAGGGGTATTTGAGCTAAACCATTTTCATCGAAAGTTATTTGTCCTGTTAATCCATTAAATGTTTTCTTCTTAATGATAAAATCTCTTATTTCATTACCCGATTTAGCTCCACTTGCCACAGCTTCTAGAAGAATCCTTGTTCCATCGTAGTGAGCTGCCGTGTAATAATTTAAATCGTCAGAATTATATTTTGCTTTTAATTGCTCCCGCAATTTAGCGATTTTCGGGTCAGATGATGCCGGATCAAAAGATGAAGCAATTACGATTATTCCATTTGCAGCGTCTTGTGCTATGGCAATAGAGTCTTTAATCAAAAATCCTTGATAAGTAACGATTTGAACATTACAATTCGTTTCCTTACACTGTTTGGCAAAATTTGCAATCTCTGGTGCATAAGAAGCAAATAGCACCATATCCACCTTTTTGTCGCGGATTTTCTCAATAATTGTTTTAAAGTTGGTTTCACCCACAGGATGAGATTCTTCAAATACAACATTGCCGCCAAACTTACCAAAAGCTCCTTTGAAATTACTGTTAAAGCTAACCCCCATTGGATCATTTCGGTAAATAACTCCAGCAGTTCTATATTTTAAGTTGTTAAAACAAAAATCACCAATATATTCTCCATATTGTTTTGCATTTGGAAGAACACTAAACATAAAATCATTTGCATCTTCAATTTCAGAACTAAATGAAGAAGAATTGATAGACACAATAGAATTTCTATTTGCTTCGGGCTTAATCGCTAATATTACATTACTTAAATCAATTAAACTTGCTGATATTTTTTCAGTATCTACTAATTTTTTAAAAGCAGATAAACTTGTTGTTGCATCTCCTTTTCCATCTTCAATTAATAGTCTAGCTTGCCCATCTTTTATTAGCCCTTCTTCAATTGCATCAGCAAAAGCTAATTCACTACCTTGTTTGAAATAAGCGCCATATTGTGCTGCTCCTCCGGTCAATGGTAAAACTGCTCCAATCTTTACGGACTGGTTTTCATTTGAATTCCCTTGCTGATTACCATTACAGCTAACAAAAATTAACAATGTAATAATGAATAATAAAGAATTTATTTGTTTCATCCTATCTCCTTTATGAACTTTAGACGAAAACTTTATGAAGTTCCTGGAGGTTAAAATCTGAATGCACACATCTTATACTAAAAACACAACCAAGTTTCAAGCTAATTATTTTTTGAGCTATAACATAACTCTCTTTTATTTGATGTTCCACCATCAAAAAGGTTATACCGTCCTCTAAATTTAGCCTTTTTAAATTTTCACTGACAAAAGTTATATTCTTCTGCGATAGCCCAGCAAAGGGTTCGTCAATTAAAATCATTTTCGGTTTATGAAGTATTGCCATTGCCAATGTAAGCAGTTGGCGCTCGCCGCCGCTTAATTTCGTCGGCGTCCTTTTCAAATTCGGAATAAGCGCAGGAAAAATTGTCATCGCATTTTCAATTCTTTCCTCTAAAACTTTACGATTGGAAATGGTCAATCCCGCCATTTCTAGATTCTCTTTGACCGTCAGGTCGGCAAACAGATTGTTTTGCTGCGGGATGTAGAGCAAGCCTTTTTTCAACAATCGGGAAGTTGGCAAGCCCGTTATATTTTCGTTGTTGAAATAAACGCTGCCCTTTTCGACGGAAGAATTTGTGTTGTTCCAAAGCGGAAGCAAGCCGTAGATTGCTTTTAGCAAAGTGGATTTGCCCGAACCGTTTGAGCCGATGAGCAAAACAATCTCGCCTTGTTCGACTTCAAAGGAAACGTCGAAAAGCACTTGCTTTTTACCGTATCCGGTTGATATGTGTTCGACTTTCAGCATCGCTGGTTTGTTAGGGCATTGATAGTTGACTTAGCTAATATCGGCGACCGAATTTATCCCTCTTTATCAAGAGAAATGATTTGAGTTTTAGTATGATAGTTCCTCGCTTTACTAATTATTGATTGAGTCAACTCTGTTTTGCATTTTCAATCCTAATCAACTAACGCACCAAAAATGAGAGAAAACTATCATCACTCGAATATTTTTTTCAAAATTTTTGCATTCCACATCAGAATAAAAGAGAGCAAGATTTGGCGGTCAAGGCACATCGGTGAATTATGTATATTAATGCCTTTGTTAGGTGTAAGCCGCCATTACTTCCGAGTCGGCTCTGAGCGATTCGATGTTTTCAAACGACGACAGCTTTCCCTCGCGCAGAAAGAAAATCGTATCGGCAACATCGGCAATAAAATCGGTGTTGTGTTCGATCAGAAAAATGGTTTTGCCTTGCTCTTTTAATTGTTTGACGAGCGCGGCAGTCTTATTTCGATATTCGGGCTGAATGCCCGCGACAGGCTCGTCGAGCAATAACAGCGACGCGCCGTTTGCCAAACAACAGGCGAGCGTCAACAGTTTTTGCTGACCGTAGGAAATTTCGCCCGCCGGCGATTCTTTTACATTGTCGAGAAAAAATTGCCCGATAACTTCATCCGCCCGCCTCGCCAATTCCGCATTGGCGCTGCGGTTAAATTCGGACGGAAGCAGGGCTTTAAGCCAATTATCGGTCGGGTTGTTTTGCATCGCCAAAATGATGTTTTCTTTCACGGTCAACTTTGTAATCGTTCGCAAATCCTGAAATGTCCGGCTAATGCCAGCCCGGTTTATCTTGTAGGGCGGTCGCCACGTGATGTTTTGTTCTCGATAAAAAATCTCGCCCGATTGGGGTTTGATAAAGCCGGTCACCAGATTAAAAAGAGTCGTTTTGCCCGAACCGTTGGCTCCCATCAAGGCGTAAATCTTTTGCGGCTTCAGCACGAGCGACACATTTTGCAGGAGATGTCGTTTTCCGGCAAAAGTAAATGTAACGTCTTGAAGTTGAAGCGGCATCTCTATTTTCAAAGTGTTAGCGATGCATTGTGCCGTCGTTTACAAATTCAGTCAATAGAAATCAAAAGCATTGAAATAGTCAGATCATTTAATGTCGGTCAATGGTTAATTCTTTTCTCCAACTAAATGCTTAGATTCTCTTATTGGAACATTCTTTATTAGATTAATTCTCAATTGCGTTAATTAGATTTTGCTAATTTTTCACGTTTTTAACTCACATCTATTAACGCACCAAAAAAGTCTGAAAATTATCATCAATCGAATAAATTTTTAGTATGTTTATTGCTCCCAGGCAGAATAAAGGATGGCAGGATAAAAAAATAAAAGTGGATTAGCAAATCGCATTGGCAAAAAGTTGAAATTAAATTAACAAACAAAACCTGTTGCAATTTTATGCAATCTGTTATATGAATACTATTGTTGCAACCCCGCAGAATTTAATGATGCAACAGCGAAACGGATTTATCAAGGAAGAAATCAATGACAACAATTTGAAATAAATAAATTTGTTCAAAAGAACAAATTGTCATTGGTTTACAGTGCACAGTTTCTCAGAATTAAATATTCAGTTTTTGCCGCAAATTAGCGGACTACGATTAAAAGGGTTTCGATTTATCCTTTTAAATCATAGTCCGCTTTTTCTTTTTTAACCCATTGACCGAACTCAAATCATAAACAAAATGGAAGAGAGGACTATATGGATAAGCAGCAGGATAGCCAAATACAACAAATAAATACTGATTCGCTTTTAAACGAAAAGCAGGCAGCGACATTTCTTAATATCTCCAGAATGACGTTATTGCGCAAACGGCAAAGCGGCGAAATAAAGTTTTTCCGCATTGGTTTTAGAGTTCTCTATTCAAAGGAAAAACATTTATTGCCATTTTTAGAACGCTGCCAAAATATCGCTGAAGGTGAACTTTTTAACAAAAAATCAAAGGAGGGAAAATGAACAAAAAAGAAAATCGCGCCAGAGCCCGCCAAGACCAAAGCGCGAAATCGAATAACCATTCACATAAGAGATGGCTTTCTTGTAATAAATGTAGTCAATTACCGCTAGAACTACAAGTTACGGATCCTTCGCTTATAGATATTGTTCGCAAGCAAAATGCCGTGTTTTTGTCCGGCTTAAAGGGAGGATAGATGAATTTTTATAGAGTTTTAGACTTTCTCTCCAATGTAAAGAGGAGCGGAGAGGGGTATTCAGCTCGCTGTCCAGGTCACGATGACAAACACAATTCGCTCGAAATCAGAATCGGTATGAAGCGGGCATTTCTTAACTGTTATGCATTTTGCAGCGAGCCGCAAATTCTTGACATCATAGGTCTAAAAGTATCTGATTTATTTTTCGATTCATCGCTTGACAATAATGGTTACCAAGTACCCATAGGAACGGAATCAGATAAAACAGTCAGCGAACAGCCAAAGATTATAGCATCTAGGGAAATCTGCGCCTATGATTACCGGGATGAGAAGAGCAAACTGCTCTATCAAAAAGTGCGTTATGAGGTTACTTATGAAGACGGCTCAACAGGCAAAGACTTCCGCCATCGCCGTTTTGATGAAAACGGCAAAGCAATTTTTGATTTAGAAGGAGTACGCCGTGTTCCTTATCTATTACCGGAAATTTTGGATGCCCGTGAAAAGAATCCGAAAACAGGCATTATTTTAACGGAAGGAGAGAAAGATGCCCGCAATCTCTGGAAACAAGACATTCCCGCAACTTCTTTTAAGGATTGGCGAGAGGAATTCAATTGTTTCATTGCAGGAGCAAATGCAGTTTTATTGATAGATCATGACGAAAGCGGTATTCGGCAATCTACAGACGCGGCAACTAAAATTTATAAAGCTTCGAAGTCGGTCAGATTAGTTGATCTTTTTAAAGATGAGCCATTGCCCCAAAAACATGGTAAAGATGTATCAAACTGGCTTTATGCCGGAAATACTCGTGATAACTTAATCAAAATCATACAAAACACTCCACTTTGGAAGCCAACTGGTGAAAATCTCAGCCTTAATGGTAAGAATGCGCAAATAACACCGGAGAACTGGTCAGACCCAATACCCTTACCGGATCAACTATTGCCGGTGCCTGAATTTGACACCTGTCTGTTGCCTGAATCACTTCGTCCGTTTGTCACAGACGTTTCGGATAGAATGCAATCTCCGATTGAATTTGTCGCTGCCTCGGTAATAATCGGGGCTGCCTCAATTATCGGGAATCGTATTCAAATTCAACCAAAGCGGGAGGATACAGGCTGGGTTGTTACTCCTAATTTGTGGGGAGTGTGCATTGGACCTCCAGGCGTATTAAAAACACCGGCTCTCAAAGCCGGGATCGAACCATTACAGAAACGCGAGAAACTGGCTCTGGAACAGCATATTGAGGAGCAACTGAATTATGAATTTGATGACATCCTTAATGAAATAAATCGTGATGTTATCAAAAGCGAAATAAAAAAGGCAGGAAAAAATGGGCAAGGTAGTGAAACTTTACGTGCAGAGTATAAAAGGCTTAAACAGCTAAAAGAGCCAACCAAACCGAGTTACATTGTTAATGATGCAACAATTGAGAAACTTGGAATACTGCTTAATCAAAATTCGCGCGGTCTTCTCTTATTCCGGGATGAGTTGGTCGGATTTTTGAGATCTTTAGACAAGGAAGAAAACGCAAATGCCCGAGCATTTATCCTTGAATGCTGGAACGGCTATGGCAGCTATGTTTTTGATCGAGTCGGACGAGGTGAAACAAGAATAGATAATCTGACGCTTTCAGTTTTAGGCGGAATGCAACCCGGCGTTCTTGCCAACTATTTACGAGGAAGTATCGCCAGCGGTCAATATGATGACGGTTTAATGCAACGGTTTCAAATTGCTTTTTACCCTGTTATAAAGGAGTGGAGTCTTGTTGACCGTAAACCCAATGCCGAAGCGTTAAGCCGTGTTCATGAGTGCTTTGCTAGACTGGATAATCTGCAAACAGGCGAAAATGGAGAGCCGCTGATTTTGCGTTTCAATGATCAGGCGCAAGAGTTTTTCTATCAGTGGTGGACTGATCTGGAAAGATGCCTCGAAGGCGGCGAGCTTGAACATCCGGCACTCATCGCACATTTTGCCAAATACCGCAGTTTGATGCCAAGTCTCGCTCTTATTTTTCATTTGCTTGATGTTGTTTCAATGGAAAGCAGACTAGATCTACAGAATTGGGTTAGCATTGATGCAGTTATGAAAGCAGCCGCCTGGTGCGAACTTTTAGGCGAACATACCAAACGCATTTACGGAATTGCCATACAACCTGAAACACAGCTTGCCAAATCAATTCTGACGAAAATCAAACAAGGCAAACTTAAATCCCCATTTACAGCCCGCGACATATATCAAAAAAGATGGACCGGATTGCATTCAAGCGAAGATTGCCGCAAACCGTTACAGCTTTTAATTGATCACGACTTTGTACGCGAAAGCTTTCTAAACACCGACCCGGTGGCGGGTGGCAGACCGACAAAAATTTATCGGGCTCATACTTCTCTATTCGCGAAGGAAACAGAATAAGGGTTTTGTTGGTTTTGTTGGTTCAGATTTCTATGCTTCTAACAATTGGAGAGCTGTAATGAAAGGTTATCTTGCTACGTATATCAAGAACCGGAAATCGCAGAAACACTTAGAAAGTGAACCAACAAAACCAACAAAACCCAGTTTTGTTGGTTTTGTTGGTCCAGAAGTTAAGCGTTCTTTTAAAATTCCGTATGTACAAATGGGTGTGCAGGGTATCTGTGTTGTTTGCGGGAGTGATTTGAAAACAGAGGAAACGGACGCTGTAACAATTCGTTTTTGTCCTGTTGGTTGTTCGTATATTGATTATAGTTTAAAGCCGGAAAGCAATGCCCTATTAGAGAAAATGCTCGAAGCGGCAACAGTTGAGGAAATTGACGCGATGCTTGATGCATTAAATGAAAGGGAGGCAGTTTTAATCTACAACGCAATGGATGAAGATGCGGCGAAAATATTTGCGGAAAATGATCTTTTACCACTCTGGCTGGATCAGTTTGAATTAAATGAAAAATACTTCGGGAAGTCAGTTTTTGGAAACCCTCATGAATGACGGAACCCTTATGGATGAAATTTTCAGATAAGTTAGTTTTGGTTACCTCATGAATGCGGTTACCTCATGAATGAAAAAAAATGAAGACAATTTTCGCAGAAGAATATAAATAAAATCTGGAATTTTATGTTTCTTCTATGAATGTAATTTCGATAAACAGATGGATGATTTGAAGTTGCTTGTGAATCATTGATAAGATGATTAATATCTATTTCTTACGCCACAAGCAACAAAGTCAACTAGAACAAGCAAGTTTAAATTTCATAAGCTTTTCAGTAAAGCTTATCATTACTTAATGTTTCATGTTTCACGGTTTAGCAGGCTATTATGCAAAACTGCAATATCAATTTAATACTTACCCAGATAATATCAATTCCAATAGTTGCTTTTGAATGGGCAATAGTTGATTTGCCTATTTCTTCACATTTGAGTCGGAAACTTCAAAAAAGCGATATTCATAAATTATCTGATTTGCACGGAACCTCATACAACAACATTTTCTCTTATTTTTTAGAAACGCTTCTAGAAGACAAATCTAACGCCCAAAATGCTTTGATTGAGCTTCATTATTTAATTGAAAACCTTCATTCCGAAGATGTCTTTCGTTCGATTGAAAATATTGTCTCCAACGCAGCCGAAAACAGAAATTCAAATATATCTTTTGAAGATTTACAAACGGAAGTTTTATCTTCCGACCCAGATCCGTCAAAAGATAAACCGGCAACCGATTTTAATGCAGGTAATTCAGAATCGAGCCACGCGAACGGTGTCGAATTCCTCGAAATCATTCAAGTTCCTGAAACCGTCAGAAATCTGCCGGTTAATTTACTGCCACTCTCAGTCAGACTAGGAAATATTCTTGAAGCTCTCGGAATTCGATTATTCGGCGATTTGCACGGAATGACATTCGATGAATTTCAAAGTACGCGGAATTGCGGCAGAACAACAGTCAGCGAATTAACTCTTTTGCTCAGAGAAGCGCAACGAGGCAAGTTTGATAACTTTGTGGAGCGCAGCAAGACGGAAACCTTCGTTGATAATTTTGCTAACCGCATTGCTGAGCAAACTGAAGAAGCTGAAGACTATGAGTCCGAAATGGATTTTCTTTATCTTGAAAACTGCCTTTACATACCGCAAAAATTTAAAGAAGTGCCACTTGAGCAATTTTCGCTCTCGGTTCGGGCGCTTAACGTTCTCAACAAATTGGAGATGCTAGTTCTCGGTGATTTACAAAGGCTCTCTTTTATAGAACTGGCACGAACACGGAATTGCGGAAGAAAAACCGTTGATGAATTGCGCAAGTTTGTTCAGCAAGTACAACGCGCCGGAGATGGCGAAAGCGAAGGCGCAAAGCTGCGAAAATTGCCCAAAGAAGATGTTGCCGGCGAAGTGGATTTTAAAATTCCGGCAATCGGTTTGACGCTGCCTGAATTGCTAGCCTTTATCAATCGGTTTTTAGACGAGTTGCCGACAAATAAAAAAGACGTGCTTCTTTATCGCTATGGCGGAGGTGCTGATGAAAGAGTTTTAACTTTAGAGGAAATTGCTGCTCAGCAAAATTTAACGAGAGAACGCATTCGACAAATTCAAGCAAAGGAGATAAAGAAATTGTATGGGCGTCTTCAATACGTTGCCGCCGATGTGCTCAATCAAATTTATGCCGCTTGCTTAAACGCCGTTTCTCCTTTAACGCCTCACTTCTTGGTGTTTTTAACTAAAGATGATTATTCTGTATTTCAATATCCGCCTTCATTTTATGTAAGGATTTTAGAAGAGCTTAAATCCGGTATACCCGTTTGGGTTGAGAAGCAAACGATACCTATCAGCCAATTGAGAGAAAAAGCAGCTATATTATCCGACCGAATTAAAAACTACTTAGAAACGCGACATTCCTTTGTCACATTCAAAGAAGTGTTCGAAAACGTAATGCGGCATAGTGAATCTTCAGAGATAAGCGTGACAGATTTCTTTGAAGCCGTTTGCACAAGCATTTTTGTCATTGAACCGGGCGAATCGCCCGACACGCTGTTAATTTCTTTGAATAAAGCCAAATTGACAATGATTGAAATTGCGCGTCACGTTTTATCGCAGTCTGACAAACCTTTAACGCCCGAAGAGATTATCGAGCGCGGAAAACAGCTTTTCAGCCCGGAAACCGAAATGCCTGCTCCAAATTCATTGGCGAATCTTCCGGGTTATGATTCGGATTTTTATCTTTTAGACCGCCGAACAATCGGTTTGCGGCAGCATTTTCGTTTGCCTAATGAGCTTTGGGAAGTTGCCAAAAATGATTTTTATCATTTGTTAAAGCAAAATCAGCGGACATATTCAACAATTGAAGTCATTGCCAGCCGGTTATTCCATTGGACGAAATTGACCAATTCGAGTGAGCTAGCGCAAATTTTGCGCGAGGATGAGCGTTTTAAAGATTTGGGGAGATTTAACTTTGCTCTTGATGAATGGCAAATTGAAGAGCGCGAGCAGATTAAGGATTTGACTGTAAAAATTCTTGAACAAGCGAATCATCCACTGACATCAACCGAAATCGGTGAGAGAATTCTGCAATTTCGCTCCGCTTCGCTAACTTCCTTGCCCAATTTTCTTCGCAATCACGAAAAAGTCAAAGCCTGCGGTTTTGGTTTTTACGGATTGAAAGAATGGCAAAACGATTTCACCGATTTTTTCGTCGGCAATCAAAAAGCAATTAACGCAATGATTAAGCAAGGACAATCTTTGGCTTTCGGCGATTTGTGCGAGCAAATAGGAATTGCTCCAACCGATGAGCTTGCCGATAAATTATGGCAAACTTTAAAAGCAATGCCTAAAATGCGAATCAAATCTGCCGATAAATCTCCCGACGCGATTATTAAGCGGGTTAAATGGGTGCCCTGAACGGTTAACCGAATTTGGACGAATATCGTCCGCGAAAACGAGTTTGCCGATTTTTCATCGGTTCGTTTATTATCAATTTTTCGCATATTCTTTCTAACCTCCAAAATTATTTATGCAAACAGTCACAGTCGGTTTTTCCGGTCACGAGACTTTCCCGTTTCGCTACGGCTGGCTCAAAAAAGGTGTTGACGCAGTAGCGCAAAACACTGAATTTTTCTCATCCGAGCGCGCGATGATTGATCTCGGCGTCGGTAAAAATATGGTTACATCAATCAAACATTGGTGTACGGCATCCGGGTTAATAAAACCGAAACGACTGCCTAATAATTCGCGCCTTCATTATTCCCCGACGCCGTTCGGAAAGGCTTTAATCGGTGATGGCGGCTTTGATCCTTTTTTGGAAGACACGGCAAGTTTATGGTTGTTGCATTGGCAATTAGCTTTCAACCGAGACCAATGTACGACCTGGCACTGGCTTTTCAATTCGCTGCGGTCGGTGGAATTTACAAAAGAAATAATTTTTAGCGGAATTCAAGATTGGCTCGAACAAATCGGAAAAAAAGCGACAGCCGAAAAGCTGCTCAAGCGGGATATTGATGTTTGTCTGCGCACTTATGTTCACTCAAAACAGAGCAAAGGCGCGATAACCGAAGAAACGTTTGACTGCCCGCTGACGGAGCTGGGTTTGATAATTGAAATCGAAGACGGAAAAACTTATCAGTTTCAGCGCGGCGAGCAGGAAACTTTGCCTAATGAGATTTTTCTCTTTGCGCTTTCCGAATATTGGCGCAAATATAACTCTGCGGCAAATTCCCTTTCGCTCGGAAAAATCATCAACGATGAGGGAAGTCCAGGAAGAATTTTTAAGATTGACGAAAACTCCGCCGTCCGGCGTCTTGAGCAAATCGAAGAATTTAGCGATGGAGCTTTTGCTTATGCCGAAAGCGCGGGTTTAAAAGAGATTTTTCGGCACAAAGATTTATCGGATTTCGTCTGGCTCGAACATTACTATCAAAAGCGGTCTTTATAATGAACTCATTTAAACTTTCGGAAATCGTCAAAATACAATCGCGTTTCGGTCGCTCGGTCAATTTGGAGCGCGACTTTTACGCCGATGTCTCACTCGACGGATACGTTTTAACCACAACCGCGCGGCAGGCGCTCGCGCGTATAGCCGAAGGTTTCGCTGACCCGAAAGCGCGCGCATTGACGCTGACGGGATTATATGGTTCGGGAAAATCTACTTTTGCTCTTTATGCGGCGAAACTGCTTTCCTGCCAATCAGGAAGTATTGAAGCCGAAAAACTGTTAAAAGAAAAAGATTTTGAGCTTTGGAAACGAATTTTCGGCGAGGAAAAAATACTTTTTGAGAGCAATCGAGTTACCACAAATTTATTCCCGATTTTAGTCAGCGGCTCGCGCGAGCCTTTAGCGAAAGCGATTTTGCGCGGCGTCAAAAAGAGTTTGCCGAAAATTGGCAATGACCATTTGCAAAGTATCGCCGGCGAAATCGAACAGCTTGAAACTTCCGCACACGTTTCAGGGAAACAACTGCTCGATTTGTTTTCCAAAATTGCGAAAAGCGCAAGTGCCGATGCCGCGCCTTGCGGTTTGTTATTGATTATTGACGAGCTTGGCAAATTGCTCGAATTCGTCGCTTTGCGCCCATCGGAAAGCGATATTTTTCTGCTCCAGGAATTAGCCGAAGCGACACGCAGTTTTGAAACGCCGTTTTTCCTCGTCACAATTCTACATCAGGCGTTTGAGCGTTATGCGGAGCGGCTCGGACGCCGCGAGCGCGAAGAATGGATGAAGGTTCAAGGGCGTTTTGAAGATTTGCCGTTTCAAGAGCCGAACGAGCAAATTCTCCACGTTTTACGAAATGCTTTTCAGCAAAATGCCGATTCGCTGCATTTGCGCGAATTTCAAGATTACGGCGCAAAACTCGCGCGCAAAGCGTTTGCGCTCGGTTTATGCGGCAATTTAAAAGAGCGCGACGCGGTTTCGATTTTACGTGATTGCCTGCCGCTGCATCCAACGGTTTCCTTAACCCTCGGTCACGTCTTTCGTCGTTTCGGGCAAAACGAACGTTCATTATTTGCGTTTTTGACTTCGAATGAGCCGTTCGGCTTAAACGAGTTTCTAGATCAAGCGCGCTGGACAAAAGAGCAGCGCGATTTGATCCGGCTTGACCGCGTGTACGATTATCTCGTTTCAGCGTTCGGAAGCGGGCTTTATACGGGCGTTGAAGGACGTAAATGGGCTGAAATCGAAACTGCACTCAATCGTTTGACCAATGCGACCGAAGTTGAAATTTGGCTGGTGAAAACAATTGGTTTGCTGCGTCTTCTGGGCGATCTAGGAAATCTGAAAAGCTCCGGCGAGGTTCTCGAATTTGCGCTTGCAGACGATTCGGTTACACCGCACGAAATAAACCACGCAATTGAGAATTTGCGGCACAAGTCAATCATCGTCGAACGCCGTTTTAACAACACTTTTGCGATTTGGGAAGGCAGCGACGTTAATCTCGAAGAACGTTTTCGCGAAGCCGAACAACAAATTGATTCGGCAATTTCGCTCGCCGAAAGTTTGATGAAAAACTTTCGCCCGCGCCCGCTCGTCGCCAAACGACATTCTTACGAAACCGGAACGCTCAGATATTTTGAAGTTGTTTATGCAAGCGCAAGCGATTCGGCGACGATCAATGAACAAACATCCGGTGTGGCGGACGGCAAAATCGTTTTTGCGCTCGCCGCAAATCACGAAGAATACGAAGCGTTAATCAAAAAACTCGAACAAAATCAAATCTCGATTGACGAGCGCACGATTTTAGCCGTCCCGAAAGATTTAACCGGATTGCGTGAAAGCATTTGGGCGACCGCTTGCTGGCGCTGGGTGCGCGCAAATACGCCGGAGCTTGAAACCGACCGCGCAGCGCGCAACGAACTGGCAGCGCATCTTTTAAACGCCGAGCAAAAAGTCACGCATTGGCTCAACGATTTGCAGAACAATGCGAGCGGCAAAAACTGTTTGTGGTTTTGGCAAGGAAGCAAAAGAGAAGAAATCCAAAGCGGACGCGCCTTACAGGAATTTCTTTCCAATGTTTGCAAGACGATTTTTCCGCATACGCCCGCAATTAAAAATGAGCTGATTAATCGCCGCGCGCTTTCGTCGGCTGGAACTGCGGCGCGCCGCGCGCTTTTTGAAGCGATGCTCGCGAGCGCCGACAAAGAAAGACTCGGAATCGAAGGTTTTCCGCCGCAAATTTCGATGTATTTTTCGCTGTTGCAGGAAACGACAATCCACCGCCAAGAAAACGGTAAGTACGGTTTTTTCCCGCCGAGCGAAACGGCGGATGCCGGAATCGTAGCCGTCTGGCAACGAATTGAAGATTTTTTGCAGGAAACCGAGACCGCACGTCATACGGTTGCCGAGCTTTTTAACGTTTTGCAAGAGCCGCCTTTCGGTTTAAAAACTGGTATTTTGCCGATACTGCTGTGCGCGATTTTGTTTTACTACGATTCGGAAGTCGCGCTTTACGAGCGCGGAAATTTTCTGCCGAAATTAACGCTGCCGATTTTTGAGCGGATGTGTCGCACGCCCGAAGCCTTTACGCTTCAGCTTTGTCGGATTGCAGGCGTCAGAACGCAACTTCTCGAAAAAATGTCGGAAGTTTTGCTCGATAAGCGAAATGGGGCGAAACAAACGGATGTTTTGACGATTGTTCGCCCGCTGACGAGATTTGCGCTCGAATTGGACGAATACACCAGAAACACGAGCCGTTTATCGCCGACTGCTTTGGGTATTCGTCGCGCCTTGTTTTCTGCCAGAGAGCCGGATAAACTGTTATTCAAGCAACTGCCCGAAGCCTGCGGTTTCGAGCCGTTTGCCGCTGATGACGCGGATTCATTCACCACGGTCGAAGAATTTTCCCATAAATTACACGCCGGACTAGCCGAACTCAAACGAGCTTATGAAGAATTGCTCGGCGAGATCGAACAAATGCTGGCAAGCGGTTTTTCGCTTTCCGAAACTGGGCAAACCGGACGCTTGGAATTGCAAAAACGCTCGCATTTAATTGCCGATTTCGTCGCCTCGGCAAAGCTCAAAAGCTTTATTTTGCGAGCGACCGACGAAGAATTGGATTTGAAAATCTGGCTCGAATCAATCGCCGCACTGCTCGCCGGAAAACCTCCGGCAGTTTGGCACGACGATGATTTAGCGAGATTTGAAATCGGTTTGGCTGAAATCGTCCGCAGCTTTGCGAGTTTGGAATCTCTGGCTTTCGAGCGTCGGCGACAACTTGAAAACAGCGATAAATCCCCCGAAGAACTCGAATTCGTCCGGCTCAGCTTTACCAGAATGGGCGAAGCTGAGCAAGAGCGCGTAGTCGCAATTCGACCACAGGAAAAAGAGATTTTGGAAGAAACCGAAAAACTGATTCTGGCGGCATTCGATAACAGCGGGTTGAACGGCAATTTGGAAAAACACTTAATGGTTTTGGCAAACCTGTCATTGAAAATGATGAAACAGAGCGAATAATGAACAACAAAATTCCTATCTTAAGCCAGGAGGAAGAAGAATTGATTGAAAAACATCTCGAATTTTATCAATCGCTCTTAACTAAAAAGCGTATGCCGACGACTAAAGCTCAAGAACATTTCGTTGCAGTTTGCAGCCAGCGAGCTAAGGCTGAAACGCCGCACGAATTGGCTGTCGCAAAATATTTGCGGATTAAAGCAATCGAAAAAGAAACGGGAGCGAAAAAAGTTGAAGCGATTCCCGAATATGAAGAAGGTTTTCCACGCCCTGATTGGAGCAAAAACGATGATTGGAAAAAAATGCGAGCAGGCAATTATGCGGATTTGAAAAAGCGACAAAGAGAGTAAAAAGAAAAACTTGAACAATAATTCAAATTACATTTATCATTAAATTCCGTTTCATTCCCCCTCAAGCTATTAATAGATTATGTCATTGAACTCTGCTGAGAAAAATTCAGATTCGAATATAAAGGTACGACACATTCTTAATATTTCCGGTGGCAAAGATAGCTCAGCGCTCGCTATTTATATGCGCGACCGCGATAAATGGCGCGAGCGTTTGGGAAAGCCAATTAAAAGTCCGGCAGAACGCATCGAGTTTGAATATGTTTTTTGCGACACTCAGGAAGAATTAAAAGAAACTTACGAATATCTTGATAAGCTCGAAGCATATTTAGGTAAAAAAATTGTCCGTTTAGCGCCCGAACGCGATTTCAAACATTGGCTCGAAGTTCACGGACATTTCTTGCCTAGCCCGCGAATGCGTTGGTGTACCGTTCAATTAAAAATTAAACCTTTTGAAAAGTATGTTGGCGACGATTTGATTTACAGCTATGTTGGAATTCGCGGCGATGAAGATCGCGAAGGCTACATTTCAAGTAAAACAAATATCACACCGATTTTTCCGTTTAAAGAAGACGGAATTGATAAAAATGATGTATTCAGAATTTTAGAGGAAAGCGGCGCGGGGCTTCCCGAATACTACAAATGGCGCACGCGGTCGGGTTGTTATTTTTGTTTTTTCCAGCGCAAAGCCGAATGGGTTGGTTTGATGGAGAATCACCCAGAGCTTTTTGAAAAAGCAAAAGCCTTTGAAAAAGTTGACGGAACAACCACACGGTTTACTTGGACGGAAGGCGAAAGCTTGGAAGAACTGACAAACCCGCAACGAGTCGCGCAAATAAAAGCCAATCACGAAAAGGCAATGCTTGCGGAAAAGAAATCGCGACCGAATCGCCCACTGGTTGATATTTTGAATGAAGTTTTAGACGACGAAGACGATTCGCAGGCTTGTAATATTTGCCATCTATAATTGGATTAAATCTAAGTTAATTTCTTTAAATTCTTTACTTCAATAAGGTCATCTTCACTTATGAACTTAAATGAACTTTTTAACAAACTTTACAACTGTTCAAATGAATCAGATGTTGACAATCTAATTTCTAAACATTCAGAAATTTTCGTTCAAGAAAACTGGTTTCCTTACGGTAATAATGAATGGAATTTAGGCGTGATTGGAAATCAACAAGAGAATTCTGTTGCTGCATTAGTTGAAAAGCTGATTAATTCAATTGATGCTATTTTGATGCGACGCTGTTATGAACAAGGAATAAATCCAAAATCTCAACAAGCTCCAAAATCAATAGAAGAAGCTGTAGAAACATTTTTCCCAAACTCTAGTAGTTGGGATTTATCAACCTTTCGAAAAAAGCAAGCGGAAAGTATCCAAATTATCGCTGACGGTCCAAAAATGGATACCTCTCTTGTCATATATGACGATGGCGAAGGACAACATCCCGAAAACTTTGAAACAACTTTCCTTTCTCTATTGAGGGGTAATAAAAATGAAATTCCTTTCGTTCAGGGGAAATACAATATGGGCGGTAGCGGAGCGCTTGTTTTTTGTGGAAAAAAGCGGTTCCAACTGCTTGCTTCCAAAAGATATGATAGAACAGGGAAATTCGGTTTTACATTGATTCGTAAACATCCTTTTTCTGAATCAGAAAAAAGAAAAGATACATTCTATGAGTTTTTAAAGATTAATGGAAAAATTCCATCTTTTGAAATTAGTGAACTTGATTTAGGATTACATAACCGAAAGTTCAAAACCGGTACAATCATTAAACTTTATTCTTATGATTTGCCTTCAGGCTCACGTTCCGTTATTTCAAGGGACTTGAATCAAAGTATAAATGAGTATCTATTTCAGCCAGCGCTACCTATTTATACAATAGATACCAAAGAAAGATACCCGGATGATACGAATCTACAACGTGAGCTTTTCGGATTAAAGCGCCGTCTAGAAGCAGAAAGCAGTAAGAAGTACGTTGAAGATACATTTTCTATCAACATTAATAAGAAATCAGTAGGTGAAATGCATATCACCTGTTACGTTTTTAACCCTTTAATTGAAGATAAGAACGCCAAAGAAAGCCGAGAAGCAGTTCAACGTGAGTTTTTCAAAAATAATATGGCGGTTTTGTTTTCACTTAACGGTCAAGTTCACGGTCACTATACCTCAGAGTTTATAACACGTTCATTGAAATATCCTCTTTTCAGAGACTCTTTGTTAATTCATGTTGATTGTTCAAAAATGGAGTACGATTTTCGTAGCGAGCTATTTATGGCATCACGAGACCGCTTGAAAGGTGGCGAGGAATCTCGTAGATTACGAGATTTATTAGCATCTGCTTTAAAGAAAAGCCCACTTGATGAACTTTATAAGCGTCGCAAAGAGGTAATTGCAGTTGGAGCTAATGAAGCCAATGATCTGCTGAAATCTTTCACACGAAACTTGCCTTTAAACAATGATTTATTAAAACTTCTAAATCAAACGTTTAAACTTGAAGAGCAAAAACCTAAAGGAGAATCGGCGTCAAAAAGCTCAAACCATAAAAGAAATGTAGATATACCGTTTAAACCTAATCGTTTTCCTACTTCATTCAAATTTGATAGAAAAAATGATGGTGAAACTCCAATCGCGCAAATTCCTTTAGGCAGTGAACGAACGTTAAAATTTATTACTGACGTTGAAAATGATTATTTTGATCGCACTGAAGATTCAGGTGAACTACAAATAGCTCTATTGGATATACAGAATAACAACTCAAATGGTGGGAAACAGCCGCCTGTTCCTAGAAAAATAGAAGAGTTAATCAATGTTGTTCGTACTAGTCCTCACAATGGAACAATCAAAGTTACATTATCTCCAACCCGTGATGCGCAAGTTGGAGATGCAATTCGACTCAAAGTTACTCTTTCGAGCGCCGGTAAAGAGTTTGATGAAATTTTCTGGATAAAAATTGTTGATAAAGAGGGCAAAATCGAAAAGTCTGTTCTGAAGGATGAAAGTGCAGAACCGATGGGCTTACCACAGTTAATCCGTGTTTATAAAGAACAAAAAGAAGGGTGTCAAACATGGAACCAACTTGAATCCCAAGGAATTACAATGAATTACGAAACCATTATGCATCCGCTTGCAGAAGGGGAAAAGCTGGAAACTATATTTATTAATATGGACAGTTCTGTATTTAAGGATTATCGCTCTAAATTAAAGGGTGGAGAGGAGCAGTATAATTTAGCCGAAAAAAAATATTTATCTGCTGTTTATTTTCATACTTTATTCCTTTACACAATATCAAAAAACAGAAATTACGGTTTTATTCAAGCTGAAAGCAACGAGCCGCGTGAGCTTTCAGACTATTTAAAAGATTTATTTCAAAGCTACTACGCTACATTTTTGCTAAATTTTGGCGCAGAGCAGTTAATTCAAAGTTTAGAGTAGATATTTGTAATTGATTTATAAACTAATAAATCAAGTTCTACAGTACTTTAAATTGCCACTTATTTTTCAATTGTGATTTCCGGTTTCTGATTTTTTTTAACATTTAGATAATATGAGC
This sequence comes from Pyrinomonadaceae bacterium, assembly GCA_036388995.1. GTDB lineage: Bacteria > Acidobacteriota > Blastocatellia > Pyrinomonadales > Pyrinomonadaceae > JALZCH01. The sequence goes on along the minus strand of DASVQU010000186.1, from coordinate 9,712 downwards.
CTTACTTTTCATGAAACTTTTTCCCTCGAACGCGAAAATATTGCAAAGCTGCTTGATGTTGTTGCCGATTCGCCGATGATTTCGGATGTCGAGATCGCCGATCAAACGGGCATCGGAATCGGTAAAGCCGGAAAAGGCGGCAAGGTTCGACCGACTATCAAGTATGCGGATTTTTGCGGCTTGCTTAAATCTACGGGCGGAACGGCGGGAATTTTAATTTCAGATTCGGGCAAAATTATCCGCGAATACGATAGGCGATTGAAAACATCCGTGACGCATTGGATTATGCACTCGAAAATTTCGAGTCAGGAAACCGGCGCGACGGCTTGGAAATCGTTTACGCACGAGTTTTTGCCGCATTACAGCGAATTTTATCGAGAAATGCTAAAAGATTTTCTCGATTCTTTAAACCCTGATTTGAACGAAAAGACGAGAACCGCAAACGTCGGATTACTGATTAAATCATACACGGACGACACCGGACTTTTTAGAACTCGTTTGTTTCGGGAAGTAACGACAAATAGATTTCACAGAGAATCTTCAAATTACCCGAATGCTTATCTCGCCGTCTACGTTTTGGCGGAGATTTGGGAAGCGAAACACGCGGACAGATCAATGGTTGAGCCTGCGGTTTTGCTGGAAAGCGGGCATTTGGCGACGACTTTAAATTTAACTGCGGGCGATTTGCAAAGCTGTTTGGACGAGATGAGCGCAATCGGCGCGATCAGTCAGATGCGCGAGGCTCCGCCGTTTCAGGTTGTGCGGCGTTGGAGTGACAAATTCGATTTGCTGCGGCGCGCTTACGAGGAATATTGATGTGGAAACCGGATTGGACGCGGCGCGATAAGACTCATCTTCTCATCATTCCGCGCGAAAGATTTGCAGAACAAACGCTGTTGACTTACGCGCTCGCTCCGTCGGCGGTTGTCGTTGATTGGCGCGAGGAATTTTTACGTGAGGCGCGCCCGACGCAAAAGCGTTTAAGTTTGACCGTCGCGGGCGAAATAGACCGTTTGACGCGCATCGGCAATCGGGATAAGCGGATTTACTCGATTATCAACACCGAATATCTGCTTGCCGGTTTTGACGAGCGCACACGGGACCAGTTTTGGCGGTCGCTGTGGAGCGATTTTCCGCATCTCAAAGGAATTTTGCTGTTCACGGTTTTAGACGCTCCGGCGATGCTGCCCGACAAATTGACTTTGGCTGATTGGCAAGCGGACGGCAGATTGTTTCGCGCCGGTTCCAAATAAATTGAAACCGCTCGGTTTCAATCGAAAAACTCAATCTCAGCCGTCCGCTGCGTTAGCGGCAATCGGATTAACTCAATAATTATGACAAAGATTAAAGATATTGTTTCGATCAACTCACAAGCGGTTTTGAGCAATGCGATTCAGCTTGCTTGGTACAACGACCCGACGAAAAAAGCGGAAAACGACCGGCTCGTGAGCGGTTATGTTTTCGGCAACGGCGTTAACCGGCGCGTCGGAAATCATCAGGAATCAGCTTCGCTCCCGGTTTTCGAACAAATCCGCAACGCCTTCGGCAATCCGCAGGCGAGCAATATTTTCACTGTCGTCGCGCGCTACGGTCACGGCAAATCCCATTTTGCGCTCGTGCTGGCAAATTATTTCGGACTCGCGCCCGATTCGCCCGTAGTTGCCGGGATTATCAACCACATCGAAACCTGCTCGAACAAAGCGACCGCCGATCAATTCCGATTTTTCAAAAATCAAACGCAGAGACCGCAGCTTGTCGTCACGCTCGTCGGGCATAATTTTCAAGATTTGCGCCAAGGTTTTCTCCAAGCTCTACGCCGCGCGCTCGACGCCGATGAACGGACGCGCAACGTGCCGATTAAATCAATCTCAACCAAAGCCGCCGAATGGCTCAAAAGTTTGACGGACAAACAGCTTGCCAAAGCCGATGAGTTTTTAGCCGATTCTCATCAAACCGATGTTGACTCTTTAATCGCGGCGCTCGACCGTTTTGAAAGCGGCAAGGAAGTTATTGTCAAAGAATTGAGCCGCGCGCTGCTCGGCATCGAGGCTAATTTCGGAGCCGATGTCAATCTCAAAGAAATTATTAAAGAAACCGTTGACACGCTGTGCGCCGGAGCCGATGCGCCTTTTCATCGAATGCTGATTTTATTCGACGAACTCGGCGTTTATGCAGGCAAATGGTGTCACAATTCTACGGCTGCTGGCGGGCTGGCGCCGCAAGAAATCTTTGAAGCATGCAGCGACCGACCGGGCAAAATCTGTTTCGTCGGTTTCGTGCAGCGTGAATTGGACGAGTTTGTCAAAAACTATTCGCCCGAATTGCAAGCCGAGTTCAAACGCTGGGCGGGAAGAATGCTGCCCGATGCAATCTATCATCTGATTTCCAATCTCGAAGAAGTAATCAGCAAACTGCTGGTCAAAAAACCGGAGTGGCGGCGTGTCATCGAAGATAATTCGCCGCGTTTGCTGGAAGAATCGAGCGTAGCCCGCGAAGCAATCAAACGCTACAGCGAAACTTGGGACGCCAATCAGTTTTACAACACGGTCACGCGCGATTGTTTTCCACTGCATCCGTTGACGACTGGTTTGCTATGCAGCTTCGATTTTACGCAAGGCTCGCGGACAATTATTGGCGCTGTTGATTCGATGCTTAGGTCAGCAGAAGAAAATGAGATCAGCCAAAACGGCAGATTGAAATGGATTCGCGCGATTCAGCTTGTCGAAGAATTTAAAAGCGATTTAAGCAAAAAAGCGTCGGGAGATTTTGCCAACTATGAACACGCCGTCGAAAACGCTTTGACAACCGACGCCGATGCGATTTTGTTTGATGTTCTGAAAGCTCTGCTGCTGTTCAAAGAAGGCAAAATGACCAAGCAGAACAGATACGAACACGCTCAACTGCTCGCCCATCTCGCCGGATATACGATTGATGAAACGAAAGACGCGCTCCTGCGCCTGCAAAACGATTACGACGCCGTTCGCTATTCGATGCAGCGCCGCGAGTATGAATTTACCGGCGCGACTTCAACGCGCACGATTGTGATTGATATGGCGCGGCAGGCGACCGTTGGCAAACGATTAGAGGGTTTGGTCAAATCGCTCGAAAAACTCGAAGTTTTTAAAAATTATCTGCCGCCCGACAGTCAGGCGCGCGAGTTTAAAGCCGATTACGCGGTTGAAGGCGATGAATGGTTTCTCGCCCCGCGTTATCTCGACGCCGCAAAAGTCTCGGCGGAAGAAGTTAAAAAGCTGTGCCGTCTGACGATTGATGAAAAAACCGCACGCGGAACCGTGATTTATCTAGTCTCCGGCAACGCCGCCGAGTTAGACGAAGCGCGCGGACGATCCGAACATATTTTCAATCAATTAAAACAGGAAAATTACGCGCATCCATTTGTCATCGCCATTCCGCGCGAAGCCGCCGCAAATCTGGAAAAACATCTTCTGTACAAAGAGTTTATGGTTTACGGAATGTCGAATCCGCAAAAAATCCAATTTGCCGATTCGCATCGTGCGGCGGTGGATTTTACCAACAAGGAGTTGAGCGACGAATTAATCGCGCATCTGCGCACCGTCGAATACGTTTTGCCGAGCGAGTTGAGTTTGAAATTCGGCGCGCGCCGCAAATCGCTCGACGAAATCGCCGACGCGCTGTTTACCGAAGCCTATAAATTCCGCGCACCTTCAAACTCGGTTTCGATGAAATCGAACAGCACTCGCGGCAATACGGCGACCGCTGAGATAGCAAAGCAACTGATTGTCAACGATTTGAATTTTGCCGGTTTGAATCAGGAAAAACAAAATATCGTCAAACAAGTTTTGACCGAAGGCGCGAATAAATGGGGCGTTTTGGACGCACAATATAAATTGCAGTCGCCGAAAGATTTGCGCGTCAAACAGGCTTGGAGCTTTTTGAGCAACAATGTTTCCAAAGAAGGCTGGACGACTTTTGACAATTTAATCAGCAAATTAACGCTTCCGCCGTTCGGTTACGACGAATATACAGCCACGTTTTTAATCGCCGCTTGGATCGGAAAACACAAGCACGAATTAGGTTTTAAAGACAACCGCAAAGATGTCGTCAGGACAGTGGGAAATCTGCCCCAAACCGGAATGCGGGCGAATCTGACGCTCGGCGAATTGCAAAACAATCTCGATAAAGCCAAAACTTTTATCAAATTCCTGCGCGATTACGTTTCCGTTCAGCACTCGGGACAAGCTATTCAGACAGCCGCAAAACAATATCTCGAACAAATTCAAACCGTCAGAGATTTATCCGAAAGCAAGAAATTATTTGAGCAAGCCGGACAAATTCTACAAACGCTTGCCATCGGCGATCCATTGATTCCGCAAATTAACGATGCGTTAAAAGATTTGGCTGAATGGCTCACCGAAGCGGAAGGCAGGGAAAGAAATTTAGGAAAATATCACGAGTTGATTACCGGAACGAACGATATTACGAATCTTTTGAAGGTGCAAAGCTCGTTAAATTCGTTTGGAAGAGAAAAAGGTTTGCAGTCAAACGACGCATTTGTTGAAACGCTGAGACGAGCCGAAGAAAAACTTGGAAATCTTGCCGAGCGTCAATCGCAGACTGTTTTGCCGCGCATTGAAAGCTACGATGCAGTTCGCGGAACGCTGGAAAAAAGCCGCAAAGCATTAAATCATGCCGGACGCCCTGATCTCGAAAACTTGTTTATAGCTGCGCTCGAAAGAGTCGAGAACGATTATCGTCGGTTTCAAACCGAGGCAAACGAAAAACCGATTATCAACGAAATAAATCAAATTCAAACAGCCGGAATGCCGCTCGCTTATTCGCTGAGAAATTTAAACCGCGTGAACGAGATTCTGACAAACGACGGCTCGGAAAACATCAGCCGCGCTGCTCTCGCCAAACAAAATCAGCTTAACGAGCAGATTAAAAACTTGCGCGATTTTGTCGAAAAGCTGCCCTCGCGCGTCGCCTCAATCACCGATATTCGCGCCGGCGAAGATTTACAGCGCGAGATTTATCAAAAGCAAAGCCGGTACGATGACGCGCCCGAAGCCGAAGACGTCCGCGCCACTTTAACCGAATTGTCCAGGCGAATCGAAGAATTAAAAGAAGAGCGGCAGCGCAAATTAGCGGAGGAAGAAGAAAATCGGCGGCGCAGATTAGAAGAGGAAGAAGCGCAGCGGCGAAGCGAAATGGAAAAGGCTACGGTGCAAAATATTATCGCGCAGTTTGAGCGTTTAAACGACAATCAGCAACGTTTTGAATGCTTGCAGTCGCTCGCGCGCGCGGCGCGGGCTGCGAATATGTCGCGAGATCAAATTCAAGCAATTACGGATATTTTATGGCGATGAATCCGAACAGACAGGTTTTTCTCGACGAATCGGCGGAAAACGCGCCGCCTACTGACGTGACGGTTGTCGAAACTGAAATCGAATTTTTGCGATACGACGGCGCAGAATTGCTGTGGGTGCGCGGGAAAGTTTGCGATTACGTGCGACTTGTTTATCAAACGCGAAAATTTAAAATAACCGAAGTCGTTTCGCCGCGCTCTCGTATCAAGTTTTTGCCAAAAAACGTGATGGATAAAATAAGCCCGTCGCTGCTTAAACGCTTGCTCGAAATTCATGAGCGAGAAAATCCGCAAACCGCCGCCGAACTGCTTTTTCATCTGACGCGCGATGAATTTTGGACTTCGCCGGTTTCGCTCGAACACGCCGCTCGATTTTTGACAATTGAGTTTGAACCGGAGCTTTTCGAGATCGCCGAAATTCAGCGGCAAATTTGGGCTGCCGATTCAGACCGGATATTGGGCGAAATTTACGACCGTAAATTCGACGCGCGCGAAGAGTTTTTGCGCAAATGGCTGCTTGACGACGAAACGCGAAAGCAGTTTGGTGAGTTTCCGCTTCATCTTTCGGAAAAACACGCCGCACTTCTCGGCGACGAAATCGGACGCGATCTAAGGCAGACAAACGGTGTAGCAATTTCCAAATTTCCTAAACAAACGCCAAACAAAAAAATCTATGCCCGCGTGGTTCTGGATTATTTTTCGCAAAACACGATTCGACTCAGCGCAGATTTGATAGCGCGAGTCAGCGGGCTTTTAACGGCTACGGAACGCGCGCAGCTTGAGCGATTGCTGCCGCAAACCGCGCTTCAGCCGCTCGACGCTTCCGCAGATGTTGAAACCGCTTTGCGATGGGCGACGGATGAATATTTGCCGTTTCGTACGGCGCAAAACCAAAACGGAAAATGCGACGAAGCCGACGCGCTCGCCGATTCGTTCGCTGAATGGATTTTGGAAAATTATCCGAAACTCGCCAACACCGACCGCGAAATCGCGCCAATCAATCTGCGCACCTTCTATACGGTCAAAAAGCTGTGGGAGCAGAATTATTGGGTTTTGTGGGTTGTAGTTGACGGTTTGAGTTATCCGAATCATCAAAAATTGTTGCAGATGCTCGGCGGTAAATTATCCGATCTCCGCGTCGCGGAAAACTCCCCGGTTTTAGCCGTGCTGCCGACGATTACCGAAAAAGCGAAATACGGTTTAACGAGCGGTAAATTTCCGTCCGAAAACGTCGAGCGCGATTTTGAACCGAAAAATAATTTTCTCGCCAACTTTCCCGGCGGCGTTTACGCCGGAAACGACGGAATGACGAAATTAGCCGAGGGTTTAAAATGCGGTACGCCAACGGTTTGTTATTGGAACTTTACGAAAATTGATAAATGTTTTCACGACCAAACAGATTTAACTTTTCTCAATTACGATGTTAATGCTCAATTGCAAGGACTCGCCGATAAAATCAATCATTTGGTTTTAACGGCGAATGAGAAAAACCGTGTCGCCGTCGTAATTTGCTCCGACCACGGACAAATGAGCGGTGAGTGTCGGCAATTAAATGTTGATTTAGACGGTAAATACGCACACGGGCGAACCATTCTGGAAGGTGTGTCCAAAACATTCGGCTTTGCCAATTCCGCTTTCGTCAAAACCAATAACGGCGAAACCGTTGATCTAAATCCAACGAGCTTTCGTTTGAGCGAACCGACAACAATCGCGCTCGGCTCGACTTATTTCGCCGATTTAAAAGCCGGAAAGCTGGGAGTTCACGGCGGTTTGTACCCAGAAGAAGTGGTCATCGGTTTGGCGGTTTTGATGCGGCAGCCGTCGCGTAAACCTTTGACAGCGACACTTAACGGCAGCGGAGAAACCGGGACGAGCGGAAAAGTTGTTTTGACGATTGATAACCCAAATTCGTTAGTAATCAATCCCTTGTCCGTAAAAGTAGAAAATTTGGAAATCGGCAATCAAGGCGACCTGTTGTTAGCAAAAGTTGCGGCTCAGCAATCGGCGAGCTTTCAAATTCCGATTGAAAAATTTCCCGTTGCTCGCGACGGTGAAGAGTTTCAGGTAAACGGAACTTTACTTTACGAATTTGAAGACGGCACGCATGAAGAATGCACGGTCAGCGGTAAGCTAATCTGTAAAAGTTTGTACAGCTCGAAGAATCCGAGCCTGCTGAACCGATTCAAAAAATAATCAAGAATAATAAAAGCAGATGATATTAAGAGGAAACTGGCGAATTAAACGATGAGCATTGAGTTGGACAAAAAAGTACGCAGTGTTTTCGGTACATTGGCAATGAACAAACAGCGCTTGCCATCGAGCGGCTTGTCGAAGCTCGGCGTTCCGGCTTATGTCGCTGAATGGATTTTGGAGGAAGTTGTGCCGGGCGATGGCGTTTTGACCGCGCAGGAATTGGAAACGTTGGGCAGTTTTACGACGCAGATGATTCCGCGCAAAAACGAGGAGAATGTTTATAAAAACCGCCTGCTGACGCGCGAAACCGTTTCCATTTTGGATAAAGTCAGCGTCGAGGTCGTCATTAATCGCAACAAAGAAGATCGCCTCGCGAAAGTTCCCGCTTTGGGTTTTAATGATTGTTTGATAGCGGACGCAATAATCGAAGAAAACGAAAACCTACTCAAACAAGGAATCTGGGGAATTGTTGATTTAGCGGCGGCGAAGGAAGGCGGAATTCAAATCGTCGGATTTGAGCCGATGCAGGCTTCGGTCAATCTCGCCGCGTTTCGCGAAAAACGACGCGAATTTTCCGGTGATGAATGGCGTGAGTTGATGCTCATTTCCTGTGGATACAACCCGGCTGCGTACAATATCGGGGAACAGATTTGGATTTTGAGCCGTTTGCTTCCACTCGTCCAGAAAAACCTGCATTTGATGGAGCTTGCGCCGAAAGGAACGGGAAAGAGTTTTATTTATCAAAACATCAGTCCGCGCGTTTATATAGTCGCAGGTAATCTTTCACCTGCTGTTCTCTTTTACAATAACCGGACCGGACAACCCGGCTTACTGGCTCGTTACGATGTATTGGTATTGGACGAAATTCAATACATCAAATTCGACCAACCGGAAAATATCGTCAGCAATCTTAAAACTTATCTGGAAAACGGCAGAATCACGCGCGGCGGTCTCGCTGATATTCCGAGCGATTGCGGAATGGTTTTGCTCGCCAATATCAGCCTTGACCGCGATCAAAAACCACTTCACGATTTGGTTATCAGCGAATTGCCTCGCTTCATGCACGAAACGGCGTTTCTAGACCGTTTTCGCGGCATTATTCCCGGCTGGAAAATCCCTAAGTTTTCCGAAAAATGCATCGCCACAAGCGTCGGACTCAAAGCTGATTTTTTCAGCGACACGCTGACAGCGATGCGCCACGAAACAACCTATGACGAATGGGTCAAAAATCGCATCGAGTTTGTCTCGAAAATGCACATTCGCGATCAAAGGGCAATCATTGCAAATGCCGCCGGAATGCTCAAAATTCTTTATCCCGATTTGCGCGTGAGCCGCGAGGCTTTTTATAATTTCTGCGTTTTACCTGCTGTCGAAATGCGTCAGATTGTTAATAATCAATTGTGGCAGTTAGACGAAGAATATCATCAATTCGATAAAGAGCTAAAAGTCGAGTTGGTTGAGGCATCGCATTTTGAGGTCGCGTAACTGGAAATGAGTCAAGGCGTTGCTTTCGAGTTAATCCTTTCTCGGAGAATTCTTGTCCCACGAGTAGCTCGTGAATGGAAAATCGTTCATTTGCCGGTTTCCGATCAATTATCGTCTAGATTGAGGAAATTCGGTTTCCACGAACTCAGCGATCTGCATGAAGTTAGATACAGAAAACTGCATACGGATTTTTTATCCGATAAAGAAGTCAAAGAATTATACGTTTTGCTTGGTAAGCTCGAATCGGTCGAAGGACTTCTTTCGATTAGAGATACCGTTTCTAGTAATGCAAAGGTTAAAAAGGAAACTCACATAACAGTAAAAAAGGAAACAAAAAATGTTAAAGGGCAAGAAAAGAGACAGTTAATATTAAAACAGCCTAATGAAGAACAGAAAAAACTAGGCACTGATGCTTGGACAACAATCGCTGTTCCAAAATCGCTTAAAGATTCTCCGATTGAAAATCTCGCTCCAACTGAAAAACTAGCGAAATTGCTAGCAAGAGCCAATGTAATTTATGTTGGACAATTGAACAATTTCAATTACGAGGAATTAAAAGAAAAGCACAATTTTGATGCGGACGACATTGCGGAATTACGAGAACTCGTTGAATTTGCCAAAAGATTTGCTCGATATACGGTTTTTTCAAGCGGCGTCGAGATGATAAAACAAGCCGCGTTAAAGCAG
>DASVQU010000185.1:0-19276 GCA_036388995.1 Pyrinomonadaceae bacterium | reverse complement strand
TTGCCACTTGTTGAACTTCAACAAACCTGACGTTTGAGAGCAGCCACGCAATCGAAATCAAAGACAAAGCGGCAACAACATAACCGGCGGGCGCGCGAAAGCGAGCGGCGGGCGCGAGATTGTCGCCGACGCGAAAAAGCGGGAGCGCGGCGCAGGTCGTCGCATAAACGAGAAGGCGGGTGATTGTGCTGATAGTCAAAGCGGCGACGAATGAAGTTTGCAGCGTAAAAATAAAAATGACCGCAGCCGTCAGGAAAAGCGAAATGAACGGCGTTTTGTATTCAGCGTGAGTTTTCATCAAAACGGCGGGCAATTCTCTTTGTTCAGCCATCGCAAACGGGAGTCTCGAAGCGGTTAAAAGACCCGAATTCAGGTTTCCGCAAATCGAAATTATCGCGCCGAGCGCAATCAGCGAAGCGCCGAAACCGCCCATAAATACGTTTGCCGCATCCGCCAGCGGTCTTTCGGACTTGGCTAAATCAGCCATCGGCAGAGTGCCGAGACAAACAAGCTGAATCACAATGTAGAGCAAAGCGATAATGCCGAGAGCCGTCAGCAATGCAAAAGGAATGTTGCGCTGCGGATCGCGCATTTCGCCCGCCGGAATGACTGAGGCTTCAAAACCGACAAAGGCGTAAATCAAAATCAAAACCGCGCTCGAAAACGCGCCGGTTTCAATGTTTATTTGATTATTTGTAAAATTTCCCGGTTCGATAAAAAACAAACCGATAATGGCGAAAATGATCAGCGGCGCAAGCTTTCCGACGGTGAAAAAGTTCGTGGCACGTGCCGATTGCCGGACGCCCAGGTAATTAATTACCGTCAAACCAGCCGTCACAATTGCGATAGTTGCGGCGCGCCCAAATGTCGAGCTTGCAACGGGAACAAAAAAAGCCAGATAGCTGACCAGCAAATTTGTATTTGCGGCGGCGGTCGCCACGCGCGCAATCCAATAAAGCCAGCCGACCTCGAAAGCGGTAAATGAGCCGAACGCTTTGCGGGCGTAAAGATACGAACCGCCCGTTGTCTCAAAACGGCTGCCGACCTCGGCGAAACAAAGCACGATCAGTGCGATAATCACGGCGCAAAAGACGAACGCCAAGAGGCTGTAAACGCCGATTAAAGCCGTTACTTTTGCAGGCAGACCGAAAATCCCCGCACCAATAATCGTGTTGATGACAATCGCCGTTAAATCCAATCGGCTGATGCCTCGAATCAGATTTCCCTGCGGGTTTTCGTCCGTTTGAGTTGTTTTTGATTCCATAGTTCGTCGTTCGTCGTTTTGCTTGACACCGACCGTTGTTTATACTCTGTTGCGTATCTTGAGCGCAAAGTGTCCGCTAAAATTTTCATAATGAAATTTAAAATTTGGGTTTATTTTCTTTTCGTTTTTTGTTTTGCCTGTCTTGAAGTTTCGGCGCAAAACAAAGCGGCTGCCGCAAAATTCGTCGCCGAAAGCTCGCCGCAGCTTCAAACTTTAGTTGATCGAGCCGCAAGGGAAACGCTCGAACGATTTGCCGCCAAAGGTTTAAAGACGGAAAATCTGGCAATCACGCTGATTGATTTGCGCGACGCAAACAATTTGAAACAAGCTGATTTTCACGGCGAACAGCCGATTTATCCGGCGAGCGTCGTCAAAATGTTTTATCTGGCTGCGGCGCATAGCCGGCTCGAAGACGGAAAATTAAAAGATACGCCCGAATTGCGGCGCGGTTTGCGCGATATGATTGTTGATTCGTCAAACGACGCGACGCATTTTCTGGTTGACGTTTTAACCGAAGCGAGCGGCGGGAGCGAATTATCGCCGAAAGAGCTTGAAAAATGGGCTTTTAAACGCAACGCTGTCAATCGCTATTTCGCTTCGCAGGGCTATCAAAACATCAACGTTAATCAGAAAACTTACTGCGAAGATTTGTACGGGCGCGAGCGGCAATTTTGGAACGGCGGGAAAGTCCGAAACAAATTAACGACCAACGCGACGGCGCGTCTGCTCGCGGAAATCGCATTGGGAAAAGCCGTCAACGCCAAACGAAGTCTGGAAATGATGGAGCTTTTAAAACGCGACCAGTTTAAAGAAAAAGCGGATGCGGACAGTCAGGACACGGGTTTTACCGGAATCGCTTTGAAACAATCCGGCATCAAGCTCTGGTCAAAAGCCGGTTGGACATCGAAATCACGCCACGACGCGGCTTATGTCGAAACGCCTGAAGGTCTGAAATTTGTTCTCGTAACCTATACCGAATCGGTCGCTAATGAGCGGGAAATCATTCCGCACATTGCCGGAATCGTTTTGAAAGAACTGAAAACAATTACGAATTAAAATTTAAGAATTGGAAACCATTTATCTTGTAATTCGTCAATAAAAAAATGAATTGGGTATCGCAATTTTGGGAGTCATTGACCTGGGCACAAATCGGAATGGGCGTCGGGCTGTTTTTGTTTTCGTTCGCCGTTAGTTTAGCGGCGATTGTTCTGGTAATGGTTAACATTCCGGCAAACTATTTCAGCCCGCATTACGAGCAGGATTTTATGCCGAACACGCATTGGACGGTGAAATGGGGCGCAGTGATTTTAAAAAATCTGCTGGGGGTCATGCTAATCGCGCTCGGAATCGTTTTATCTCTGCCGGGCGTACCGGGGCAAGGTTTGCTGACGATTCTGCTCGGTCTGATTATGCTCGATATTCCCGGCAAACGTCCGCTCGAAGCCAGAATTATCCAGCGCCCGACAATTCAATCTGCGATTAACAAGCTCCGCGGGCGGTTTAATAAACCGCCGCTAGTTTTGGATTGATACTTTTCGCCGGAAAATGCGCGTTATTGTTTGAGAAGTTTTCAATGTATATTTCACGGAAGAAAATGAAAAAAATATCGGCTTTATTTGGCATTTCGATTTTGGCGCTCTTGTTTTTATTTTCGGCTGACAGCGCCGCCGCTCAAACAAAACAGCGCGTCAGATTCGCTCGCGGCGAGTCGGGGGCAAATGTTTCCGGTACGGTCAAAGGCTATAAATACATTGATTACATCGTCGGCGCTCGCCGAGGACAAATGATGAGCGTCATTTTAACCGGCAGCTCGTCCGCCGAATTTGCGATTATGATGCCCGACGGCGGGAATCTCGGAATTGACGCTGTGCAGGTTCGGGAATGGACCGGCGAATTGCCCGCTTCCGGCGATTATGCGATTCGCGTTTTGATGCCTCGCGCACAAGCCCGTCGCGGCGAAACCATAAATTTCAAATTGAGCGTTTCGATTCAATAACGCGTTTTTTTTATAAAAAGCGGAATCAAATTACATTCTGCGGAATGTGATCAGGCTCCGCTTTCGCATTTTGTTTTCTTCCATTTTTTTGTAAGTTTTTGTTAGACTTCTAACTTACAACTTTCCAGATTTCCGTGAGACAAAAAAATGAGAAAACTTTGTTTGATTTTGTTCGTTCTTTTCGTCAGCTCAACCTCGGCATTCGCCCAAGGCTCTTATCAAAAACCGCCGAAAGACGTTATGGACGTTTTAAACGCACCGGCGATTCCGACAACTTCGGTCAGCCCGGCGCGCGATAAAATTTTAATTGCCGAACCGCTTCGTTATCCGCCGATTTCAGAACTCGCGCAGCCGATGCTCCGTCTTGCCGGTCTCAGAATCAATCCGAATAACACGGCGCAGCATCGGACGCAGTACTTCGTCAAATTAGCTTTGCAAAACATCTCCGACGGCAAACAAATGCCCGTTAATCTGCCGCCCAACGCCCAAATGATTTCGCCGAGTTGGAGCGCGGACGGAAGATATATTGCCGCCGGAAATCTGACGCCGAGCGCGGTCGAATTGTGGATCATCGAAACCGCTACCGGAAAAGCCAACAAAATCAAAAATGCGCAGGTCAACACGGCTTTCGGCGGTTACTCGTGGATGCCCGACCAGAAAAGCTTGATTGTAAATCTCGTCCCGAAAACGCGCGGCGCGGCTCCCGGTTATCAAAACGTCACGCCGAACGAGCCTAGTATTCAGGAAACTGCGGGCAAAGCGGGCGCGGTGCAGACTTTTCAGGATTTGCTCAAAAATCCGAATGACGAGCGATTGTTTGAATATTATGCTACTTCGCAGCTTGCCGTTGTCGGCGTTGACGGAAAAATTAGAGAAATCGGGCAGCCCGCGATTTTTGACGATCCGCAAAATTCGCCCGACGGACAGCATATTTTAGTCACGAAAATCCAACGCCCCTTTTCGTATCTGTTTCCGTTCAATCGTTTTCCGAGACAAGTCGAAATCTGGGATTTAAACGGCAAAATCGTTCACAAAATGGCGAGCCTGCCGCTGCAAGACCAGATTCCGGTCGAAGGCGTTCCGACGGGACCGCGCAGCATCGGCTGGATTCCGACCGAAAATGCGACGCTCATTTGGGTTGAAGCGCTTGACGGCGGAAATCCGAAAGAAAAAGTCCCGTTCCGCGATAAAATGTTAAAGCTCGCCGCGCCCTTTAATTCGCAGCCCGTCGAAATCGTCAAAACCGAGCATCGCTCGCAAGGCAGGCAATTCGGCGCGAGCGAGGGCTTGATGTTGTTTTTCGATTATAACCGCGACACACGACGACGCCGGATTTTCGCTCTTGATTACCGCAATCCGGCAAATCCGCAATTGATTTCGGATTTAAACGTCGCCGACCGCTACAACGACATCGGACAGCCCGTTACGAAACGATTGCCAAACGGTTTCAGCGTCCTTCATCAAAACGGCGACGACATCTTCCTAACCGGCGCGGGCGCTTCGCGCGAAGGCGACCGTCCGTTTTTGCGGCGTTACAATTTGAAAACCAGGCAGCAAACGCAGGAAATTTTTCGTGCGGATAAGAACAGTTATGAAAGTTTTGTCGCTTTAATGAAAGATGACGGAACCGAATTTATTAAGCGCAAAGAATCTCCCAGCGAACCGCCGAATCTTTATACAGGCTTTGCTTGTGCAGCAAACATACAGGACTGTATAACTGCCAGATCGCGTAATTTAACGAATTTCACAGACCCGACGCCGCAGCTTCGCGGAATCAAAAAGCAGATTGTCCAATACAAACGCGCCGACGGCGTTGATTTGTCGTTTACGCTTTATCTGCCGCCGAATTACAAGGAAGGCACACGCCTGCCGACCGTCGTTTGGGCTTATCCCGAAAGTTTTACGGACGCCAGCGTCGCCGGACAGATTTCCGGTTCAACTAATCGTTTTACCAACATCGGCGGCACTTCACATTTGTTCTTTTTGCTTCAAGGCTACGCGGTTTTGGACAACGCATCAATGCCGGTTGTCGGGACGCCGGAAAAGAAAAACGACACTTTTATTCAGCAAATCGTTGATTCAGCGCGCGCTGCGATTGATAAAGCCGTTGAAATGGGCGTTACAGACCCGGAACGAGTCGGCGTCGGCGGACACAGCTACGGCGCGTTTATGACGGCGAATCTGCTCGCTCATTCGGATTTATTCCGCGCCGGAATCGCTCGTTCGGGAGCTTATAACCGGACGCTGACGCCGTTTGGTTTTCAGGACGAAGTTCGGAGTTTCTGGGAAGCGACGAAAATTTACACCGATGTTTCGCCGTTTTTTGTAGCGAACAAAATCAACGAGCCGATTTTGCTGATTCACGGCGAAGCCGACAATAATCAAGGCACTTACCCGATTCAATCCGAACGACTTTTCGCGGCAATTCGCGGAAACGGCGGAACCGCCCGGCTCGTAATGCTCCCGCTCGAATCGCACGGCTACGCGGCGAAGGAATCAACCGAACACACTTTGTTCGAAATGATTTCGTGGTTTGACAAACACGTCAAAAACGCGCAGACACGCAGACAAATAGCAACAACCGACAAACAATAAATTTTTGAGGCGCGTTAAAACGTTTTAACGCGCCTTTTTCGTGATGTTTGCCGATTTATCAAATTTTCATCGCCCGCTGACCGACGTTTTTACGAAAAACGCCGAATCTGCCGATTTCCGCCTGTTAGACGAGCAAATCAGTTTCTTTAACGAAAACGGCTATCTCACGGGCGTTAAAATTTTAAACGACGAGCAGATTGAATTTCTCAGAAATGAACTGTCCGAATTGATGCGACCGGAGCAAGCGGAAAATTCGCTTTGGTATGAATTTAATCTCAACGAATCAGCCGATAAATCGAAAACGCTGTTTCACGCACTCGGTGCCTGGCGAATTTCCAAAGCGTTTCACGATTTGCTCTGGCATCGAGGTTTTTGCGTTCCGGCTTCGCAATTATTAAACGGCGCGGTGCGTTTCTGGCACGACCAGCTTTTCGTTAAACCGGCGCGCGACGGCGGTGTCGTCGCCTGGCATCAGGATTATTCTTATTGGACGCGAACCGCGCCAATCGCGCATTTGACCTGCTGGATCGGTTTGGACGATTCGACTGCGGAAAACGGCTGTCTTCGCTATGTTCCGCGCAGCCACAAATGGAATTTGCTTCCCGTCACAGGTTTGGCGGGCGATATGAATGCGATTCAAACGGTTCTCAACGAAGAACAGAAAGAAAATTTCCAACCCGTCGCCGTCGAATTAAAAGCGGGCGAAGCGAGCTTTCATCATCCGCTTTTGGTTCACGGCTCGTTCGAGAATTTTTCCGACAGACCGCGTCGCGCGGCGGTCATCAACGTTTTCCGCGAAGGCGTAAAATCAAATTCCGAAGAGCCGCCGCTCGCGGGCGTTTCGCCCGTCAAAAAAGGCGAGAAAATGCAGGGACAATTTTTCCCCTTGTTATTTCCATAAGATGAAAGAAGAAACAAACGGGCTAAATCTCTCGATTCGCCGCGCGGAAGCTGCGGACGAGGCGTTTTTGGAAGCGGTTTATGCTGATTCGCGACGCGACGAGATTGCGATGTTAGGCTGGGGTAAAGAACAGGAAAACGCTTTTTTCACGATGCAGTTTCGGATGCAGACGCAAGCGTATAAATGGCAGTTTCCCGACGCTGATTATTATGTCGTCGAGTTGAATCAAAAACCAATCGGTCGCTTGATTGTCAATCGCGCCGAAGATGAAGTCAGGCTCGTAGATGTTGCGCTGTTGTCGGAATTTCGCGGCGCAGGTGCCGGAACTTTTTTATTGAGAGAATTGCAGGCGGAAGCTGCGGCGGCTGACAAGCCTTTGACTTTACAGGTTCTCAAAACCAATCGTCGAGCCGCGCTGCTTTATGAGCGATGCGGTTTTGTCGTGACCGGCGAGAGCGATTTGTATCTCGCAATGCAATGGCGTAATATTTAAAATATTTTTTTGTAGAAAACTAAGGAACGCGAAAAGATGATGGATAAATTAAATTATGAAGATTTTGCCCTTCACGTCGGAACGAAGTTTCGCTTGACGGAAGCGCCCGAACCATTAGAAATCGAATTGATTGAAGCGAGCGAGCCGCGCGCGACGCCGCAGCAGATAATGTTTTCATTGTTTTTTTTAGGTCCGAAAAACTTGCTCCTGCCACAGCGAATCTACCAACTTGCGCATGAGCAACTGGGCGAAGGAACGCTTTTTCTGGTTCCTGTCGGACAAAGCGATGAGGGAGTTAAATACGAAGCCGTGTTTAATCGGATGGTTAAACAAAAGTAGAAACGCCGGTGAGGGAAGCCGAGCGGCTTTAAACGCGATTGATAACGGCTTGAAGCAAATACCTACCGTCGGTATTTTTGCCAGGAACCAGAAACAAATTGAAATATCCGAGAACGGGATGAAAGATTTTGTAAGTCGCCTGGTGCTGCTGCGCCGTCGTCCGAAATGAAAGCAGAAAACATTGCCTTGAAGCTTGATTGGAAACATTCAAATCTTTAACCCCTACCAATACGGCGGGAAGCGCTTCTTGCTCAGTCATCAAAGTAAATCTCGAATTAAGGTGCTGCCTGAAAACCTTCGAATCGTAGTTGAGTAACGGATCACCGAGCGCGGCGCTAGGCAAGTCGGTAACTGAAAAGGGATTTGGTTGTGCGAAAACCAGCCCGGAAGTTCCCAGAGCAGCAATCGCTGCGCCTCCGAATTTTATAAAATCTCGTCTTGAAAATTTCATTTTTGCATCCTTTCTGTAATGGGGCTTTGAACTTTTTCTCCTGTGTTTCTTTCTTTATTTTTTATGAAAGCTGGAGTTTTATTTCCGGCTTTCATTTTTATCGAGCTTGTTTGCCGCTCATGTATTAAAGACACTGCCGCAAAATGTTTTTTGCCAAAGTTTTTGCAAAACTTTTATTCTTAGAAACACGTTAATCAAAACTTTGCACTATTAGTGCAGGACTTTCAGTATTATTCCGAAAAGTCTAAATCAATGCCGAGTGGTTTAGTTTATGTTCATTTGGTGGGGCGTCGAACCTAAAGGCTCAAACGTTCAAAAGCCTACTATTGAAATTATTTAATTGCAAGCGTTCCGGCAAAATTTTGTCACCCGACTTGCAATTTCAATAAGTTGCGTCTAAACTGACTCTGCTCTTCTTAATAAGAATCGGCAACGCAAGTTTTCATTTTGTATCTTTCCTTTATACAAAGTTAAATATTTTTAACTCAATGTTTCAGACAGACGGGTTTAATGCTTTTTAATCTGACTAAAATTGTTAATTTTGAAGAACCGTTTTTGTTAGCGGTTTACGCATCGAGTCGTGAGGACGAGATGCGGCTCGTGCCTTGGAACGACGAGCAAAAGCGCGCTTTTCTCGAAATGCAGCTTCGGGCGCAGCACCAATATTATTTTTCGCGCTATCCGGCGGCGTCTTACGAAATTATCAATTTGGCTCAACAGCCCATCGGCAGGCTTTATGTTGATCGCAACGGCGAGACGATAAAGATTCTCGACATCACGATTCTGCCCGAATATCGCAGCAAAGGCGCGGGAGGCGAGATCGTCGCGGAAATTATGCGCGACGGCGAGCGGACAAATAAGCCGGTTGAAATTTACGTTGAAAATTTTAATCACTCGGCAAAGTTTTTTGCCCGGCTTGGTTTCGAGCCGGTTGCCGAAGAGGGTTTCCACGTTTTGTGGCAATGGAAGCCCACCGCAAAAACTGAAACGACCACAAAAACTGAAACGACCGCAAAAAAAGCGATGATTAACGCATAAGCGGTAAAACAATTTTACATCCCTACCGCCAAAACAGGCGGCTTAAATACAGAAGGAGGAAGATGAGCAATCCATATATTGGTGAAATAAGAATGTTCGGCGGTAATTTCCCGCCGAATGGCTGGGCTTTCTGCGACGGGCAGTTAATCCCGATTTCGGAAAACGATGCAATGTTCACCTTAATCGGAACAACTTACGGCGGCGACGGGCAGGAAACGTTCGCCTTGCCGGATTTACAGGGGCGCATCCCGGTTCACGTCGGACCCGGCTTTGTGCTGGCGCAAAAGGACGGAACGGAATCCGTTACTTTAACAACCCAGCAAATTCCCGTGCACTCGCACGCACCATTTTGTTCGAACGCGGCTGGAACGGGTGCAAATCCGGCGGGCAATGTTTGGGCGGTGGCGACAACCGGAAATCAAATGTATTTCCAAATGCCGTCTCCGACTCCCCAAAACCCACCGCCATTGGTTCAAATGGATGCGACTGCAATCACGCCGACAGGCGGCAGCCAGCCGCACGATAATATGGCGCCGTTTCTTGTTATCAATTTTATTATTTCGCTGTTCGGCATTTTCCCGCAGCAGTCCTAAAACCGTCGGATTTAGCTCGACAATTTTTCGCGCGAAACCTGCGCAACAGAAAGGAATATTATGTCGGAACCTTTTTTGGGAGAAATCAAAATGATTTCATGGAACTATCCGCCGAAAGGCTGGGCGTTTTGTAACGGGCAATTTATGCCAATCAATCAAAATCAAGCGCTCTTTGCCCTTTTCGGAGTAATGTACGGCGGCAACGGGCAAACAACTTTCGCCCTGCCCGATTTGCGCGGGCGCTCGCCGTTTCATGTTGGTAATGGATTAAATACACAAGGTCAAGTCGGCGGCGAAATCGCGCACACTTTGAGCGTTTCGGAAATGCCCGCACACTTCCATTCGTTTAGCTGCAACACAAATACGGGAACCGTAGTTGCTCCGCTCAACAACGTTTGGGCGGCGACCACGCAGAACCCGTACGTCTCGAACGGAAATTCGGCGATGGCACCGGAATCAATCACCAATACGGGCGGCTCGCAGGCGCACAATAATCTACAGCCGTACCTGGTCATCAATTTTATCGTCGCGCTCCAGGGAATCTTTCCTTCGCGGAATTAACGGCGTATCGCAAAACTAAAACTCGAATCCGCCGGACAAAAATCGTTGTCCGGCGAGCTAAAATGAAAGGTAAATTTTATGTCAGAAGCATTTCTTGCCGAAATCAGAATAGTCGGCTTTAACTTTGCCCCGACCGGTTGGGCGCAGTGCAACGGGCAGCTTTTGCCAATAAGCCAGAACACAGCCCTTTTCGCCCTGCTCGGCACATATTACGGCGGCGACGGCAAAAGCAATTTCGCTTTACCCGATTTACAAGGCTCCGCTCCGATGCATCAGGGACAAGGCAGCGGTCTAAGCGAAAGATTTCTCGGAGAACAATCCGGCAGCCAGTTTGTGACCCTGCTCCAAAGCGAGATGCCCATGCATATCCATAACGCAATGGGGCGGTCAATTCTGGGAAACAACATTTCGCCCGCCGGAAACAATTGGGCGGGATCAACTATCGCCAGACAGTATCTACCTGACCCGAACAGTCAGGGAAACCCTCAGGCGACAACCGTAACGGGCGGCTCGCTGCCGCACAATAATATGCCGCCGTACTTAATTCTGAATTTTATTATTGCGATGCAAGGGATTTTCCCGCAAAGACCTTAAAAAAAGTCCGCGCAAACAAATCGCTCTTGTTAACGGCAGAGCTTTTTACAAAAGAGCTTTGCCGGTAACATTCAAGCATCCCGATTTTGACTGGCAGCCATTAATCGTTGAAACCAATCGCAGTTTCACCCAAGCCGTATTTTCAAAATTTCTTCAACTTGAAACCTAGGAGTTAAAATGTCCAAAAAGCACAATAAGAAAGTCGCAAATAAAAGTATCTCGATCCCATTTTTCAAAATGTCAGCCGGTTTGTTGATCGGACTTTTCGCGCTCTCATCATTTATTTGGCTGACGAGCGCCAAAGAAAACAATTTTGCCGAATCAAAACCGAATGCGACTATTGCCAAAACAGTCACTGGTTTCAAGCAAACCGCAACCATCAAAGCCGAAGAACGCGGCACGTCGCGCCTGAAGTTTCAGGACGGGCGAGACGTTGAAATGCGCAGTCTCGGCGAGGCGAATTTGGCGCAAGCCGCGCCGCTCGCGCTCGCGGCGGGCGATTTTAACTCCGACGGTTATGAAGACATCATCGGCGGCTATGCGACCGACGAAGGCGGAGTTATCACGCTTTACCGGACAAACCGCGATGCGATTGCGCCGAGCACCGAAAAAATCCACACCGAGATGATGAACGGGCGCTTCCCCGCTCCGATTCTGCCCGATGCGGTTTCATTTGCCGTTCCCGAAAAAGCGGATTTCGTCGGCGTCGGCGATTTTAACCGCGACGGCTACAAAGACGTTTTGACGGCGGCTCGCGGCAGTTTTAATTTGCATCTCGTCGCGGGCGACGGTCGCGGCGGCTTTAAATATCAAGAGCGCGTCGAGCTGCCCGCGCCCGTCACAGCTCTGCTGGCGGACGATGTCAACAATTACGATTCGATGCCGGACGCGATTGTCGGCGTCGGCGGAAACGGCTACGCGCCGAAAGCGTTGATTTTCCACAACAAGCTGGAAATGTTCTCCGACCAGCCCGCCGAGATTGATTTGCCCTCGGAAGCGACGGCGTTCGCCGTCGGGCAAATGGACGGAGACGTTTTCAAAGATTTGGTCGTCGCCGCCGGATACGAAGTTGTGATCGCGCGCGGTTACGACCAGCTTGCCGGTAAAAAACCGGATTTCGCGATTGAACGCATTTCGCTCGCTTCTCCGGCTCTTTCGGTGGCGACCGGCGAATTTTTGTTCGACCGCGAAGCCAGAACGGAAATCGCGGTCTTGACGAAAGACGGCGCAGTCAATCTGGCGGCGCGCGGCAACGTTGACCGCCGCCCGTACACGGATGAAGAGCAAAAAACAATTTTGGAAAAACGCCGCCAACGCGACGACGACGGTCTAACGGCGTTCAAAAAAGCAATCGTCAAACGTAACGGCTCAAACGCCTGGGCAATTGCCGAAACTCCGATTAACGCCGGAGACGGCGCGGGCGCATCGGCAAAATTAATGGCGGCGCCGCTCGCCGGGATGTCAACCGACGATTTGATTGTCGTCGGCTCCGGAAACAACTCGATGCGGCTCGTTCAGACCAGTAAAAACGGATTTGATTCGCTTGCTTCGGTTGCCGAGTTGGCGGTTGAAAACGGCGCTGTTGCGGCTGTGCCTCTGCGTCTGAATTCGGACACGGTGCCGGACATCGCAGTTTTGCGTCAGGGCGAAGCCGCACCGACCGCCCTGTTATCGCCGACTGCCTCAATCAACGTCACCACGACCGCAGACGTTATTGCCAACAACGGGCAATGCTCGCTGCGCGAAGCGACTATCAACGCCAATAATGATAACCAATCCGGCTCGACCGATTGCGCGGCGGGTTCGGGTGCGGACACGATTAACGTCCCGGCTGGAACTTACACTTTAACCATTGGACCATTTGACAGCGATGAATTTTTGGACGGCTATCGTCCCGAATCGGGCGATCTCGATATTGCCGACGGCAACGGCAGCGGCGGCGCAATCGGAGATGTAACAATCACAGGAGTTGCCGGTTCGACAATTATCCAAGCCGGAACGACTACGACCAACGGTATTGACCGCGTTTTTGACGTAAACAGCGCTTTCTCCTTCGGAGTAGCCGTCAACGCGACTTTTACAAATCTGATAATCCAGCACGGCAAGGCTACAAGAGGTGATTTCGGCTATAACTTTGCGGGAGGCGGAATTCAATTCGACGCCTTTGACGCTTTTGTCGGCGGCGACGGTCGAACCAACAAAACGCTCGGTTTGAACTCCACGACCGTCACGCTCAACCGCGCTGCTGGTCAAGGCGGCGGTATTCTCGCCATCAACGGCGCGGTAAATTTTACAAACAGCACAATCTCCAGCAATTCGGTTGTTGAAACCAGAGACCTCGGCGCCGGCAACCTCTGGACAAACGGCGCGGGCGGCGGAATGAGCTACGACGGCGGCGGCACCAGCGGGACACCGCGCACCGTTCAGATGACCAATACGACCTTTTCCGGAAATTTCACCAGCGATCCCGAAGCCGGCGTTACGATCAATACCGGACCGGGAGGAGCGGCGCGACTCGCAGGCGGCACCGGCGCGACAATTTCGGGCTTAACGCTCACGAACAACGATGCATCAACGTATGGCGGCGGTTTTTCGATTGACACGATTCCGGCAATCTCAATCTCAAACTCGACCATTACCGGCAACGACGCCAAAACCAACGGCGGCGGTATTTTCAGCAAACCGATTTTCGCAAGCGGAACTTTAAGTACGCTGACAATGACCGGCAACACAATCAACAACAATCGCGCTGACGTTGATAATAATGCGACGGGCGCGACGGTTGACGGCGACGGCGGCGGAATCTTTCAAGAGCGCGGAAATCTGACTCTTTCAGGCGGCACAATCGGCGGAAGCGGAACGGCAAATACGGCTTTTAACGGCGGCGGCATCGCTCACCGCTACGAAGGCGCGCCGACAGCCAGCATCATCAACAACAGCACGATGACGATTGACAATGTGACAATCTCATTTAACACAGCCAGAAGTGACGGCGGCGGATTTTACAATAACTCGGCGAACCAAACCACCAACAGCATCGTCAATCTCGGCAGCACGACAAACGTTAATTTGCTTAGCAACAACGCGAACGTCAACGGCGGCGGCATCTCGAACATAAATTCGGGAACCGCCAATTTAACGCGCGCCACCGTTCGCAGTAACAACGCTGACAACGACAACAACAACAGCGGCAACGGCGGCGGACTTTTCAACGGCGCAACCGCAACGCTGACGGCAAACGCCATCATCGGCGGAATAGGCGCGGGCGAAGGAAATTCAGCCGTCAACGGCGGCGGAATTCATTCCACCGGACAAATTACCGTCACAGGTTCTCCGGTCAATGGCAACACCGCCGATACTAACGGCGGAGGTATTTTTAACAGCGGCAACAATTTTACGGTCAGCGGCGCCACAATCAACAACAATACGGCGACGAGCGGAAAAGGCGACGGCATAGAACACACCGGCACATCAGGGAGCGTTACGACTTCGACGCTTCAAAATAACGCCGGAAGCGGAATCAACATCTCCGGCGCGGGCAGTTTGGATGTGTCGGGCAGTACGATTACAAACAATACCGGCGACGGAATTACCAAAATCGGCACGGGAACGGGCAGCCATTTCAATTCAAATGTGATTCACTCGAACGGCGAGCTTGGAATTGATTTAGGCGACAACGCCGTGACGGCAAACGACGCGGGCGACGGCGACACCGGACCGAACAATCTGCAAAACTACCCGGTTCTCAATTACGTCCGGCGCGGCAACGGCACGGCGGGCATAGCGAGCGTTACGCTCAACTCGGCTCCCGGCAAATATCGTATTCAGTATTACGCGAATACCGCTTGCGATGCATCGGGACACGGCGAAGGCGAGGTGTTGTTAGCGGCGACGGAAGAAATCACCGTCCCGGCGGGCGGCACTCTGACATTTCTCAGCGCCGTTGCTCTTCCTTATGGAACACGCGAACAAATTACGGCGACAGCAACAAGCAATCCGAATGGCGACAGCAATTATGACGACGGCAGCACTTCGGAATTTTCCGCCTGCCGCAAAGTTAATACGCTGCCAACCTTTTCTGCGGTGCAAACCCCGTTAAGACAGCAAGGCAGTCCTGCGTCGAATTCGCAGATTGTGACTGTCACAGACCCGGATCAAGCGCTCAACACTTTAGCCGTTACAGTCAACGGCGGCGCTTCGGCGACCGTCAACGGCGTCACGGTTTCAAACATCGCGGTTGACGCAAGCGGAAATGTGACGGCTGATATAGTAGCATCCTGCAACGCGACGAATGCGAGCTTTACATTGCGCGTAACGGACAGCGCGACGGAATTTAATGAAATAACATTGAATGTCATCGTCACACCGAATACTCCGCCGACACTCGGCAATTACCCGAACACAACGGTTAACGCCGGATCGAGCGGGGGAGTAGTCACGCCTGACGCTGCGCCGACTGATAACGGCACGGTTGCAACATTAACGGCGGCGGCACCCGGTTTTACGGGAACTTTCGTGGGTAACGCGACGACTGGAACGGTGACCGTTAATAGCGCGGCTCCTGCCGGAGTTTACACGGTTACAGTAACTGCTACGGATAACTGCGGCGCGACAAGTACTACAACATTCCAGTTGACGGTCAATGCGATTCCGACAATCACGGGTGCAACTATCTCGCGGCAGCAAGGCAGTCCGTCCGCAAATTCGCAGATTGCGACGGTCAATGACGCCGACCAAAGCGAGGAAACTTTGGTGGTGACAGTCAACGGCGGCGCTTCGGCGACCGTTAACGGTGTGACTGTTTCAAACATCGCGGTTGATGCCAGCGGCAATGTAACGGCAGATGTGGTTGCTTCCTGTACAGCGACAAATGCGACCTTTACGCTGACTGTCACCGATTCAGTCGGAGCATCGTCGAATGCGACTTTGACAGTCAACGTTACGCCAAACACGCCGCCGACTGTCGGAACTTATTCAGCTACGAATTTGCCTTCCGGCGGTGGAACAACCGTTACGCCGTCAGCCGCGCCCGGCGACAACGGCTCAATAATGGGCGCGTCGGCAACGGCATCCGGCGCCTTCACAGGCACGCTGTCCGTTAATTCAGCTACCGGCGTTGTGACAATTTCAAATGCCAACCCCGGCGGTTCTTTCACGGTTAGCGTCACTTTTACGGATAACTGCGGAGCAACAACAACCGAACAATTTACTTTGAATGTAACTCTTTCGATTTCGGGAACGGTCAGCTACGGTATAATTCAGGCAAACCAGGCGCAAAAGAAAGTTCCCGACGTTTTGTTATCTGTCACCGGCGCTCCGACGGTATCCGACACAACCGATTCGATGGGCTTTTATCAGCTTGACGGTTTAACGGCAGGCGGAAATTACACCGTCACGCCTACAAAGACGACGGATGCAAACGGCATTTCTCCGTTTGACGCGACTATGATTCTTCGCCACGTGGCATCTGGCGGTGTGGGACCGAACGCTTTATCTCCTGATCAACAAATTGCCGCAGACACAAACGGCGATGGAAACATCACTCCGTTTGATGCGACGCTGGTTTTGAGATATGTCGTCGCAATGGGACCGACCGCCAATACGGGACAAGTCGGCACTTGGAAATTCGTGCCGCCTTCAACCAATTACAATCCGCTTTCAAGCTCGCAATCGAATCAAAATTACACGGCTTATCTGATTGGAGAAGTTGACGGCAGTTGGGCGCCGTCCAATCCTCCGAATTCAAATGTTGAAGCGGATAAACAAGAAACGGCATTTGTCACCAACGAAAGCTCGTCATCCGTTCCGGCAGAAGCTCCGGCGTTTGTTCGGGATCGGCAAGAGCTTATAAGCAGGAGCGGCAAAACGAAAGAATCAACTTCAGCCGAAGTTCAACTGCTATTGCCCGCGAATTCTTCGGCGCCGAACGGCAGCGTTGTTTCAATCCCGGTTTGGCTCAATAACGATTCAAACAAACGGATCTCTTCTTTCAAGTTTGCCGTTCGATTCGATCCGAATGTTTTGCAGCCCGAGCAAACAGCAATCGAGGCGACCGACAGCTTGATCGGCAACGGCTTTATGGTCGTTTCCGATACGGCGACAGCCGGTCGTCTCGGCGTTGCGGCGACGAGCCTGAACAATGCCGTTTCGGATTCCGGAGCGCTCGTTTACCTGCGTTTTAGAGTCGTCGGAGCAAATAACGATTCGGCAAGCGCATTAAACTTTGAGACCACTTCGCAGGAGGGCGGAACGTTTGAAGACAATTTTGGAAACAAAGTGTCTTCCGCAGCAGCAAACGGTTCGTTCGCGCCATTCGCCCAAAAGAACAGCGCAAAGCGATAAATCAGCCAATGCAAATCGGTCAGCAACGAGGTAATCGGGACTTATAAAATCCCGGTTACCTCGTTTTATATAGAAATAGTCTCATCGAAAAACTTAGTCTTAACCAATAAACAAGCAATCCAAAATGCTTTGACTTGACAAACAACCGCGTGGTTCGGTATTCTTTCCGTTCGCTTTCAATGCGAATTTCTTTTTTTACGGAACCGATTGTTATGAGTACATTTATTCCGAGCGGTAAAACGCTGGCTGAAAACCGCAAATGGTACGTCGTTGATGCGGCGGGCAAAACCGTTGGGCGTCTGGCAACCGAAATCGCGCGCATTATTTCGGGCAAAAACAACCCGCAATTTACGCCGTTTTTGGATTTAGGCGATCACGTTGTCGTCATCAACGCGCGACAAGCGATTTTCAAAGGCTCGAAAGCCGAGCAAAAAGTTTATCACCATCACACGCTCTATCCCGGCGGTCTGCGCTCGATTTCGGTCAAAGACCAATTCACCAAACACCCGGAAAGAGTTATTGAGCTGGCTGTCAAAGGAATGCTCCCGAAAACCAAGCTCGGAAAGGCGATGGTCAAGAAACTGCACGTTTACGCCGACGCCACGCACAAACACCATGCGCAAAATCCGCAGGCGCTTGAAATCGCAACCAAGTAATAAGTAATCAGTAATCAGTAATAAGTTAAAAAATTCTGATTACTAACTACTTATTACTAATTACTTAATTACTGATTAAAAATGGCAGTTGAAATTCAATATTACGGAACAGGAAGACGTAAAACCGCGACGGCGCGGGTTTATTTGCGTCCGGGTTCGGGCAAAATCTTTGTTAATAAACGCCCGTTTAAAGAATATTTTCCAAACGAGGCGTTGCAGATGATTATCCGCCAGCCGCTTCGGATGACCGATTCGGCTAATAAATTCGACATTCTCGTGAATGTTGACGGCGGCGGAGTCGCCGGACAAGCCGGAGCGGTTCGTCACGGAATCGTGCGCGCGTTAATGGAATTTAACGGCGATTTGCGCCCGACTTTGAAAAAAGCCGGACTCGTTACCCGCGACCCGCGCCAGAAAGAACGTAAGAAATACGGTCAAAAAGGCGCTCGCAAACGCTTCCAGTTCTCGAAGCGATAATTGGAATTACGAATTTCAAATTACGAATTACGAATGAAGGAATTTTATCTTTAATTCGTAATTCGTAATTTGAAATTCGTAATTGACTTTAAACCATTGCCGCAATCTTGATTGGTTTCTTTCCGGTTGATTGCGGCGAGTACACAAAACCAATAAGTTAAGGAGATTTATTTTGCCTACAGTTACGATGAAAGAACTCCTCGAAGCCGGAGTTCACTTTGGTCACCAGGTTCGCCGTTGGAATCCGAAAATGAAGGAATACATTTACGGCGAGCGCAATGGAATTTACATCATTGACCTGCAAAAAACCCAGAAGCTCTTCCGCGACGCCATCGGCGCGATGCAGGAGTTTATTACGGAAAAACCCAACCGCACGATTCTTTTTGTCGGCACCAAACGCCAGGCTCAGGACGCCATCAAAGAAGAAGCCGAACGCGCCGGACAATATTACATCAACAATCGCTGGCTCGGCGGACTTTTGACGAATTTTCAAACCGTCCAAAAATCAATCAAACGCTTAAAAGAAATCGAAGCGATGCGCGAAGACGGTCGTTACGAGAGTTTTACCAAAAAAGAGCGTCTTGAGCTTGACCGCGAGCACGAGAGCCTGAACAAAAATCTTGCGGGCATCAAAGCGATGAATCGCTTGCCGGACGCGCTTTTTATCATTGACGTGAAAAAAGAAGAAATCGCCGTCGCCGAAGCAAATCGCCTGGGCATTCCGGTTTGGGCTGTAGTTGATACGAACTGCTCTCCCGAAGGAATTGATCATGTGATTCCGGGCAACGACGACGCGCTTCGCGCGATTCGCCTTTTCGCCGCGCGCATCGCAGACGCAGTTTTAGAAGGTCAGCAAGTCGGAACCGAAGGCGGCGTAATCGATGCGCAATCCGGCGAAGACGCTGGCTTGGCTGGGGCGGCTTCAGGATTGGATGTTCAGCCCGTGCGTTCGGCTGACGAATATCCGGCTCCTGGC
>DASVQU010000184.1:0-18657 GCA_036388995.1 Pyrinomonadaceae bacterium | reverse complement strand
GCCAATACTTCGAGAGAAATGGTTGATTCGATGTCTGACATTGTTTGGGCGATCAACCCTGAAAGAGATTCATTAAGCGATTTGATTCACAGAATGCGGAGATTTGCCGAAGACATTCTTGATGCGCAGGATATTGATTATAGATTTATTGTGCCGGAGCATTTGAAAGAAATCGCTCTTGGAGCAGACGTGCGCAGAGATGTTTATTTGATTTTCAAAGAATGCCTTAACAATCTGGCGAAACACTCCAAAGCAACCGAAGCCGAAATCAAGATCAATTTGGAAAGCGAGAAATTAACCGTCGAAATCAACGACAACGGAGGCGGATTTACAGTGCCGTCAATACACATGACAACCGATTCTGTGCCTGCAAGCAAATGTTTCGGCGGAAACGGTTTGAGAAATATGCGGCGTCGAACTAAAAATTTCGGTGGCGATTTTCAAATTGATTCGGAAATCGGTAAAGGCACCCGAATCGTTCTGCAAATTCCGGTTAATAAAAAAATATTCGCAGCCTAACCGATTTCTGTATACATTATTTACGTGCAAAAGGTGAAAGAATTTAACCGCTACCCATTAAATTCAAAGTTAGGCGTTGCTATGCACTGGTGTATTCGTATATGAATGAATTCGCTAAACAGTTTTTCGACATCGCGAATGCAATCACGGCTTTTTCCGTACTTCAGGCGGTCGCGTTAATGTATGCCTTCAAGGATAGTAAACTCGTCGCTGCTCTCCTTCGGTGGCGCCCCTACAGCTCCGTCTTATCTAAACATGCTGGCAATGCATACATTATCGCGGTTATTAGCTGTGGCGTGGCGGAGTTTTGGCTACGCTACGCCGCCCGCCAGCCACCAGCATTTTTAGGTGCATGTGTCATTGCGGTAGTACTTAGGTGTGTAGCAATCTATCTGACTTCATCAATTTACTGTCGGATCTTCGTCGCGGTCTGCCGCGAGCAGAACTGGCTTAACAAGAACCGAAAAGAAGACCGGGAATTCCAGACTCCGCGCGTCTTGCACGAGCTTTCTAAGAGTGAGAAGCGCATGCACAAACTAGCAATGAAGGTTGACGTAAAACTATTCGGCGCGCCGGAAGTAAAAGTAATCCAAGCGGAGGACTTTGACAAAGACACCACCGTCTAACCACGGGATGCACCCGATGCCGCATCAGCGTGCTTACCATGCTTCTTTAATAGGGCGTGGGTGATGCAGGGCGTTAAGCTTTTCCTGTGTATATACACAGTGTCAAAACCGGCGCGAAAGATTATGCTGCCAATGTAGAAAAATATTTTTATTTGGCAGCAAACAATTCAACTAACAAAAACAATGGAAGAAACGGCGTCTAGAACGGGACCGATAAAAGTGGCAATCATCGAAGACGAGCGCGACATCCGCGAGGGTTTGGGAATGCTTGTCGGTTTGACCGAGGGATTTGATTGCGTCGGAAAATACGGTTCGATGGAAGAAGCTCTGCCGGGAATTCGTCATCGAACGCCCGACATTATTCTGTCAGACATCGGTTTGCCCGGAATGAACGGCATCGAAGGCATTCAGCGAATCAAGGAAATGTACCCGCACATGACGATTTTAATGCTTTCGGTTTATCAGGACGACGACCGTATTTTTCACGCCCTGTGCGCCGGAGCCGTCGGTTATCTGCTCAAGAAAACGCCGCCGACAAAAATTCTGGAAAGCCTGCGCGAAGCCGTTTCGGGCGGCTCGCCGATGTCCCCGGAAGTGGCGCGCAAAGTGATTACGATTTTCAAAGAATATCGCCCGCCTGAAAAGGTTGATTACGATTTAACGCCGCACGAAATTCGCATCTTAAAATTGCTGGTTGAAGGTCACAGCTATAAAACTGCGGCGAAACAGTTAAACGTCACCCCCAGCACCATTTCGTTTCACCTCAACAACATCTATGAAAAACTGCAAGTCCATTCCAAAACCGAAGCCGTCGCCAAAGCCTTGCAGCATCGGTTGATTAAATAAAGAGAACGCAAAAACAAAGATCGAAAGAAAAAACGGCAAGCCTTAAAGCTCGACGTTTTTTCTTTGCACTCGAAACACCTGCTTTGTTGAAGACAAAGCAGGTGTTTTTACTCCCGGAATAAATTTCTTTTATTGAAAGCGAATGAAATTCGCCTGTCAAAATACGCAGTTTGGTTTAAACCATAAAATCGAGATTGTCGGAATAAAATCCGCCTCGCCTTAAATCTCCATATTTTACTTGCATAAAAAACATTTTCATCCAAAAAAAACTTACTGTGTGATTACACGGTGATTTCGATTTTCGATTCTCCTAAATTCATTTCAACGATTTTTAGAAATCGTCGTAGCCGGGCGGATTGCCCAAAATAAAAGTTTAATGCAAAGGCGTCAACCGGCTATGAAAATAATAATGAAAGTAAATCATAAGGAAGAAAAGGAAAATGAAAAACCAAAAGAAATTATTCTTAACTTATTTCGTCATGATCTGCGCGTTGATTTTAACAACGATTTCAACGGCGCAGGCGGCGACTTTTACGGTCAATGTGGACACCGACCAAAAAGATATGAATCCGGGAGACGGAGTTTGCGCCGCCGCTTACCGAGCTTGTACGCTGAGGGCGGCGATTCAGGAAGCAAATCTGAGACCCGGCGACGACATGATCGTCTTCAGCGCCAGCTTTAAAGCGCCGAACCCGCCGAAAACAATCGTTCTCTCGCTCGGTGAATTGTTTGTAACGACCTTTAACGGCGGAAATACGCAAATCTTCGGACCGGGCGCGCGGCAGTTGATAATTGACGGGGATCACAAGAGCCGCGTATTTTTTACCGATTCGCTGCCCGGTCATAACGAGATCATTTCGATTAGCCACTTGACGATTCAGAACGGGATGCTCAAAGACGCCAACAACAGTAAAGGCGCCGGCATTTATAACGATACCAACTTGATTTTATCTAATGTAACCATTCGGAACAACGATACAAATCCCGGCGATTATGTGCAGGCTTTTGAGAAAATCGGCGGCGGTATCTACACCGAAGGCGGCTTCGTCAATATAACAAACTCCACTATCAGCAATAACGCCGCAGTCCAGGGCGGCGGCGTCTATAGCATGCACGGAACAGTATATATCTCCAATTCGACCATTAGCGGCAATAAATCGAAATCCGACGGCGGCGGAGTTTATCTGCGCGGCGGCTTCGAAACCTCGTCAATTAAAAATTCAACCTTTGCAGGCAACTCAGCGCAGCAATCGGGCGGCGGCATTTTCATCTACCAATACGGAAACAGCGCAGTGGTCGTCGGAAACGCCATCGTCGCCGATAACTCCGCGCAGATTGATAAAGACATCAGCGGTTTGTTTATTTCAAAGGGCAATAATTTGATTGAGGCGCGCGGAAACAGCACCGGTTACATTGCTTCGGATTTGCCGAACGGAACCGACCCGCAGCTCGGCTTTCTGAAAAACAACGGCGGACCGACCGACACCCGCGCCTTACTACCGAACAGCCCGGCGATTAACGCGGGAAACGACTGCATCGCCTCTTACAACTGCGTGGACGAATTTTACTATGACCAGCGCGGTTACGGTTTTCCGCGCAAAGTCGGGTCATCCGTTGACATCGGCTCGTTTGAATTCCAAGGCGAAAATTCGGCGGTTGTTCAAATCAGCGGCAAAGTCTTAAAGCCAAACGGACGCGGTTTGAATAATGCGGTGGTTACTCTGACAAGCACTGACGGCGAGCCGCTCTCGGTTGAAACCGATTCGCACGGCAATTTCAGCTTTGATAGCGTGACGCCCGGCAGATCATACATTATTTCTGCCGAAAGTCGACAATACAACTACACGCCGCAAAACATATTCGTCACCGAAGCACGCGAAGACTTGAGCTTCGTACCGAGCGAAACGCGTTAGATGCCGGATATTGTTTGATAACACGGCGCAAATACGGTTGACAAATCAGTTTGTGTTCCGGCTTTCGGGGCGATTTTAAAAGGCTGAAGAAAGTCGGAACACATTCAAAAATGTCTAAGCGCTGAACCAAAATTTTAATTGAAAAAGGAGAACTCTTTTATGATTGGCGAATTAACACTCAGTTTTTATTCATTGATACCCGGATTGTTTACCCCGCGCAGCGGCAACAGTCGAAGACGACAATTAAATGTGCTGGTTTCAGAAGCGAACCGCAATGCCGCTTCAGCGAGTCGAGAAAGCTCGTACGGCGAAACGGCAATAAGCGCGATTGAAAAAACTATTACAGAAGATAAACCCGAGATTTACCGCCGGAATTTATCTGAAATCGCCGCCTGGCATTTTCGTACGAGCGCCGAAAAGTATCGCGAAGCAGCCGCAGCATTTGCAGTCGCCGCCGAATTTGCGGCTTTGAAGATAAATCGGAAAAAGCTGCAAGCCAAAGCCGTTGAGCTGCGCAAGCGCGCCGAGCAATCCGAAAGCGCTGCAAATTCAGTTCAGGCTTTTTAATCAAAATAGACTGTTAGCCGCGTAAGAGAGAACGATTGGACAACAAACTTAATTTAAAGCGGCGATGAATTCATACTGAGAAAAAACTATTGGCGGGCGCCGTTTTAGTCTCTGCGAAAATACACAGCACTTACTTTTTACAAACAATCCAAAAGACCGAAAACCGAAGGTTGAATTTCATGAATCTTCGGTTTTTGCTTGTTCATAACTGGTTTTCAAGTATCGGCAGTTACTGTGTAAATACACGGTGAAACTGATTTCTTAATCCTTTATTTTCTCTTTACTCATTTTTGAGGGAGGAAATATAAATGAAAAATAAAATCAAAAACACAATTGCAATTCTTACCAATTATTTACCGAGCAAATTCACATCAGGAAAAACGATTGTTTCGGGTGAATGTGAAATTGCCCAAAACCTTTTCAAACCCAAAACAAACTGTACTGCTTTTCTCGTCAGCGCCGTTTTGTTCTTGTTCTTATCTTTGTTTTCAGCGAGTGGCGAGGCGCGAGCGGCTTCCTACACGGTGAATTTGGACACCGATGTCGGTGATGCTAAAGAGGCTGATGGCTTTTGCGACACCAATTTGGTGATGCCCGGCGAGCAATGTACGCTGCGGGCGGCTCTTACGGAATCGAATTATATAGCCGGCATTGACTCTATCTCGTTTTCTCTGCCGCCGCCGAGCGTTATCTCCCTTACCGGTCTCTATGGTGAATTGCACATCTACGACAGCGTTAGTATAAACGGACCCGGTGCGCGCGCATTGACCATCGAGCGCGATGGCAATCAGGGGTTTGGCAACTTCCGCATTTTCCATATCTCCGGTTTAAATACAGCCGTCAGCATCAGCGGCGTTACCATCACAAACGGAAATTCTACTAACCATTATTCATCAGATACGTGTTCCGGTGATGGCGGAGGTATTTGCGTTCAAAGCGCCAGTTTAAGTTTGACCGACGTAACCGTTAGAAACAACACTGGTAGATCCGGCGGCGGCATTTACAATAGCGGCAACCTGAGCGTTACGCGTTCTACCATCAACAATAACCAAGCCTCTACAGCCGGTGGCGGCGTTTATACCTCATCGGGAGCCACGGCAAATATCACTAACTCGACCATCAGCGATAACAAAGTGTCCAACAGTTCCGACGGCGGCGGTGGCGTCTACAATTTTGGCGCGACGCTGCTGACGAACGCAACCGTCAGCAGCAACACGACGACCGGTCCGGGCGGCGGAGTTAGAAACGCTTCGGGAACTTTAAGCGTCCGCAACACAATTATCGCGGGAAACGGGGCTGACACCAACCCGGACGTTGCCGGCACGCTCAATTCGCTGGGCAATAATTTAATCGGCATCTCGGCGGGTAACAACGGCGTTACAAACAACGTCAACGGCGATAAAGTCGGGACGAGCGCCGCAGCGATTAACCCGCTGCTCGGCGCTTTGCAGAGTAAGGGTGGTCAAACTGACACGCACCCTCTGCTGCCGGGCAGTCCGGCGATTGACGCGGGCAACAACTGCGTCGCGGAATCCGCCCCGACCGGCTGCTTAAATGTGCCTCTGACGAGCGACCAGCGCGGGGTAGGTTTTCCGCGCCCGCTCGACGGCGACAATAACGGTACGGCGACGGTTGACATCGGCGCGTTTGAAGCCGCAGCGATAACCCCGACGGCGGCTAGCGTCACGGTCGGCGGGCGAGTAAAAACTGCCGACGGCAGAGGAATTAGAAACGTAATCGTGACGATTACGTTTCCCTCCGGCGAGCAGCGCAGCGTAGTTTCCGGCGCGCTCGGTTATTATCGTTTTTCAGATGTTCCGGCGGGCGAAACTTACGTTTTCACCGTCGTCGCCAAACGATACTCGTTTACCCAGCCGTCGCTGCTCCGAAACATCGCGGGCGACGATAACGGCATTGATTTTATCGCCGAAGCGCCTGTTTTCGCTGCTAACAAAATTACGGAGCAGTAATTTCTTTTCTGCGAGAATACACAGCCGGCAATTCGCAGAACAATTTAACGAGAGCAAAAACCGAAGGTTTAATTTATAAACCTTCGGTTTTTGCTTGTTAAAAACAAATTAAAGTTACTGTGTAAATACACGGTGTTTCGGTAATTCTTTTTCTTTATTCTTTGTCCCGTCAACGCCAAAGAAGGCGAAAATATTAGTTTACAGGAGAAAGAAAAATGAAAAACTACACAGCAATTTTTACAGCAATAATTTTAGGTTTTATGTTTTTTGCAATCGCCGACCGTGTAAAAGCCGGAGATTCGCCATCAAACGACAACATCTTGAATGCTTCAAAGCTTTTTTTACAAAGCGGAACCGTCAATGGCTTCAATTTCGATGCGACGCGCGAGGCAAGCGAGCCTGAGCATTACAATTCGAGTCTTCCGGGCGTCAAAACCGTCTGGTATAAATGGACGCCGCTCAGCAGCTTTAGCGCGCAATTTGAATTGACGGACAATTTCAGTTCGACGATTGCCGTTTATTCAGCCCCTTCCGACAATGCCGGTTTCGCCCAATTAACAAAAATAAACACGGCGACCAACGCCGACTTTAACGGATATTCGGAGCTGCGGCAGCGAGTCAAGTTTTTTGCCGAAATGGGTAAAACTTATTACATCGCAATCGGCGGCTACACTTTATTCAGCTCGATTCCAGAAGGGAATTTTCAACTTAAATACGGAAGAAATCGTTTTCGTTATTCAACGGATTTCGAAACGCGCGACGATAAATCATCGCTTTCGGTATTTCGCCCATCCGATGGAGCCTGGTATAACCTACAGCAAAGCACTTCGAATTTGCTCAATGCGGTTCAGTGGGGAACAAACGGAGATATGCCCGTTTCGGCAGATTATGATGGCGACGGAGAAACGGACGTTGCGGTCGTGAGAACCAACGGGGCAGTGAAAAATTGGTACATTTACGGCGCATCGTCAGTGTCGGGTTTTCAATGGGGAATCGGTTCCGACAAAGCCGTCGTCGGAGAGTTTGACGGAGACGGACGCGCAGACGCAGTAGCAATTCGCAATCACCCGGAAGGCTCTTACTGGCATATTCGCCAAAGCAACAACGGCGCGCTGCGTTCTATGTTTTTCGGCAGGAACGGCGACAAACCGATTTTGGGCGATTTTGACGGCGACGGTTTAACCGATCCTACAGTTACGCGCAACTACGCACAGGGAATGTTTTGGTACACATTAAAAAGCACGACAAATTACACCCAATTTACCACGCAGCAATTCGGCTCGGACGGAGACGTTCCGGCGGCGGAAGATTTTGACGGCGACGGTAAAACCGACATCGCGGTTTTCCGTCAGTCAAACGGTCATTGGTACTTTTTGCGCTCGCTCGATAACCAATTTCAAGCTCAGCATTTCGGCGCAAGCGGCGACAAACCCCAGCCCGCAGATTATGACGGCGATGGACGAGCCGACTTTTCGGTTTTTCGACCGTCGGCGGGAGCCTGGTACATTTTGCGCAGCGGCGACAACCAATTCTTCGCCAAACAATGGGGCGCGGCAACGGACATTCCGGTTTCATCAATGACGACGCTTTCGCAATAAGCTGAAGATTGAATTTTCCGTGAAATCCAGAGTAGGTTCTTAGCGCTCGGCGGTGATAAAAAGTTCATTACCAGCGCTGAACGCTAAGAACTCACAAAACTGAAACAAAATTCTATTGCAAAGAATTGACGAAATATTTTAAACCTATGCAATTTTTGATTTTTAAATTAAGGAACCAAATTTATGAAAAGCAAACTATTCGATTATCTTTTTTTCGCTGCGGTTTTGGTGCTGCTTTTATTGTTCGCGCTAACGGTGCGGTCATAAATTAAAATGAACAGATACATTGGAACAATCATCTTCTGCACAGTCGGTTTAGTCTTAACGATAGGCGCGGTAATGAAAATAATCGGCAACATTTTCTTTCTGCGTCTTTCGCAGAAGGCAATCGGCACGGTTGTTTATCTGAAGACGGCGCGCGTCAGAAGTCGGCGCGGTCATAACGTATATTTACCAGTTGTCGAATTTGAAACAGTCGCCAATCATAAAATTAGAATCACAGCGACCGTCGGATCAAACCCGCCTGATTATCAAATCGGCGATATGCTGACAGTGAGATTTCTGCCTAAAAGACCCGGCGGCGGTAAGATTCATTCATTTTGGGAAATGTGGTTTTTGCCGCTTCTTTTTTTCAAGATTGGGGCGATTGTTTTCGGAACGGCGCTTTTGATTTTTTTCAACTAAAACAGCAATTGTTTTTTCACTTTACTGTTTAAATACGCAGTCCCTTTTTTCACCGTAGATAAATACGGCTTGGAATCGCAGGTTTGAAGAACTCAAACCTGCGATTTTTTGTTATTACAAAGCAATTTAGGGCTTGAAAGCAACTGTGTAAATACACGGTGAAACCACGTATTCATTAGTTTACTTTCATTCTCGGATTTATTTCCGAGGAGATGAATGAAATGAAAAATGCAATCAAAATACAATCGAAAAATTATTTTTTAGGTTTAGTTCAGTTAATTCTTACAATCGCTTTTTTAACGGGCGCAGCTCAAGCGACGACCTACACCGTTACAACCCTAGCCGACAACGGCGCGGGCAGTCTCCGGCAGGCAATTCTGGACGCCAACGCCAGCTTCGGAGCCGATACAATCAATTTCAACATACCGGGCAGCGGCGTGCGGTCAATTTTTCCGCAAATGGGCGAATTGCCCGAAATCACCGATTCGTTGACAATCAACGGCGCAACGCAGCCTAATTATACGGGCAATCCTTTGATAGAAATTAACGGAAGCGCTTTAGCCGGGCAGCTTTCCGGAATAACCGTCAGAAACGGAGCTGTAGTGATTAAAGCTCTTGTTATACGAAATTTCGGCGGCGACGGGATTTACGTCTATTGCGTGGCTAATTGCGCGGCAAAACCGCCGAGCCTTCATCTGACCGGAAGCCGGATCGGAACAAATTCGGACGGCACGATTGACGCCGGAAACGGTAGTGACGGAATTGATATTTCCGCAAAAACCGCTGCCACTTCGCAAATCGGCGGAACCGGCGCAAACGAGAAAAACGTAATTTCGGGCAACGGTTTTAACGGAATCAATATTTATAACAGCCTCGATCAATCGCCGGACAATAGTTTTTTAATCGTTAACAATATGATCGGGACTAATCTTGCCGGAACGGCGGCGCTGCCAAACGGCGGGAACGGAATCTCGCTTCTTGCTGAAAGAGTAACGATTGGCGGCGACGCTCCGGCTGAGCGCAACGTCATCTCCGGCAATACTTACAACGGAATTTCAATCGCAGGTTACCATAATTCCGACGGTTACAATGTTATCGAAGGCAATTACATCGGGACGAATGCTGCGGGAACGGCGGCACTGGGCAATCAGCACGCCGGAATTATTTTAGGGTTAAGCGATCATAATCGAATCGGGGGATTGCAGCCCGGAACCGGCAACGTAATTTCCGGCAACGGCTGGAGCGGTATTTCATTTAGCACTGATGCCTATATTCCGCAGGGACAGCAAGCTACGGCTGCGTTCGGTCCCAATAATACTCTTATTTACGGGAATAAAATAGGCACAAACGCCGCCGGTACGGCAGCAGTCGGCAATGGTTCCAACGGAATATCAATCGTCGGCGATAACAACAGCATCGGACTTGGCGGTGTTGCAGCATCGGCAAATATCATTGCCGGAAATGTAGAAAACGGTATCGTAATCCACGATGTGAGGCAGTGGTATGGTAATTTGGGACCGCAGCACGCTAAATCAAAAGGCAATAAAATCGAGAATAATTTCATCGGTACAAATTCCGCCGGAGCTGACCTCGGAAACACCTTGCGCGGTGTTCTTCTTCTGGGCGAAGTGAGTGATACGCTCATCGGCGGCGCTGGGGTTTCCCAAAACACGATTGCCTTTAACGACAGCGAAGGAGTTGCGCTAGTCAAAGCAGAACATCCCAATATGACCACAATTCCGGTGGATGCGCAGATTACAGCAAACAAAATTTATTCAAACGGCTTGCACGGCATCGGTTTTTACGAAAACGACGGGCAGGGAAATGATTCGCAGGACGCCGACGAAGGGATAAATCATTTGCAAAACGCTCCTGTGTTGAACAGCGCTTATGCCGATTCAATTGTCGGAACGCTGAACAGCACGCCCAACAAAACATTCAATCTTGATTTCTACTCCAGCCCTTCATGTGACAATTCGGGCAGAGGCGAAGGACAAACCTATCTCGATTCAATCAGCGTCACGACCGACGCCAACGGCAATGCGAGCTTTGTCACCGGCTTTGGCGCTTCGAGCGGCGCAGTAATCACGGCGACTGCGACAGCACCGCCGGCTTCCGGCAACGCATACGGGAGTACATCGGAATTTTCCCAATGTGTAGCGTCGTCAGGTCAGTTTCTGTCTAAATTCAGCTTTAGCGCCGCGACTTATTCAGTCAACGAAAACGGCTCAACCGCGACGATCACGGTTACGCGCACTGGCGCCTTGAGCACAGCCAGCATCAATTACGCGACCGTGGTCGGCGGCACGACAACCCACACGCAGGATTTTTCCGTCACGAACGGAACCCTGACTTTCACTCCCGGTCAGATAAGCAAAACTTTTACCGTCCCAATTGTGAATGATACAACGGACGAGCCGGACGAAACCATCAACCTGGCGCTTTCCAGTCCGTCTGCCAATGCGATTTTAGTTAATCCGTCAACCGCAGTTTTAACCATTACGGACAACGACAATCCGCCGACAGTTTCAATCAAAAATTATTCAGCCCAGGAAGGAAACAGCGGCACGACTGCTTTTACCTTCAATGTCACCTTGTCCGAGGCATCAGGCTTGCCAGTTTCTGTCAAATGGAAAACTTTGAGCGGCGGGACGGCGACTCCCGGAAGCGATTATACGGCGGCAGACGGCACTTTGAATTTCGCCCCCGGCGAAACTTCCAAGCAAATTACGATATTGGTTAACGGCGATGCGGTTTCCGAACCCAACGAATATTTTCAGGTCAATATTTACCAGCCGGTCAATGTCACGCTTGACGACAACCTAGCCAACGGAACGATTTTTGATGAAGATAATCCGGGCGAAGTTCAATTTTCACAAGTGGTTTACAACGTAAACGAAGGAGTCGGAACTGCAACCGTGACTGTCACGCGGACGACCGGAACAGTCGGAACCGTGACGGTAGATTATGCGACGACAAACACCGGCACGACATCGTTCCCAGACTTCACGCACGCGTCCGGGACTTTGACTTTCCTTGATGGTGAAGTGACAAAGACTTTTTCGGTCTCAATTACCGATGATCAAATCGTCGAGCAAACCGAATGGATTGATCTGGTGTTGTCGAATGCAACCGGCGGGGCAGCCATCAGCGCAGGAAATGCGTTGATTAACATTGCCGATAACGATGAAGCTGCCGCAACTTCAATCAGCGGAAACATTAATTACGCTATTACACCGATCAATCAATCACAGAAAAAAGTTCCGGGCGTGCTCGTATATGCTAACGGACCGGGCAACGGTGGTGATACATCAGATTCTGATGGAGCTTACCAGATTAATAATCTAACGGCTGGCGGAAATTACACGGTTGCTGCTTCCAAAACAGGAGACGTGAACGGAATTTCTCCTTTTGATGCAACTCTTGTGTTAAAGCACGTCGCGGCTAACGGACAAGGACCGAACGTTTTATCCCTCAATCAACAAAAGGCTGCCGATGCAAATGGCGATGGAAACATCACTCCGTTTGATGCAACGCTGATTTTGAGATATGTCGCGGCAAACGGACCAACTCCAAACACCGGACAAACCGGAAATTGGAAGTTTCTGCCGGGAACACAGAATTACCAATCACTGAATAATTCGTTATCGGGTGAAAACTACGAAGCGATTCTGATTGGTGAAATCAACGGCGATTGGAAGCCGCCTGTCCCAGGTTCTCTTGCTCCAATGGATAATCAAGGCGAAACAATAAACCTTTCTGAAAATGCCGAAGCGGAAATCTCGCTGCCCGACAATGCGCCGGCTGCGAACGGAAGCATTATCGTTGTTCCGGTCACATTCGCAAACAAAAGCGGGAAATCAGTTTCGGGTTACAACTTCGAGGTTGCATTTGATCCGAATGTTTTGCAGCCGGATTCAGCGATGCCGATTGACACGAGCGCAACTCTGAGCCGGGAAATGACGGTTGTTCATGATACGGCACAAACCGGGCGAATCGGCATTGCGGCAAGCGGCGGCAATTCCAATGAGCGGATCGCAAAAGGCGATGTGCTGTTAAAGCTGCGCTTTCGAGTGGTCGGAACGGCAAATGATTTGAAAAACACGGCAACGGCTTTAACATTTCATCATCAGCCGATCATTGAAAACGAGTCAGGCACAACGTTAACTGTTAAAAGCGCGGACGGCTCCGTGAGAGTTTCTGCGGGCGGCGGGGGGAAATCAGTCACGATGATTTCCGGTCGAATAACAACGGCGGACGGGCTGGGCATTCGCAACGTGTCGGTGACGCTCGCCGGGGCAAACGGTGAAACGCGCACGGTCATGACCGGAGCAGGCGGCGAGTATCACTTTACGGATGTTCAGGTTGGTGAAACTTATACTATCAGCGTCAGTTCAAAGCGTTTTCGCTTTAACTCAGCATCGCAGATGAGGGCGATTTTTGCCGAAGCCGAAGAAATCAACTTTACGGCTCTCGAATAAACCGCCGCGCATTGATCTTTGTTTAATAAA
The DNA here is from genome assembly GCA_036388995.1 of Pyrinomonadaceae bacterium. Taxonomy (GTDB): domain Bacteria; phylum Acidobacteriota; class Blastocatellia; order Pyrinomonadales; family Pyrinomonadaceae; genus JALZCH01. The sequence goes on along the minus strand of DASVQU010000184.1, from coordinate 5,423 downwards.
CAAAAGCCGGAGACACGTGTCTCCGGCTTTTTTCGCGGAAATATTGCGTCAAAAATCAGCGCGAGAAATGCGATTTCGGCAATTGCATTTTATTCGTGTTTAAGATTTTTAAGTTTTCTGCGCTGTTCCAGTTTGGCAACATTTTGTTCGGCGACATCGCCGAGCGAGCAGTTAAATTCGCTGGCAATGCGCGAAACATACCATAAAACATCGCCGATTTCGTCCAGAATTTTGGCGCGCCGCTCGTCGGTTATTTGCCCGTCGTTGCGAATCGCTTTTTTCACCTGCTCGGCGACTTCGCCCGCTTCCCCGTTTAAACCGAGAGCCAGATAACCGATTGCCGTTAATTCCGGTTCGCGCGGGTAAACCGCAAATTTCTCGATTGCCTGCTGATATTCGTCAAAGTTCATTGTTTTTGTTCATCAATTGATTTAATTTGCCATTTTTCGCGCGCTTGTTTCAAAGCCCGTTGAACTTGCAGACGCGAAGTTCCACCGATCTGATTTTTTGAATCGAGCGTCGCTTCGAGCGACAATGCATTGAAAACATCGTCTTCGATTTCGCTCGCAAATTTTCTCAACTCATCTAAATCAAGCTCGTGCAGCTCGCGGTTTTGCGAAACCGCAAAAAGCACGATTTGCCCGGTTAATTCGTGAGCCGCGCGAAAAGGAACGCCGCGCCGGACGAGATAATCAGCCAATTCCGTCGCGTTCATAAATCCGGTTTGCGCCGCGCTCCGCATATTTTCGGTTTTTAACGAAAGGTTTCTGAAAACGATTTCCGTCGCTTCGAGCGCGGCAAATGCGGTTTCAAACGAGTCGAAAACAGCTTCTTTGTCTTCCTGTAAATCTTTGTTATAAGCGAGCGGCAAGCCTTTCAACAAAGTCAGCAGCGCCGCGTGATGCCCGAAAACGCGGGCTGATTTTCCCCGCACCAATTCCATTGCGTCGGGATTTTTCTTTTGCGGCATCAGGCTCGAACCAGACGCAATCCGGTCGCTTAATTCAAAAAAGCCGAATTCGGTTGATGAATAAAGAATCACATCTTCGGCAAGTCTGGAAAGATGCATTAAAACGAGCGAACAAGCGTGCGTAAAATCGAGCAAAAAATCGCGGTCACTGACCGCATCGAGACTATTGCGGCTTATTTGGGCAAAGCCCAATTCTTTAGCCACCGATTCGCGGTCAATCGGATAACTCGTCCCGGCAAGTGCAGCGCTGCCGAGCGGTGATATGTTTGCGCTCTCGCGCGCGTGAGAAAAACGAATTGAATCGCGCTCGAACATCTCAAAATAAGCCAGACACCAATGAGCAAAAACGACGGGCTGTGCGCGCTGCAAATGCGTATAGCCGGGGAAAACCGCGTCTCCACTTTTCTCAGCCAAATCGAGCAAAGCATTTTGCGTTTGAAGCAAAACCGCTTGCAGCCGATCAATCGCCGCCCGCGTCCACAAACGCATTGCCGTCGCAACCTGATCGTTGCGGCTGCGCCCGGTGTGCAGTTTTCGTCCGGCGTCGCCGATCAATTCGATTAATTTGGCTTCGATAAACGAATGCACGTCTTCGGCGTCAGCAAATTCGTCGAAATATTTCTCGCCGTTTTCCGCAAAACGTTCCTGCATAATTTGCAACCCGCGTGTGATTTCCGCAAATTCGTTTTCGCTCAAAACGCCCGCGTTTTTTAAACCTCCGGCGTGAGCCAGACTCGCCTGAACGTCAAACAAAAATAATTTTCTGTCAAAGTGAAAAGACTGATTAAACCGGGCGAAAACCTCGTTTGCGGCTTCGGTAAATCTGCCGCCCCATAATTTTTTTGATTCGCTCATTTGACAATAACAACTCTAATTTCTATTTTATGCATCTATGCAAGAGTTATGCAAAATATTTGCATAGGCGATTTCGGAAATCAAGAATCGAATGTACAAAGAAAAGCGGCAGGAAACAATTTTAAATCTGATTCGGGCGAAAAATATCGGGAAACAGGAAGAGTTGACCGAATATTTGTCGAAAGCCGGTTTCGCCGTCACTCAATCAAGCGTTTCGCGCGATCTCGTCGAGCTGGGGATTATTAAAGCAAACGGTTTTTACGCGCTGCCGCGAGCTGAAAATAAGAAAAACTTCGGTTTAATCAGCCTTGAAACAGCCGGAGAAAACTTAATTGTGGCAAAGTGCGAATCGGGATTGGCTTCGGCTGTCGCCGTGCAGATTGATCGGGCGAAAATCCTTGAAATCGTTGGCACGATTGCCGGTGACGATACGATTTTTATTGCGGTTAAAGATTTTAGAGAACAGAAAAAAGCGATTAAAAACATCTGGGAATTATTTGAAAGCTAATGGAAAAGAAGATTAACAAAGTTATTTTGGCATATTCGGGCGGGCTTGATACGTCGGCGATGCTGCTGTGGCTCAAGGAAAAATACGATTGCGAAGTCGTTTGTTTTTGCGCCGATGTCGGGCAGGGCGAAGAATTATCGGGTTTGGATGAAAAAGCGAAAGCTACGGGCGCGTCGAAACTTTACGTCGAAGATTTGCGCGAGGAATTTGTCCGCGATTACGTTTGGACAGCCGTTAAAGCCAACGCGCTTTATGAAGGCGTTTACCTGCTCGGAACTTCGCTGGCGCGTCCCGTGATTGCCAAAAAGCAGATCGAGATTGCCATAAAAGAAGGCGCGGACGCCGTTGCGCACGGCGCGACCGGAAAAGGCAACGATCAGGTTCGTTTTGAATTGACTTATTACGCTTTGAAGCCGGATGTAAAAGTGATTGCGCCATGGCGACATTGGGAATTTAAAGGGCGGGCGGATTTGATTGCGTATTGCGCCGAAAAGGGAATTCCGGTGACGGCGACCGCCGAAAAGCCTTACTCGACGGACAGAAATCTGATGCACATTTCTTACGAAGGCGGCATTTTGGAAGACCCCTGGGCAGCACCGCCGGAAGACATTTTTCTATTGACCAGATCGCCCGAAAACGCCAAAGACAAAGCCGAAGAAATCATTCTAACGTTTGAAAAAGGCGAGCCTGTGGCGATTAACGGCGAGACTTACGGCGCGGTTGATCTGCTTTCGACTCTGAACTTTATCGGCGGTGAGCACGGCATCGGGCGCGTTGATCTGGTCGAAAACCGTTTTGTCGGAATGAAATCGCGCGGAGTTTATGAAACGCCGGGCGTCACGATTTTGCAGGCGGCGCACCGCGCGCTCGAATCAATCACGCTTGATCGGGAAGTCGGGCGACTTCGTGATTCGCTTTCGACGAAATTTGCCGAATCAATTTATTACGGCTTCTGGTTTGCGCCGGAGTTTGAGATTTTGCGCTCGATGATCGACGAAACGCAGAAAACGGTTTCGGGCGATGTGCGTTTGAAGCTCTACAAAGGCAACGTCACCGTGACGGGCAGACGCTCGCCATATTCGCTCTACAAAGAGCGCATCGTCACGTTTGAAGACGACGCAGGCGCTTATGACCAGCACGACGCCGAAGGTTTTATCAAGTTGCAAGCTCTGCGTTTGCGATTGCAGAAATTTGATTGAAGAGAAATGGAACCACAGATGGACACAGATAAACACGGATAAAGCAATGGAAAAAGATAAATCAGATTTGCTGAAATCGTTGTTTGAGACAAGCTATTCAGCAGATGAAATAAACAAGATAACTGAAATAATCATTGGTTGTGCTTACAAGGTCGGTAATGCTCTGGGTTGCGGATTTTTGGAAAAGGTTTATGAAAATTCGCTCGCTTATGAGATTCGTAAATCCGGTTTAATGGTTAAGCAACAGGAAGCTATTAAAGTTTTCTACGATGGTTTTGAAGTTGGTTTTTATGAGGCTGATTTATGGGTTGAAAACAAAGTTTTAGTTGAGCTGAAAGCGGTTAAAAATATAGATGACGTTCACAAAGCTCAATGTCTGAATTACTTAAAAGCAACAGGTCAGAAAATTTGTCTTTTAATAAATTTTGGTAATCCGCGCGTCGAAGTAAAAAGAATCGCTTTATAAAATCAAGAAATATCTGTGTTCATCTGTGTAAATCTGTGGTTTCAAATGGAATTTAAAAAATGCAAGTAATTGAAGTTGACAAAATCGGTTCGGCTGTTTCGCCTTTAAAATTAGCGAAGACGGTTGTCGTTATTTCGGAAAACAATCTGCCGCGAGCGGGGAATGTCGTTGTCGTTCGCGCTTTGAGCGAGTCGGTGACTTACGGCAATCTTGAGCTTCCGTCGGGACGCCTTGCGAAAATCAATCGCAGCGACGTTTTGCTCGGCGTGCTGGGCAAACGCCGCGCGCTCAAAGGTTTTGTCGGCGACGTTCCCGAATCTGTTAAAGCGGGCGACAAACTGCATCTCTTGAATATGGGCGGCGTGATCGGGATTTGCAAAGGTCATCATTCTTCGCTTTCAGATGCGATTGAAGTCGAAGTCTTGGGAATCGCGTGCGACGAAATCGGAACAATTTTAAACATCGCCGACAACGCTTTGCAGCCGACTGATTTTCTCGAAAAATGCGCGCCGATTGTCGTTGTCGCCGGAACTTGTATGAATTCGGGCAAAACCGTCGCCGCGACAGAGATTATCAAACAAGCTGCGCACGCGGGATTGCGCGTGGCTGGCGCGAAAATGTCGGGTGTGGCTTGTCTGCGCGACACGCTGAATATGCAGGATCACGGCGCGATTGCGACGGCGAGCTTTTTAGATTGCGGTTTGCCTTCGACGGTTGACGCGGGCGATTTGTCGCCCGTCGCCAAAGCGATTTTGAATCATTTGAATTCATTTGAACCTGATTTAATCGTCGTCGAACTCGGTGACGGAATTGTCGGCGGCTATGCGGTTGATTCGGTTTTGCAGGACGCGGAAATCAAAGCCGCGACTTCCGCATTTGTCTTTTGCGCTTCGGATTACGTCGGCGTGATCGGCGGCATCGCGGTTTTGAAGAATATAGGCATTGAAATAGACGTGATTGCCGGTTCGGTGACGGATTCGCAAATGGGCGAAGATTTTGTGCAAAAGCAATTCGGTATCAACGCCGGAAATGCGCGAAGAAACGGTTTGCGCTTGTTTGAATTGATAAATTTTGCGAAGCGCGAGGAAATGGTTTTTGCTTGAAACGATTGTGATTCGGGAATTACAGGAAAAAGATATTTTACCGATTGCTGAAGCATTTGATTCAATCGGATGGAATAAACCTGTTTCGCAATATCAAAGATATTTTGCCGAACAAACAGAAGGCGTGCGGAAAATCCTTCTGGCTTTTGAAAACAATAATTTTGTCGGCTATCTGACAATTCTTTGGGAATCGGATTATCCGCCTTTTAAAGCGAAAAACATTCCTGAGATAAATGATTTTAATGTTTTACCGGAAGCCAGAAGAAAAGGCGTCGGGACGAAATTAATGGACGAAGCCGAACAAATTGTTTCCGAGAGTTCG
>DASVQU010000183.1:0-59935 GCA_036388995.1 Pyrinomonadaceae bacterium | reverse complement strand
TAAGCTTTATAGGTGAAGGCTACAACTGGTCGTCGTCAAATTACTCGATTGCCCAAATCACTTACAGCGGAACGGCAACGGCGATGGACGGAGGAACGAGTTATCTGACGGGACACTTTGAGAATGTGATTTGGCAGTCAGGAATACTCGGCTGTCATTCGCAAAATGAAATTGTTTATGGTTCTGCTGAAATGAAAGTATCTGACCCTAATTGTCAAATCACAAATTTTGCTTCGTGCGAATAAGTTTGTCTGTCTCGAAGCCCTCTTCTTTAGCGCACTCCACAGTCACAAAACGAAAAATCCCAAATATTTCATTTAGAATCCCATTGAAAATAACTTCGCCGTTTGCAAACGGCTTTGTTCACCGAGTATACGCTTGTCAAGTTGCGCGCGGATGATGAAAATCATAACAGCAAGTTTATTTTGATAAAATATTTATTGACGGGATTAAAAAATATGCCGATTTACGAATACAAATGTCAGGAATGCGGAAATCATCTGGAAGCTATGCAGAAAATCTCGGATGAACCGTTAAAGGAGTGCCCGGAATGCGGCGGGAATCTGGAAAAACAATGGTCGCGCAGCGGATTTCAGTTTAAAGGAACCGGCTGGTATGTGACCGATTACGCCGGGAAAGCGGCGACGGAAAGCAGCAGCGCGGAAACCAAAAGCGACGCGAAAAACGAAACCAAAACCGATGCGCCGAAAACTTCTGCCGGCGGAGAATCAACCGGAAGCGCGGACACCGCATCGAAATCAGAGACGACTACATCATCTTCCGATAAAAGTAAGCCTTAGAACGATGAAAAACTGTTTTGACGCCGCAAAAAAAATATCTTTTCTGCTTTTGATTTTAACTTTTTCCGCCGCATTCGCCTTCGCTCAAGCCGGGCGGCGTTCGCCCGCTGCGATGAGCGAATCGGACGGGCTTGTTCCGGTCGTCGTCTCACGCGAAGGCGATTCAAAAGAGCCGGTTAAAGCCGAAAATTTTGCGGTTTACGAAAACGGCGTCGAGCAAAAAATTAAAGCCGTTACTTTCGACGCGACTCCGGCGCGGATTGTTCTTCTCGTTGACAACTCGCAAACTTTGCGAACCGACGTGGCGAAAATGACCGCCGCCGTTAAGGAATTTGCTTACGAAATATACGAAGGCGATCAGATTTTCGTTGCCGCTTACGACGAAAAGGCGGAAATCATCGAAGAATGGACCGACGACGCGAAAAAGATTGAAAAGTCGCTCGCCGCGTTTCGCAAAAAAGGAAATCCCCGTTTATTCGATTCGCTCGCCGATGTTCTCGAACAAGTTGTCAGACCGCTGATGCCCGCAGTCCGAAAAACGGCGGTTGTGATTGTCAGCGATGGGCTTGATCGCGGCAGCACGAAAACGTTCGAGCGCATTTTAGCCGATTATCAATCGGCTAACGTCGCCATTTACGCGATTCAAATTCCCGACCGCACGGGCGGAGCTTATCGCCGAGATCAACCGAAACCGGAAGCCGTGATTCAAAAGCTGACGGAAGGCACGGGCGGCAAAGTTTTTGATTTTGAAGAATCGCAAACCGCCGCCAAAGCTATCTGCGACGAATTGAAAAACAATCGTTATTTGCTTGCCTACCAGCCTTTAAACGGCGGCGGTGTCGAAGCGCGACGCTTGTTTGTAGTCGCCGACAAAGGCATCAACGTGCGCACCAAAACCACGCAGCCGCCTAATATAAAATAGCGGCGCGGAGGCAAGCAGACGCGGTGAAAATAACTACAGAGAATTGATTATCTTTAGTCGCGTGTCTGTGCGCCGAAAAAATGGATTCCCACTATTCTTGACATCAACCGTCTCTTGGTTCTAGTTTTGGCTTTAGCGCAAACTTTCCGCTTTTTTGCGTCGGCAAAACAGTCAAAAAAATTCGTTTTTTGACCTGAAACAAAGGAGCCAGACAAACCGTGAGCGAACGAGACAACAATCCGAAACCGCTTCCAGACGATTTTGGGATGACAATGCCGGGAATTCGTCCCAATAAACAGCCGCAGCAAAACCCTGACAACTTTGATTTGACCGTCCCGAATCTGCGTCTGCCGAATCAGCAGCAATCTCCGCCGCCCGCCGCGCCGCCGGACGATTTTGGGATGACAATGCCCGGCATCCCAAGAAATAACGCGCCGCGCAATTTGCCGCCGGATGATTTTGATCTGACTTCGCCGAACATTCGCCGCGAACCGCCAAGCGATGTTGATTTCGGTTCCACAATGTCCAGCGGATATTCAAACAATCGAAACGAACCGGATTTCGGCGCGACGATGCCCTATATCAGCTTGCCGGAAACCGACCGCCGGCAATATCGGGAAACGACTGCGCCCGTTGTCGCGCCGCCGAAAAAAGAGGAAAAACGAGCAACGAGCGGCATTCCTCTGTGGCTCTGGATAACGAGCGGCAGCTTGGCGTTTCTGGCTTTTTTGTTGATTGCGGGCATTGCGTTGTGGTTTGTTTTCTGGCGCGATACGGGCTTTACGCTCGTCGTCAAAAACGCACCGGTCGGCAGCACGGTTTTTGTTGACAATCAAAGGTGCGGCGAGCGTTCGGGCGACACGATTAAATGTTTCGGGCTGGAAGCGGGCAAGCCGCGAACAATGAGAGTCACGCTCGAAGGCTACACCGATTACACCGAAACAATCCGCGGCGAAAACGGCGAGGAATTTGACGTGACGGCGAATATGGCGCCAAAAAACATCGCGCAGACTCCGCCGCAGCAAAACGATTGCGACGATCCAGACCCGCGCGTGGCGCAAGCCGAATGCCGCGCTCTGGATGAACTGGACAAGCTCGTCGCGCCTTTTACGGTGGATGATTTGGTGCGCGTGCTGAATATGCAAATCATCAATTTCGAGTCCAACAAATTCGACATTCCGGCGAGACGCGAAAAATTTCTCCGCAGAGCCGCCGAAAAATTCAAACTGCTGCAAGGCTCGCCGGTCGTCGAAATCGGGGGACACACCGATAATCAGGGCGGCGCTGACGCAAATCTGATTTTGTCTCAAAACCGGGCGAATGCGGTTAGATTCTTTTTGATCGGCTCGGGCGTTAGCCCTTCAATGCTCGTGACAAAAGGTTACGGCGCAAACGTCAGAAAAGCCGATAACAACACGGATGAAGGACGCTTTCAAAATCGCCGCATTGAGTACACGGTTATTAAGCGATAAATGCCGAATGCTAAATTAAAAATTAACGAGTTCGGGCAAGAGCCGCTGGAGATAGAAATCAAAAGCGGCTTAATTACGCTTGGACGCGCGCCGGACAACGCGGTCGCGCTCGTTTCGGATTCGAACGTTTCGCGTTATCACGCCGAAATCGAACGGCGCGGAGATAATTTTTATCTCGTTGATTTAAACAGCCGCAACGGAACTTTCGTTAACGACGAGCCGGTTGAGGGCGAACGTCGTTTGCAGGAAGGCGATAAAATCAGTTTGGGCGGCGACGACAGCATTGTTGAAATTCTATTTGACGATCAAATTGAGCCAAATGCGGAATGCGGAATGCGGAATGCGGAGTTAAATCCGGTTCTGCCAAGCGAGAGTTTGAACATTAATAGCTCAGTCAATCAAACCGCCATTCCACATCCCGAACTTCGCACTCCGCATTCAAAAATTCCGCTTATGCTGACAATCGCCGCCGTGTTGTCCGGTTTAGCGATTATTGCGGTAATCGGCGTTGTTTTGTTTTTGAGTATTCCGACAAACTGCGCGGGCGAAGTTATAATTTCAAGCCCCGAAAGCGGAGTCACGATTTCCGAAGCGACGCCGATTCAGGTTTCGGCTAAAAACGCAAAATGCATCGAGCGCGTTTCGTACCGGCTTGACGGAAAAGAATTTGCGTCGGCTGAGGTTGCGCCTTATAAAGCGGAGCTTAAGCCGGAGATTTTCCCCGATTTGATTGACGACGAAGCGACGCACGTTTTATCCGTCGCCGTCACTGGCAAAGACGGAGTTGCCAAAATTCAGGACAGCGAAATTTTAATCGCGTTTTCCGGCGAAGACGGCGAAAAATCTAAAGACGAAACGAAATCTGATAAAACGCTCGATGACGCAAACAACGATGAGCCTGAATCGCCTGTGGAAAAACCTGTGCAAATCTCGCTCGCCGAAACGAAAGAAATGTGCGAGCGGCTGATAAAACTTTACGGCAATTCGGTTTATCGCTACGACGCCCAATTTTTGAAACAGGTGCAGGCGCGAACGGCGGAATATAAAGCCGAAGGTTTTTCAAGGCGGGCGGAAGCGGCGCGCGACGCGATCAACATTGCGTTTTTTAACGAGCAAGGTTTGCCCGCCCCGCTCGGCTATCATTTGGCGATGTCGCGCAGCCGATTTGAAAACAAGCGCAGCGGTGCAGGAAAAGACGGTTTGTGGCAGATGACTGAGGCATTTGCTGCTGCGAACGGTTACAACGGGCAATGCGGGGCGGAAAATTTGAGCGCGGCTGGACAGAATTGCGCCGCCCGCGTTGCCGCCGTTTATGCGAAAGCTCTCATCACAAATTTATTTGAAGGCGATGTGGTTTACGGCATCGCGTGTTTTGATTTGTCGCTGTCGGAAGCCGGAAATTTCAAAAACTCACTTCCCGCCGCTGACCGCGCCGATTTTTGGAACACGATTAAATCTCCGAAACAGCGTGACCAGATCGCTCGCTTTTTCGCCGCCGGAATTGTAGCGGAAAATCCGCAGAAATTCGGTTTGAAGCGCGACAAACCGCTTTTCAATTTGTATCAAAATCTGCTCGGTCAATGATTGAAGTCTTTCTCACATTTCCGACGCCCGAAGGCTCGCGGCAAATCGCGGTCGAAGGCGAAAATCTGACAATCGGACGCGGCGCGGTTGATTTGAGATTTGACGATCAAAGTCTTTCGCGCCATCACGCGACCGTTTATCGTGAAGGCGAGCGAGTTTGGATTTCCGATGAAAATTCGACGAACGGCACTTTCGTTAACGGCGCTGCGGTTTCTCCATCAGGCACGCCGCTTAAAAACGGCGACTCGATTCGACTCGGCAACGAAACCACGCTGGCGATTCAAATTACAAAACGGGAAGCGAAAGCAGTTGAAGCGAATCAAAAAAGTTTAGCCGCAACAGGTGGAAACAAAATTAATTTTGTTCCGTTTGTTATTGCCGGAATTGCTGTTTTTCTTATTAGTCTTTCCATAATCATCATTGGGGCTGGACTTATCAACGCTGGAAATGATAACCGCGATGTCGTGATAAACACTCCGACGCTTGAAGAAACTCCGAATGATGAAGACGAGAACGAAAACGAGAACGTAAATTCCGAGAAACCCACTCCAAAGCCGCAAAACACTTCTTCCAACTCAAATTCGACTACCGAAACGACAGAGCCGGTTGTTGACAGCCGCTCGCCGAACAAACCGCCGCCACCCGATAAGACTTATTTGCAAATGTCGGATGACGAAAAACGCCAATTTGTGGCGAAAGAGTCGGAACAAGTGGCGCGGATGATCGGAAACCGCAGCGGCGAAAGCATTACGCCCGAAGCAGCGGCGAAAATCAAGGAAATGGTTGACGGTTACGCCCGGCGTTTGCGCTCGACGCGAAACGATTCCTGTACGACAGGCTGTTGGATAACGAGCGATTTGCAGTCGGTTTTGGAGCGCGGGCAGAAGAATGCGCATTTTGTCGTTCGCTCGTTTAATTCCCAAGGCGTTTCGCCACAAGTCGGTTTATATCTGGCGATGATTGAATCGGAGTTTTGTCCGTGTTTGCAATCGCCGACCAAACCGCTGGGAATGTTTCAATTTACACAGGCAACCGGCGCGGCTTACGGTTTGAAAACAATCAGCGGCGCTTCGCCCGCAAACCCGGACGAACGCTGCGAGCCGGAAAAAGCCGCCGCCGCCGCCGCGCGTTTTATGAAAGCTCTGATGGGGCGTTTTGGAACGGGACCGAGCAGCGTCCCGCTCGCCGTCGCCAGCTACAACAGCGGCGAAGGCGGTTTGAGCCGGAATTTAAACACCGCGCTCGAAGAAGCCGGAAAAAGAGAGCGCAATTTTTGGTCGCTGCTGCTCGTCGCCGATCGGCTTTCCGAGCAGTTTCAAAAAGAAAACCGCAAATACGTGCCGAAATTTTTCGCCGCCGCAATCGTGGGCGAAAATCCTACGGTTTTCGGCGTCAATATTCCGCCGCTTTCAACCGCAATCAAGTAAAAATTTGATGAAAAACACCGATTTGTGTTAGCTTCACGCTCGAAATATGTGGCGGCGCGTCGTGTTAATTTGGCTGGTCGGTTTGTTGCCGGGCGCGATTGTTTTCGTGTACGCGGTCAATCGCCATGTTTTTCTTCAAACAAAAGACAAAGCGCAGAATTCAATTACTGAAATTCGGGTTGAAGAACCGTCGCGCATCGCCATTGTTTTCGGGGCGGGCGTCAGGGAAGACGGCGAGCCGTCGCTCGCCCTCGAAGACCGGATTATCACAGCAGCGGAGCTTTATCGGTCGGGGCGAGTTCGCAAGATTTTGATGAGCGGCGACAATCGTTTTGAAAACTATAACGAACCCGCTGCGATGAAAGAGCAGGCGATAAGGCGCGGCGTTCCGGCGGAAAACATCATCGCCGATTTCGCCGGGCGACGCACTTATGACACTTGTTATCGCGCCAAAGAAATTTTCGGCGTCGAGCGCGCCGTGCTGGTCACGCATGAATTTCATCTCAATCGCGCGATTTATCTTTGTCAGGCTGCCGGAATTGATTCGGTTGGAATCACAGCCGACCGCCGCAGATACGACGATTCGACGCGCCGCGCCTGGGCTTGGCGCGAAACTTTCGCCGTTGTCGCAGCTTGGTTCGACGTAAACCTTTTACAGCCGACGCCGATTTTGGGAAACAAAGAATTGATTGAACCTTAACAGTTATCAGTTATCAGTTATCAGTTATCACTCAACAAAACCGATAACCGATAACTGATAACTGATAACTGATGACTGTTATGTTTTACCGCGAAATTGCGCCTAATTCGGACGCCTCGCACATTATTTTTTCTTTCTGGGAGTTTCGCGTAAATCTGCCGACGCCGGAGCCAATTGTGCACGAAATCTTTCCCGACGGTTGCCGCTCGATTTTCTATTATAAAAACGCTCGGTTTAAAACCTCCGCGCTGCTCGTTTCATCTCTTGGTCTCGAATCAATCAATGTTCCCGTTTTTGACGGCGATGTTTATTGGGGAATGCGCGTTTCGCCCGCCGCTTGCCGTAGCTTGTTGAATGATGAAATGACTTCGGAACAAAGTCGCCCGGCGGCGGAAATTCCGAATTTAGCCGATGCTCCCGGCGATTTAACTGCAAAACTCGGTGACTGCGAAAACTTTGAGGCTGCGATTCCAGAGTTTGAAGCGAGCGTGCGTCGACTAAAACTCGAAGCCATTGACGAGCGAATCGTCGCCGCAGTGAGGTTCGTTGAGGAGAATCACACGCAGGTTAAAATTGATGAAATCGCGGCAGCCGCAGGATTGAGCCGGAGACAGTTTGAGCGATGTTTTTTGCAGTCTTCCGGTTTGACGCCGAAACAATATCTGCGCGCCCGGCGATTGCGGGCGACGGCTATCAAAATCGTCGAAAACGCGGCGCAAAATTGGGCAAATCGCGCCGCCGAAATGGGATTTGCCGATCAAGCTCATCTCTCGCACGAATTTAACGCTCTGACCAGCCGCACACCCGGCGCGTTTGCCGAGCGCGTCAAACAAATCGAACACGGAAAGTTGATTAAATAATTTTTCCCGCGTGTCGCAAATTTACAAGACGCCGCCCCGTTTTTCTCGCAAAATCTGTTTGCTATGAAAAAAATATTCTTAAATTTAACGTTTATTTTGATTTGTTTTGGTATTTTTTCGCACTCCGCAGCCGCACAGGAAAATCGCCGACCGGTGATGTCGGAAACTTACCCGGCGTCACAAGTCGCGGCAATGAAAAAGATTGATTTTCTCGTCGGAAAATGGCGCGGTCGCGGCTGGGCGGTCGGATATGGCGGAAAGCGCGAAAATTTTACGCTTGACGAATCAGTCGAATATCGTCTCGGCGGTCTCGTCGCGGCTGTCGAAGGTCTCGGTAAATCGAAAGACGCCGCAACGGGCGAAGAACGCATCACGCATAATGCGTTTGCCGTGCTTTCCTATGATCCGCAGGCAAAAGTTTATCGCTGGCGCGCACACACTTTTTATGGCAACTCTGTGGATGTCACGGCTGAAATCGGAGATAAAAATTTCGTTTGGGGCTTCAAACACCCGCAAGCGGGCGATACGCGCTACACAATTACGCTCAACGAAAAAGGAAATTGGTTTGAAACCGGCGAAATGTCGCGCGACGGCGGCAAAACGTGGATAAAGTTTTTAGAAATGGAACTGGAAAAAGTGAAGTAGATTTTTACAAAAATTCTAATAAGCCAACGCTCGAATTCGTTTTCGGTGTTGGCTTATTTTCGTTTTTCGGGCAAAATGTCAGCCAATTTTGACGAATAAAAAATATTCGCCGAAAACGCTTTTCTCTCAATCTGGAACAACGGAGAATTGAAAATGAGCTTGACTGTGCTCGCAATTTTATTTCTGAGCTGGTTGTTTTTCGGTTATTTTGCTTACGGCAGCCGGATTGCAAAACGCTTTCATTTAAACGACAAACGCGAAACGCCCGCCAATAAAATCAACGACGGCGAAGATTTCGTGCCGACGCGCCCGTTTTATTTGTTCGGGCAGCATTTTTCGGCGATTGCGGCGGCAGGTCCGATTGCCGGTCCGATTCTCGCGTGTCAGAGCTTCGGCTGGCTGCCGTGTCTATTGTGGATCGGTTTGGGAGTGGTTTTAATTGGCGCGGTTCACGATTTCGTCGCGCTCGCTTCGAGTGTCAGGCACGACGCAAATTCGATTGCCGAAATTACGAAAGAAAAGCTCGGCACCGGCGCGGGGCGAGCGATGATGGCGTTTATTTTTATTGCGCTCGTTTACGTCGTCGTCGCTTTTACAGACATCACCGCCGGAACTTTTGTCGCGGGGGACGAATCTTTGCAGAATGCAACCGGATTTAATCCCGGCGGCGCGGTCGCGGCGGCGAGCATTTTGTATCTCTTGCTGTCGGTCGTTTTGGGCTTAGTTGAAAGATTTTTAAAACCGCCGCTGTGGCTGACGACTTTGATTTTCGTTCCGGCGACATTTGCGCTCGCGTATTTCGGCACTTACATTTCGACTCTGTTCATTCTCGATCATAAAACCTGGGCTTTATTGATTCTGGCTTATTGCATTGTTGCCTCGGTCGTCCCGGTTTGGGCTTTGCTTCAGCCGCGCGGTTATTTGGGCGGTTTTGTGCTTTATTCGGCGATAGCCGTCGGGTGTCTCGGCGTCTTTTTCGGCGGTTACAGCATCGCGCAGCCCGCTTTTAAATCTTTCGATGTCGGCGGAATGACCGGAACTTTGTTTCCGTTTTTGTTTGTCACAATTGCCTGCGGCGCGTGTTCGGGTTTTCACGGATTGGTTTGTTCCGGCACGACTTCAAAACAAATTGACAAGGAAACGCATACGCATCCGATTGGCTACGGCGCGATGCTCGCCGAAGGTTTTGTTGCGTTTATCGCGCTCGTGACGATTATGATTGTCGCCGAAAGCGCCACCAAAGGAGTTCCGCCCGGCAAAATTTACGGCGACGGAATCGGCAGATTTTTAACCATTTTAATCGGGCGCGATAATCTGCCGTTTGCCATTACGTTTGGCGCGATGGCGTTTTCGACGTTTGTTTTCGACACTCTGGACGTTTGCACGAGACTTGGGCGTTATATTATTCAAGAGCTTTTCGGTTTAAAAGGCAGAATCGGCGCTCTCATCGGAACTCTTTCATTCGTCGCTTTGCCGTTTGTCTGCATTACGGTTGCGCCGAAAAATTCTTATCTCGAATTCTGGACGCTGTTCGGAGCGTCGAACCAATTATTGGCGGCTCTGACGCTGCTTTCAATCACGATCTGGCTTTATCAGGCGCGTCAGCGAATCGCTTTTACGCTCGTCCCGATGCTGTTTGTTTTGACGATTACGCTCTGGGCTTTGAGCGCGATGGTCGTCGGAAATTTTCGCGCCGCACAAGGTTTTGATATTAAATTTGTCAACGCGATTGCATCGCTCGCGCTGATTCTTCTGGCGATTTATCTGGTCGTCGCCGCGCTCTTTAAAATTCAAACAATGAAGCGAACGGGCAGATTAACGGCGGAAGGCATTTAAGAAAAATTTAACATTCGTTATACAATCGGAAACGTGGCACGTGAAGGAATTCCGTTTGTTTTAATCGGGCTGTTTATTGCGATAGCTTTTATCTTTGCCGGAATTTGGTGGCTGGCAATTGTGTTCGTTTTGCTGGCAGCGTTTACGGCGTATTTTTTCCGCGATCCTGATCGTGAAATTACGAGCGAACAAAATCTGGTCGTCTCTGCGGCTGACGGGCGCGTAACGCGGATTGAAAAATTAAACCCGGAAAACGACGATTCGCCAAATGTCGTCAGCGTTTTTCTCTCGATTTTCGACGTTCACATCAACCGCTCGCCGATTGCCGGAGAAATTTCAGAAGTCGTTTACTCGAAAGGCAAATTCGTGATTGCGACGCGCGAAGATGCGAGCCAAATCAACGAGCAAAACGCTTTGACGATTAAAAATGAGCGAATGACAATCGTTTGCAAACAAATTGCGGGAGTTCTTGCGCGGCGAATCGTTTGCTGGAAACGCGCCGGAGACCGAGTCGTTTTGGGCGAGCGTTTCGGTTTGATTCGATTCGGGTCGCGTACCGATTTGATTTTGCCGCCCGAAGTCGAAATTGCCGTCAAAGTCGGCGACCGCGTGCGCGGCGGCGTCACGATTATCGGAAGGCTGCAAAGCTGATGATTGCTAACACAATGCGCGTCCGCAGGGAAAGGCTCAGCGAAGCTGTCCGGCGGCGCAATCTAAAAAAAGGTTTATATCTCATTCCGTCGCTGTTTACGGCGGCAAATATCGGAATGGGATTTTACGCCGTGATGCAGACGATGCACGGTTTTCAACTCGTCGGCATCGGCGGCGACGAAAATCTGGCGCGCGCAACCCAATATTTCGATTTTGCCGCCCGCGCTCTCGGCTGGGCTGTGTTGTTCGATTCACTGGACGGCCGAATCGCCCGAATGACGAAAACAACAACTGAAATCGGTGTTCAGCTCGACTCAATCGCCGATATGCTGACCTTCGGAATCGCGCCCGCCGCGCTCATTTACGCATGGAGCTACGGCTCGGTTTTCCCCGAAAACTCGGCGGTTCACAAAATGGGCTGGTTTATCTCGTTTATGCTCGTCGTCTGCGGCGCATTTCGCCTCGCGCGTTTTAATGTTCAGGCAACCAGACCGCGAGTTTTAGCGGAAGGAGCAACCAAAGTTGATAAAAAAAGTTTCGTTGGCTTGCCGATTCCAGCCGCAGCCGGGCTTCTCGCCGCAATTGTTCATTTCTCGCCTGCACCTCTCGTCACTAAAACTGCCGAACAAGCGACAAGTTACGGCGCTTTAATGATGGTTTTGGTCGCCGCGCTCGGCGCATTAATGGTCAGCACATTTCGCTACACGAGCTTTAAATCGGTCGGACAATCTCGCCGCAGCACACGCTTTGCGCTCATCGCGCTTGCAGCATTTGTAATGCTCATCTGGCTTTTCTCGCGCGAAGTTTTGCTCGCCGCCGCCTCAGCTTACGCCGCGCATGGCGTTTTGCTGTATTTGGCTTCGTTCTTTCGTCGCAAACCGCAATAAGCTGCAAAATCATTGAATCACAATCAAAATGCTGGTATTTTTCCCGTGAAATATATTCATCGGTGAAAAAATATGAGTGATTCTGCAAATGATTTTAACAGCGCAAAATGGGTTGCCGATTTTGCAGCTCAATTTCTCCAAAATAACCTTGAAAAAATTTACGGAGGTGGAAAGCGTCTATTCAAAACTCATTAAATTGAGACAACAATTATCGGAAAAACATCGTAAAGCGAAACAAACCCTTGATAAGATTTTAGGAATTTAATTTCTGAAAACTGTTGTTTCCATTGAACAAAGAATGATTTGAAGGAGTTAGCAGCATTTAAATTCAACAAAAAGACAAACTTGTAATCTTGCTTGCCTTCGTTTTTGTTTTGCCGTTAGTCTATTAGAACTATGCTGCCGCAGGAAAAAGCCAGACGTTATACGCCGGAGGAATATCTCGAACTCGAACGGCAATCAGACGTGCGCCACGAATATTACGAAGGCGAAATCTACGCAATGGCGGGCGAAACGCTCAAACACAGCCAGATTTGCATAAATCTGGCGCGCGAGGTCAGTTCGCAGTTAAAAGGCAAACCTTGTCAGGCTTTGTCCCCGAATATGAAAGTTCGCGCACAAACAAAAGGGCTTTTCGCTTACCCCGATTTAACGGTTGTTTGCGGAGAGCCGATTTTTCACGACCAAAAGCGAGACGTTTTGCTCAATCCGCGCGTTATTTTTGAAGTGCTCTCGCCTTCGACCGAGCGTTATGACCGGACGATGAAATTTTTTAAATATCGTCAGGAAATACAGGATTTGACCGATTACATTATCGTTTCGCAAGACTCGGCATTCATTGAACATTACGAAAAACAGGCGGACGGGCGCTGGGTTCATACTGTTGTCGGCGGTTTGGAAAACGTTTTGAACGTTGCTTCGATTAATTGTGTCTTATCGCTTGCCGAAATTTACGACCGCGTTGAAATTGCGGCAGAGGAAATTTTAACGGAGGAATAATTATTTTGTCGGAAAAACAATTTTCGGAAAAAGCAGTAATCGTAACCGGCGCGACTCGCGGAATCGGGCGCGCTATTGCTCTCGAATTGGCGCAGCGCGGCGCAAGCGTAGCTTTTAATTATGCCCGGAGCGCGGAAGAAGCGGAAAAACTTCAAAAAGAAATCGAAGGTTTTGGCGGCAAATGTTTTGCCGCGCAGTGCGACGTTGCAAATACCGAAGCGTCTGCGGATTTTGTCAAACAAACGCAGGCGGCTTTCGGGCGCGTTGATTATCTCGTCAACAACGCCGGAATTACGCGCGACGGGTTGATTTTGCGGATGAAAGAAGACGATTGGGACGCCGTGATTGATACGAATTTGAAAGGCGCATGGAATTTTTCCAAAGCCGTTTTGCGTTTTATGATGAAGAACGAAGCGGGCGGCTCGATTCTCAATATTTCTTCGATTTCAGGCGTTGTCGGAATGCAGGGGCAATCGAATTATTCGGCGTCGAAAGCCGGTCTGATCGGTTTGACGAAATCTCTGGCAAAAGAAGTGGCGAGCCGCAAGGTTACGGTCAATGCTCTGGCTCTCGGACTCGTCGCCACGGAAATGAGCGGCGCTTTGAATCTTGATTATCAATCGAAACTGCTCGAAATGATTCCGCTCGGACGGTTTGCCGAACCCGAAGAAGTGGCGAAAATAGTTTGCTTTTTATTGTCCGACGACGCGCGTTACATCACCGGACAAGTCATCCAAGCCGACGGCGGAATGGCGATGTGAGAAACGATGAATTAGGAACGATGAATGATGAATGAAAATAAGTTGTCTTTAATTCATCATTCATCGTTCCTAATTCATCGTTTATTTCGATGGGAACTTATCAAGTACAGCCCGAAAACGCGAGCATTGCCCGAATTTTGAGTTTTCAGCAGTAAATCTGACAAATTCACCACAGAGCGCGCAGAGTTTTACACAGAGAAGTCACCGAAGAAACCGTAAAATCTGTGTTTTCTCTGTGACTTCTCTGTGCGCTCTGTGGTGAAATTGGTTTTGAGTGTTTTATGCCGGAAACAGCCTGGAAATCGCGGACGAAATTCGATTTGATAATGGAAGTCTGGGAAGCGCTCGACTGCGAATCGGTCGGGCGCGCCGAGCTTGAAGCGATTGAAGAAGCAGTGCGCGGGCATTTCGGCGACGGCGCAGTTGAAACTCCAATGACGCTCGCCAGAATGCTCGCCGACGAAGGCGCGGAACTCAGGCACGCCGAAATTTTAAAGCTCGATGTCGAGCGCCGAACCGAAGACGCATATGCCGCGCCGTTTCGCAATCTCATCAAGTTCGGCAATTTCGCCGAAGCCGAAACGACTTTAAAAAATCTTGAAAATCTGCGGCAGAAATTTGTTCGTGAAAACGACCGCGAAGGTCTGCGGCGTTTGAAAGCGAAAACCGTGCAGGCAAAAGAGCGCGCCCAAATGATTTCCAAAAACGCGCGCGTCGCGCCTGAAAAACGCGAAGAAAAAGCCGAAATCGCTGAATGGTTCAAAATCTGGCTCGAAACGCCCCAAATATTTGCCTCGTGGCTGGCTTTGAGAAAACGCTCGCCCGATTTTCAAGAGCGTTTTCTTTCAACCGAAAAAGCAGAAAAATAAAAGGTGTGATTATTAATCACACCTTTTCAATTTAAAACCACCATTTGATTTTACTTCGTTTGCGCGGTTTTCTTCATTTCGTCCAATTCTTTTTGAATCTGGACGGTTACTTGTTTCAGTGCGTTTTTGACCTGCGCGTCCGATGTTTTTTCAGCGATTTTGTTTACAGCCATCAGATGCGCGGTTTTTAAAGCCTCTTCTTTGGATACTTTAACATCGGGTTCGACGCCGGTTCCTTCCCAGTTTGTTTTGGAAATCGGGTTAATCGCACGTCCGGTTGGGACAAACGCGCCGAAATGGTCGCTTAACCGAACAACCGAGCCGGGATGCGCTCCACCGCCCGTTGTTTCGCCGATGATGGTTGCGCGTTTCAAGTTCTTGAGGTTGTAGGTAAATTCTTCACCGGCGGAAAATGTGCGGTTGCTCGTCAAAACGTAAACATCTTTACCATCGTACCGCTTTCCGACGACCGAATTCGGTTTCGTCCAGAATTCCTCGGTTTTATCTTTTTCGCGCCAGTAAAGGCTGTTGAGGTGAACCGGCTTGTCACCGAACAGATACGAAGTGATGAGTTGAACCATCTCCGGACTGCCGCCGCCGTTTTGCCGCAAATCGAAAATCAAAGCGTCGGTATTAGCGACAAAACTCATCGCCGCCGAAACCGTTTCCGCGCCAAGTTCAGAATCCGTAAATCCCCGAAGGTCAATATAGCCGATGTTTCCCTGAAGTCGCTCGACGCGCTCGAAACCGTAATTCACGCGCGAGACATTTTTTTTGTAGTTTTCTTTTTCTTCAGCGGTTGGCTCGTTTTTTTGGGTACGAACCGGAATCACATTTGGCGAAAAACGCACGCCGAGATGTTTGTCACGGCTGACGGCTCGCAAATCTTCGGTTAATTTCGCCGCAAAAGCGCGCGAGCCGGTAATTTGGTCGTATTCCTTTTTGCTCACGCGGTCACGGATTGCGGCTTCCATTTGCTTCGCCGTTTCGGGAAAAACGTAAGAATCGTTGAGCCGTTTGAGTAGCTCGTTGATAACTTGTGTTTTCGTCGCCGCGTCAATCGGCAAATCGGGCTGTTCGCCGCCGTTCGGCGTTTGAGCGGATACGCTGTCGGGGCAAAGGATGAAAAAGGCTAAAGCCAGTGCGGTCATAAACGAAACTATTTTGTTCATTTTCTTTCTCTCCATTTCTGTTTGTTTAAAATAATTCTTTTTTTTGTTTTTAGCGGCACAGCAAACCTGTCAGGAGCAAATCTGCCAGCCGCCGGACTCTTTCTTCGATTTCCGAACGCTCGCCGAGTTCTTTTGTGTTTAAGCTGTAGGGCAAAAGCGAATTTGTTGCGAGCAGCAGCGTTTCGGCGGTTTTTAAAGCGTCAGGAACGGAGAAAATATTGATTTTGTAGCCTTCCTGCAAAACTTCTGCAAAAATCTGCGCTTCATCTTCAAAATATCGTCCCCGACGAGCGAGCAGGCGCGGGCGCAAGTCGGCAAGCAAATCATTGAGACTTTGTGTGTAATGCTGAACGCTGTCAAAGCGAAACAAAACTCTGGTCAAAAGCATTTCGCGCAGACGTTCATCGGGAGAAACGTCCGCGCTTGAAATCTCTTTCAAACGTACTTTCATTCGCTCAATAATGCGGTCAATATGCGACAGTGCAATTTCTTCTTTGCTCGAAAAATGTAGATAAACCGTGCCTTTGCCGATTCCGACTTCCTGAGCGAGATCATCAATCGTCATTTTCTTGTAGCCGAAACGGGCTAACAATCTGTCCGTCGCATCTAAAATTTCGTCTCGAATGGTTTCTCTTTGTATGTTGTTTTTCATTTCTGACTGCTGACCGGATTTCTATTCGAGTCATTTTATGAACGTAAGGTCAAAGCGAAAAGTTTCAAAAAATCGGATTTTATTTTTAGCTTAGATTTTTGATCTTTTATTTCGGGATGAAACGTTTTTAGGGAAAAAGCGTTGAATTGAGTTCAATTCAACGCTTTTTCCCTTTTGTCTTTACTCAAATGTGAAAGCAAAACCCTAACGTTTGGGCGTAATTTTCCAAAGCTCCCCATTGCTTTGATCCGTAACGACGTAAAGCGCACCGTCAGGACCTTGACGGACATCACGGATTCTCTGTCCGCGGTCTGTCAGCAGATGTTCTTCGCCTACCACCCGATTGTTTTTGATAACCAGCCGCACAAGTCTTTGTGTTACCAAACCGCCGATGAACAAACTGCCGCGCCAGGCGGGAAAAGCGTTTCCCGTGTAATATTGTGCGCCGGAAGGAGCAATTACCGGGTCCCAATAATAAACCGGCTGTTCATATCCCTCGCGCGTAGTTGCCGCGCCCTGAATCTGTTCGCCCGAATATTCTTCGCCGTAGCTGACAACCGCCCAGCCGTAGTTTTTACCTTTTTCGACCAGATTCAGTTCGTCGCCGCCTTTCGGTCCGTGTTCCACCGTCCACAATCTTCCCTGATCGTCAAACGCAGCCGACTGAACGTTTCGGTGTCCGATGTCCCATATTTCCGGCAATGCGCCGGATTGCTTGACGAACGGGTTATCTGCGGGAACCGAACCATCCGGGTTGATGCGGATGATTTTGCCCAGATGACTGTTTAACTGCTGAGCTTGCGGGCGAGTCGTCGTTTTGTCGAAGCGGTCGCCGAGCGTGATGTACAGCTTGCCGTCAGGTCCGAAGGCGAGACGGGAGCCGAAGTGCAATCCGTTGTTGTAGGTCGGCATCGCGCGGAAAATAATGCTGACTTGTTCGAGATTTTTGCGGTCTTGGGTTAAAGCTCCGCGCGCAACGCTCGTTCCGCTCCCGCCTTCGCGCTGTTCCGAAAAGCTCCAGAAAATGGTGCGGTCTTTTTCAAAATTCGGGCTTAATGCAACGTCGAGCAATCCGCCTTGTCCCCGCGCAGTAATCGGCGGCAAACCGCCTTGTCCGCTGACACCCGATACGCTGCCTTGTCCGACCGGCAGCAGTCCGCCAATCGGCTCGCCGATTTCGCCTTTAGCCGAAACGATACGCATTTGTCCGGCTTTTTCGGTAATCAAAAAGTCTCCGCCCGGCAGCGGCTCGACCGCCCAGGGCTTGTCCAAACCTTTCGCCACAACTATCACGTCAAAAGCGACATCGGATTTCACCGCGCAAGCGCGAGTTTGTCCGGGAAAAGCCGGTTTTTGTTCGGGCGCGTTTGCCGTTTTGGTTTCGACCGGCTGGCATTGCGACGTTGAATTCGTCGAATCGGTCGAAGCAGAAGTTTTAGACGCTTCGCGTTGTGCACAAGCCGCGCTGACAGAGAGCAATAAAACGGTCAGAACAAACGCAATCTGATTCTTTTTCATAGATTTTGTTCTTAAAAATACCCCTTGAACTTTAAAGTTTCAGTTGGTTTGATGCTGTTTCCGAATCAATGATGTCCGTATTTTATTCACCTTCCATAAGAAACGGCTCGCTATCTTTGTCTCGCTTTAAAATCCATTTGTTCAACGTTTTCGAGCAGATTTATCACTTGCGTTGCCGGTTCGAATGAATATCGTTTGCTGTGCGCCGAAATTATGTAGAACTGCCCTACTTCGACATCGGCGAAGCGGTAATAGCCGAGTTGATTGGTGCGGGCAAATTTCGGCTCCGATAAACCTGCGCCGTTCAATTCAAGCCGGACATTAGCAATACCGCGTCCAGTTTCTGTTAAAACTCGACCGCCGATTTCGACTCTCGCTGCGGTTGGAATTATGCTCGATTGCGTAATCGTAAAAGTTCGTCCTGCAACTTCGAGCGTGGCGATACGCGGACTTCCGGTTATATTTGTCTCGACCGAAAAAATTACCTGACCGTTTCCTTCGCCCGGATTCGCTATGATCCAGTTTGCGCTCGGAAAACCGGTGTAATCGCAATTTTGCGGAGCAATGATTTGAATGCTGCCGGTGCCGCCCGCCGAGTTGAAGTTTATGTTTTGCGCCGTCGGCGAGGCGAACGTGCAATCTGTCGGCTGCTGAATCGCGCGGGCGATGTTTAATCTGCCGCCCGTTTTGACAACTCCGCTCCACTGCGGCAAAACGTCAACCGTATTCATCAACGTGGCTTTGACCGAAGCGGCGGACAAATTCGGGTTTGCCGCAAGCAGCAGAGCAGCCGCGCCAGCCGCGTGCGGCGCAGCCATCGAAGTTCCATTCAAAAACCCGTAAGTGCTGTCACCGCCGGCAGTGGCGCTTAAAATTCCGCTGCCCGGAGCGGCTAAGTCAACGCTTGTTGCGCCGTAATTGGAAAAACCCGATCTGTTATCGTTTTGGTCGGATGAGGCGATAGACAAAATGCTCGGACTGTTATAGCCCGCCGGATAAAATGCTTGAGCTTCGATGTTTGCGGAGCTGTTTCCGGCGGCAAAAACATTGAGAATGTCGGCTCTCCCAACGGCGTCAATCGCATCTTTCATCGCCTGATCGTAGCCGCAAGCCTCGTTACAGCCGCCGTAGGAATTGTTCGTCACGCGAACGTTCGCGCCGCGCGTTTTCATCATCCGAACATAATTGAGAGCCGCGATGACTTTCGCGGACGTTGAATTGCCGTTCGCATCGAAAATTTTGACAGTCATCAAACCGACGTTCCAATTCACGCCGACAACGCCTTTACCGTTGTTGCCGGCGGCGCCGATTGTTCCGGCGACGTGCGTTCCGTGACTGCCCTCGGCGCTCGGATCGCTGTCGTTATTGGCGAAATCATAACCGATTTTGTCATCAACATAACCGTTCGCGTCGTCGTCAATGCCGTTGCCGGCAATTTCGCCCGGATTTTGCCAAATGTTAGCGGCTATATCTTCGTGTGTGCGGCGGATGCCGGTATCGAGCACGGCGACAACGATGTTTGAATTTCCGGTCGTCGTATCCCAAGCCGCGGGCGCAGAGATTTTCTGCATTCCGTACAAATTGCCTAAACCTGTGTCATTCGGCGTAGTTTCCGCAAGGCGGTAGATGTAATTCGGTTGGGCGTATTCGATTTCGGGAGATTTTGCGTATTGAGCCAGGGCTTGTTCGGTTGAAACGTTGTCGGGCAATTTAACGACTTGCCAGCCGAGTTCGGAAAATTCTTTTGTCACACTTGCGCCGTGTTCAGCGTGAAGAGAGCTTAAATTTCCGAGCGTAGATTCGCCTTTAAATTTGACGAGCAGCTCGCCGGGAACGAAATTATCTCGTTTGGAGATCGCTTTCGCTTGAGCGGCTTTTGGCGCAAACGGCAATTTTGAGAGGAAAAACGCCGACGCAAACGTCGCAAACAACACGAACAAATAAACCTTTTTCATTTACTAAAACTCCTAAAAAATCGAAAAGAGGAAACGGAATTATTTTGCAGATGATTTTTAAGCTAAACGATTATAAAACTTTAATCGCGTTAATGAAAAGATGCCTTATATCTTGTAAACTTTGCAGTTTATTATTAGCAGCGTGAAAATCTTTCTTTACACTGTTCTGGCGCTCGTAGCTTTTGCCGCAAATTCTTTGCTGTGCCGTCTGGCGCTCAGCCAAAACGCGATTGACGCGGCGACTTTTTCCGCTGTCAGGCTCACTTCGGGCGCAATAATTCTTTTAATCATCGCGTTGGCAGTCAACCGAAAATCGGCTTTTTCTTCAAATGCCAACGCAGTTTCGGCGTTTTGGTTATTTCTGTACGCCATTGCCTTTTCGTTTGCTTATTTAAGTTTGAGCGCAGGCACGGGGGCTTTGATTTTATTCGGCGCGGTGCAGGCGACGATGATTATTTACGCGCTTTTCAACGGCGAGCGATTTTTTCGGAGCGAGTGGCTCGGCTTGCTTTTAGCGATTGCGGGGTTAATTTATTTGCTGCTGCCCGGTTTGGCTGCGCCTTCGCTTTCGGGCGCGGTTTTGATGCTCGTCGCGGGAATTGCGTGGGGCTTTTATTCGCTTTTGGGACGAGGCGCGCAGAATCCTTTGACAAACACGGCGAATAATTTTATTTACTCGCTGCCTTTTGTTTTCGCAGTAAATTTGATGATTCTTCTGTTCGGCAATGTTCACGTTTCGGCAAACGGGATTTTATTGGCAATTCTGTCCGGCGCGGTAACTTCGGGTTTGGGCTATGTCATTTGGTATGCGGCTTTAAAAGGTTTGACTTCGATTCAAGCTGCGATGGTTCAACTCGCAGTTCCGGTTTTGGCGGCGATTAGCGGCGTTGCAATTCTTTCGGAAACTTTGTCAATGCGTTTAATATTTTCCGCGATAATGATTTTGGGCGGGATTGCGCTCGCGGTTTTAAGCCGCCAAATCGCTAAAAAACGCGAATAAATTAACTTGTGTTTGGGGTAAGAAAATTTGAACCGCCGAGACGCGGAGACGCCGAGTTAAGAAATGAAAAAAGAATTTGAGTGAAAGACTCTTGCATTCATCACTCTTTTTCTAAAACCTCCGCGTCTCCGCGTCTCGGCGGTGAAAAAATCTTTAAATCGAAACCTACTCGTTTTTTGGTTTCAGATATTTCTTGCCCTTGAGCTTTTTCGGCAGCAAATCTTCACTGGTGTAACGCTCATAACCTTCGCCGTAGCCTAAATCCTTCATCAACTTTGTCGGCGCATTTCGCACGACAAGCGGCACGGGCAGATTGCCGTATTTGCGCGCGTCTTCGAGCGCCGCCATATACGCTTCATAAGAGCTTTTATCTTTTTTGCAGTTTGAGAGATAAACAACTCCGTGCGCGAGATTGATTCCGGCTTCGGGCAAACCGACGGTTTCGACCGCGCGAAAAACCGCGTTTGCGACGACGAGCGCGGTCGGGTTGGCGACGCCGATGTCTTCGGAAGCAAAAATTACCATCCGGCGGGCGATAAATTTCGGGTCTTCGCCGCCTTCGATCATTCGGGCGAGATAATAAATCGCGGCGTCCGGCTGCGAGGCGCGCATTGATTTGATAAACGCGCTGATGACGTTGTAATGCTCCTCGCCCGCTTTGTCGTAGCGCAGAAATTTCGATTGCAGAGTGTTTTTTAAGCTCTCAATCGTAATTTCATCATAAAGCCGCGCCGTGTTTTCAATCATCGTGATCGCCTGCCGCGCATCGCCGTTTGCCATTGCCACGAGCCAATCTTTCGCTTCGTCGTCGAGCGTTTGACCTGTGCGGTCAATTATCGTCCGCATTTCTTCCGCAGACAATTCCGTCAAAACAAAAACGCGCAGACGCGAGAGCAGCGCGGGAATAATTTCAAAGCTCGGATTCTCGGTAGTCGCGCCGATCAAAACCAGCTCGCCAGATTCGACAAACGGGAGCAGAAAATCCTGCTGGGCTTTGTTAAAACGATGAATTTCATCGAGAAACAAAACGCGCGGGCGATTTTCTTCGCGCTCGCGGGCGACGATTTTGCGAATGTCGTCTTTTCCGGCGGAAACGGCTGAAAGCTCGTGAAAATCGGCGTTGATCGCGTTTGAGTAAATTCTGGCGAGCGTCGTTTTCCCGACGCCGGGCGGTCCCCACAAAACAAACGAAAAAATATGCCCTTGCTCAATCGCCCGTCGAAGCGGTTTGTCCGCGCCGACAAGCTGCGGCTGCCCGACAAATTCGTCCAGATTCTGCGGTCTGATTTTGCTCGCTAACGGTTCCATTTTTAATCGTTCGGATTATCTAAACTATAACAAAAAAGCCGCGTTTTAAATGCTTTTTCTCTTTTGCGGCAGATTTGATTCGTTTGGATTTCAGCGAGATGAGGTCTTGACTAGGTTTGTCGGATAGAATAAAAGTACAAGAGTTTAAAAGTTTATAAAAAGGAATTTTCTACAAGATGCTGAATATTACAGAACGCGCGAGCGGCGACGAAACAGTTTTGGATTTGGAAGGCAGCGTCGTTTTAGGCAGCGGCGCTGCGGAACTGCGCTCCGCGCTTCGCCGTTTGGCGGAAACGGACAAAAACCGGGTGACGATAAATTTCGCCTCAGTCAAATACATTGATTCGAGCGGAGTGGGCGAATTGATAAACGCCGCCGCAAAGTTCAACAACGCGGGCGGCAATTTAAAATTAAAGAATTTGCCGCCGAAAGTCGAACAAGTTCTCTCACTCAGCAATGTTTTATCTATGTTCGAGATTGAAGAGTAATCGAACAGGTAAAAAGCAAGCCATGCATTCGATTTTACTTTTTTAAATGCTGCGGCAGGATTTTTACCAATCTATTCTGTAGTTTCAATAGTTCCTTAAAGCAACCCTTTTTGACATAAACAAAGAGCGAGTGTTAACTACATTCGCTCTTTGTTTAATAACTTTATAATAGAAGTATCAAGCTCGTTAAAATATGTAAGCGGCAGAGAATAGAGCCATTGTTTGTTCAATGCGGGAAATAACGCCCTTGCCGCAATTACATCTTGTTTTCGCGGTGTATGGCGGCGACATCTTCGAGCATCTTTTGCAATTCGGTTTTCACAAGCCATTTCCCGCGGACCATAACGCCGGCAATTTGTTTTGCATTGCCGATTGCATCGAGTGGATTAGCGTCCAGAAGAAGTAGGTCGGCGCGCTTTCCTTTTTCGATGGTCCCAAATTCTTTGAGCATTCCCAGATTTTCAGCTCCGTTTCGTGTCGCGGCTTCCAAGACGGCGTAATTTGAAAGCCCGGCTTCAGCCAAACTTTGCATTTCGCGATGCGTGGCAAATCCGGGAACAAGGAAAAACTGCGGTGAATCGGGACCGACGACTATTTTGGCTCCCGCTTTATAAAGTTCCCGGGTAAGTAAATTTCGCAGCTCGATGTAGCGTTTTTTCTCTTCAGGCGAACCGGGAATATTAAGCGTTCCGGCTTTCTGTTTGGCGAAATTTTCGCGCATTTTCGCCGGAATATACTGCATTTCCTCCCATTTCAAATACTCTTCGGGGTTTGCGTCGGACACAACCAATTTAAAAAGCGTCAGCGTCGGCGTATTGGCGACATTGCTGTTCTTTGTTTCTCTGGCTAATTCGGCAAGTTTTTTTTCATCAACGTATTTAAGAGTATCGCCCAGGACGACTTGCGATTTTGTGATTTCGATGTTTGCGTTCGGAGAGACGACTGCTGCCTGCAGATAATTGTCGAGATGTTCGATTGAAGTTTGTTTAGCCGCCAAAGCGCGTTTTAGCCCGACGCTTGCCGTAACGTGACCGGCGAATTGAATTCCGACTTCGCGGGCGGTTTTGGCGATCGCATCGTAAACTTCCGGTTTTAAACCTTCGTGCACTTTGAGCAAATCGTATCCCGCTTTTTTCTGGTCGTTGACCGCTTTAACGGCTGCTTCAACGGATGCAGTGTTATTGCCTGCGAGCGGCGCTCCGGCAGTGAAAATTTGCGGACCAATGATTTCGCCCCGGTTGATTTTGTCGCGCAAGACGAGATTGCTCGGTCCACCCAACATATTTCGCCCCGTCGTCACGCCGTTCGCTAAAAGGAGCTGAAGCTGCTGGCTCGGCAAATCATTGTTCGCGCCTTCGCCGGGAGGCAAATGCAGGTGCATATCAACAATTCCGGGCATCAGGAATTTGCCTCGTCCGTCAATTCGCCGCGCATCCGCAGGTATTTTTATCTTGCCTTGATCGCCGATTTCCGCGATTCTTCCGGCGCGAATCAAAACCGTCTGATTTTTTAGAACGCGCTCTTTATCCATTGGAATCACCGAAACGCCGACGAAAGCGATTGTTTCATTTTGCGTCGCGTTCATTTCAGCATTTGCCGTCCGCCAGGCTATAGCGGGAAAAAGTCCAATTACCAAAAATGTTAATAATAAAGCGCGTCGTATAAATTTAGATTTTTGCATCGTTATTTCACCTTTGTTCTAATTTGCGCAAGTTTTAAAACCGACCGGCTCCTTCGCTGAATCTGTCTTTACTCATTTTCCGCTTGAGCCGTGTAGGACGTAATATTCAAATTCTGCGGGTCGAAAATACCTTCGGCTAGTTTTACGTTCGGCTTGATGTCAAAATATTCTTCGAGAAAAACCAATTTTCCGTCCATCAGAAAATCCACGCGCGCAGCAACCCAACCGCCGCCTTTGATGCGTCGGTAATCGTTAAACTGAATTTCCTGCGTTCGCGCGCCGTCTTTGCCCACGGGCTGGATCGAGCGCAGAAAATACAGATTTTTCTTATCAATCCAAAATTGTCTTGAGCGCAAATCGCCTTTGTCGGCTCCGACGACATAAACCTCGCGCCCTTGCAAAACATCTTCCCGGAATTTCGACAAATCGAATTTCATATCTTCCAATTGCTTGAGCGTGGCTAAAGCAGATTGCCCGTAAACGTCAAAACCGAGAAGAAGCAGCAAATGAGGAGTGCGACGGCTGCCGACGACTTTTCCGCCTTTGAAGTCGTGCTGCGTGCCGTTCTGGAAAATCACGCCGTTTCCGCTGCCGATTCGCTCGAAATCAATTCGCAAACGTCCTGGCAGAGACATCGTTTCGTACCATACGGATTTTTCTGTCGTTCCGTCCGTCTTAAAAGTGGTTGTGTTCTGAGCAAAGGTGAGAGTCTTGTACCATTTTCCGTCGTATTTGGCGCGCATCGCTTCGATTAATTCGGCGGTCGTCTTAATTTTGGCGGCGGAAGCAGGAACAACGAGCAAAGTCAGTAGTAACAGCGAAAGAATCAGTTTCATCAGATTAACTTGTGAATTTATTAATTTCGAAAAGTCTGGACGAATACGTGATAGCCGCTCGTTAGGTTTCACTCAAAGAGCCACTTTCCGATAAAGTAACACCGATTTATTTGTCTAATCTTAAAAATAAGCAAGCTAAACTAGACAATACTTAAACGATTCGTTGTATATTTTTGTGACAACCCGTATTTTTTGATTTTGGGCAAGATAAAAAAATGACGTCTTTTTTATTAGAAATGGAAAACGGCTTTGTATTTAATAGTTATGCGAGTGTGCCTATTGACAAGCGGCGTCGGCGAATTGATTAACGCTGCCGCAAAGTTTAACAACGTGGGCGGCAATTTGAAATTGAAGAATCTGCCGCCGAAAGTCGAACAAATTCTCTCGCTCAGCAATGTTTTATCAATGTTTGAGATTGAAGAATAATCTGGAAAAGATCAAAGCAACAGGCAAAGTTGAGATTTATCAACTTTGGGAGGAACTTCAAAGTGCCGTACTCATTTGAAAAAACTAATTTGTGGAAAAAAACTTTAGCTGAACAAGAGCAAAATGATAGTGATAAAGATGCTCGCCAAAGACTTCGTAATGTTTATCTAAGATTCAGAGAACGAGTTACCTATTTAGCTGGTGAAATTCATAGACATTTGCCCGATTATACCGTACATGACATAACTCATCTTGACGCTCTCTGGGAAATGACAGATATAATAGCTGGTCCCGATTATGTACTTACGCCAACTGAAGCTTTTGTATTGGGTGGAGCGATTCTTTTACATGATTTAGGAATGGGATTGGCATCTTATCCGCGTGGAATAGATGAGCTTCGAGAAGAAGCGGCATGGGCTGATGTCGTTACAGCCCAATTCCAAAGTCGTTATGAACGTTTTCCGACACCTGAAGAAATAAAAGAGCCGCCTGACGAAATAAAGCGTGTAGTAATTGAAACATTGCTCAGGAATCTTCATGCTACTCATGCCGAACAACTAGCTTTCGTTAACTGGAAAACTTCTGGCGGTGATTCACAATATTTGATAGAAGATAATGAGATTCGCTTGATTTTTGGTAGAAGTATCGGTCGGATAGCGCATAGTCATTGGTGGTCTATCCCACAAATTGAAAGTGAATTTACTCGCAATCTAGGAGCTCCGCCTTGGTGCCCGAATGATTGGATTGTTGACCCTCTAAAAATTGCATGTCTATTGCGCGTGGGAGACGCAAGTCACATTGACTCCCGGAGGGCTCCCTCCTTCTTGCGCTCGATACGTAAACCATCTAAATATTCGGACGAACATTGGAAGTTTCAGGAGAAGCTACAGAAGCCCTTTCTTTCTGAAGATGCTCTCACATACAGTTCTGGATATGCCTTTCCTTTAGAAGATGCTCCTTCATGGTGGCTGTGCTTAGATACTTTAAAAATGATTGATAAGGAATTACGTCAAGTTGATGCCTTGTTAGCTGATAAGCGATCAGATAGATTTGCAGCCAGAAGAGTTGCGGCAGTTGACTCTCCAGAAAGGTTGGTTAACTACATCCCAACAGATAGGTGGTTACCAGTAAATGCATTTATTCAAGTTAGTGATGTTCCTCGATTAGTGCGAAATTTAGGCGGAGAGGAGCTTTATGGTCGAGAGCCGACAATACCTTTGCGTGAGCTTATACAAAATGCAGCAG
Source organism: Pyrinomonadaceae bacterium (assembly GCA_036388995.1). GTDB lineage: Bacteria > Acidobacteriota > Blastocatellia > Pyrinomonadales > Pyrinomonadaceae > JALZCH01. The sequence goes on along the minus strand of DASVQU010000183.1, from coordinate 33,241 downwards.
ATGCAATTAGAGCTAGGCGAATAGTTGAAGATCGCGCCTATAATTGGGGCGAGATTAATGTCCGATTAGGTCAAGATGAGCAAGGTGACTGGTTAGAGGTGGAAGATAATGGTATCGGAATGTCCTCTGAAGTGTTGACAAAATATCTTTTGGATTTCGGAACTTCATACTGGCGCTCCAATCAAATGTTGGAAGATTATCCCGGACTCCTGGCAAGGGGATTTAAACCTACCGGTAAATATGGAATAGGATTTTTCTCTGTTTTCATGATCGGAGATGCTATAAGAATTCGCACTAGAAAAGCAGATGCTGGGCAAGATCAAACATTGGTTCTCGAATTTAATACAGGATTGAGTAAAAGACCGATATTAAGACCGGCGTTGGCAGAAGAAAGAATTAGAGATGGTGGCACAATAATCAAAATTTGGCTTACTAAACCACCTCGAGAAGTAAATGGATTACTTTATGATTACAATAATACTGTTTATCTGCTAAATGAACTTTGCCAAACAATAGCTCCTAGTCTTGATGTAAATCTTAAGACAACAGAAGATGGAGAATCAAAAACTGCAATTGAAGCTTTTGATTGGATAACCTGCGATATAAAAGATCTTATTAAAAGGGTTACACTACGGATCACGAATTTCGAGCAGATTTTTGAAAATAATAAAGATTTTTTTACAAGGCTATCTAATAATCTAAGATTATTAAGAAATGAAAATGATGAAATTGTAGGAAGAGCATGTGTTTCTCAACCCCATTTGAGTATGCGGCATCCAGAGGATTTTCGATTAAATTTGCAGGGAGTTATTACAATAGGGGGGTTTAAAGCCAATAATATTGGCGGTATTATAGGTATTCTAACAGGAACATCTAATAGAGCTATTAGAGACCGTGCGACAGTAACTGTTTCCAGAGAAGCTTTTTCAGAATGGCTTAATGAGCAAAAATATCTTATACCTATATTGCATGAAAACATTGAAGATCAAATGGAATCCGCAGCAGTAATATGGCGGTATTCTAGAGATGTTACAACGTTGCCGATTGCTAAATTTAAAGATAAATATGTGACATATTCAGACCTTGCGACGGCTGAAAACCTGCCAGATGAAATCATCCTCTTAGATCCATATCACTATGAAGAATTAAAACAAAACTTGGATGGATTTATATTAAGTCCGAATGTAATTCTTGTTAATTTCCTTATGATTTTTGGTCGCTTTGATATGTTATTTGAGATTACACACAAAGAAGAATTTCATCCCGACATCCAGGATAAATGGAATGACTTTACAGTAAATCTTGCTGGAGCTGTTTTATTAGCATTATCAGAAGCTTGGAATGTTTCACTTGAAGCCATTCTTTCAGAGTATGATAATAACGACAATCATCCGGTCGTAGGTCAATTCCAAGGAAATGAAATCAAAGAGTATGCAAAACGGATAAGAAAACCTAAGATCCTTGAAAAGGGAAATAACTAGCTTATAAAAAATGCTTATTTGCTGATTTCTTATTCGAAATGCTTTTTGTCAATAACGTGCAGAAGATTTGTCCGCTTTTTGATTGGGATTTGACTTTCTTAGATATTTTAGACTTTTTAGACATTTTAAAAAGACACAATAAAAGCTCGATTTTTATTGATAGTTCAGTAAAAATCGAGCTTTTATTGTGTCTTTTTAAAATGCCCCCGGCAGGATTCGAACCTACAACCAAGCGATTATGAGCCGCGTGCTCTACCATTGAGCTACAGGGGCGCGTTCAACACAAATTCTAAATTAAAACGTTCGTTTGCCGCAAATTGGTTTTGAAACGCTGACAATCCAAAATAAACATATTGATCGAACGGATCAAAAATTTGTGATTTCTGTGCAATTTCTTCCGCTGCCGAATCGGAACTCCGACATTCACCAGGACCAATCGCTTCTGCAACAACAACAATTGAATTATGAGAGGTTTTTTGAACTTTTATTTTAGATGTTCCTTGTCCTCTTAAAATCTTCCCGTCTCGTACCTGCCAATTAAATTTTATATCTTTTTCATCTGCGCCTGTAATTGTTGCTTTTGCTGTAAAGGTTTCGCCGATTTTACCCAAAATTGGAGAAATCTCAACATCGAGCGTAGGACATTTTTGAGGCGACGGTGAAACTGATTGCGCTAAAAGAGCAATGTTTGTAAAGAAAATAATTAAAATCAAACAAAACTGTCGCATAAATTTCGTTTCGCTCTAATCTTCTTCAAATTGTAATTCAGCAATGATTTCCCGCATATATTTTCTGCCCAGCTCGACTTCTTCGGGTTTTAAAGAAACTGCGCCGACAACGGCGTGACCGCCGCCGCCGTAGCGTTCGCAGATTTTGGCGATGTTATGCACGCGCTTGCGCGGCGACCACGGGTTTGAGCCGACCGAAATTTTCGTGCGTTTATCGCCGCGCGTCAGTGCGACGTTATAAGTCGTCTGCGGGTAAAGATAATACGGAATGAATTTGTTAAAACCGTCAAAGCCGTATTCGGTTAAATCAAACGAGACGACGCCGCGCGAATACGTCGCGTTTTCACGAATCAAATCGAGCGTGCGATTGTGCTGCGCGAGAATTGGCTGCAATTTCGCTTGAATTTCGGCGCTTTCGACGATTTCAGTCAAAGATTTTTCGCGCATCATCAGAATTATTTTTTCGACAAACGCCGGATCGCGCTCGCCTTCGATAACCTGCATCAATTTCAGCGCGGGCGAGCGCAGCTCGACGCATTGCGCTGCCGATTCGTACAAAGCGCCATCAATGATGTGCGCCCATTCGATTAATTCGTTGAGGCTTTCATCTCGAAAATCGAATTTTTCTTCCGCCGTCCGCGCGATAAATTCGCAGCAGGATTTCGAGTTTGTATCGAGAAAATGCGTCTCTGACTTTCTTTGTCGAAAATATGCTTCATCTTCGGGCGATAAAAACGCCGATTCGTGATGGTCGAACCACCAATCGAGACGCTCGTCGGCGCAGAATTTAAAATCAACAATGGCGTTTTCGTCGCCGTCCAGCAAATCGCGGTCAAAAGCGTTATTTGCGCGGTGCATTACGGGCGCAAATGAGATTTCCGCCGCCGGATTGATTTTCGTCAGATAAAATTTGCTGAACAGTGCGGCGGAAGCCGCGCCGTCAAAACAATTTCCGTGATAAAGTACGCGAAGTTTCATTAAAATAAAGTTAAGAGTTTAAATTTTAGTTTGGAAACGACGCAAAAGCGCGCACTCCAAACACAAAACAATCTTTCAAAATAGTTTGCCGCGAGGCGCAACGTCAAATGCAGAGAGAAATGGAACAGGAAATCAAAGTGCGCGCCGCCGAACCGTCGGACGCGCCGATTATAGTCGAATTCAACCAGCGAATGGCTGAAGAAACCGAAGGCAAACGCCTTGCAACAGAAATTTTATCCGCCGGAGTTGCCGCCGTTTTTGCAGATAAGCGGCGCGGTTTTTATGTCGTCGCGGAAAACGAATTTAAAGAAGTTGTCGGCTGTTTGCTGATAACTTTCGAGTGGAGCGATTGGCGCAACGCGCTTTTCTGGTGGATTCAAAGCGTTTATGTCCGCGCCGATTATCGCGGAAAAGGGGTTTATCGCAGGCTTTATGCGCGAGTCAAAGAAATGGCGCAGGAAAATGAAACGCCGGTTTGCGGTTTCCGGCTTTACGTGGAAAAAGAAAATGAAATCGCGCAAAATGTTTATGAAAAACTCGGAATGGAAGAGTGCGTTTATTTGATGTATGAGGAAATGTTGTGAAAATTTCCGAAGCAGAATTTAAACGGATTGTTGGCGACATTCTTGACGAAAGCGAAGTCATTTACAAACACAATCCGATTGGAACGCGCGAGGAAACGCTGCTCTGGATGCTGATGAGCGTTTTAATCAGCTATTTGAGTTTGTCCGAGCTGGAAACGCCTTGTTTTCCCGGCGCGCCGACGGCGGAAACTTACCGGCAGGCAATTCTTTTTATCTTGCAGGGACGCGCCGATTTTGAAGCCCAGCAATATTTGGACAAATTAGAGCGAATTTCGCAGATTGAATAAAACTATGAAACAGAGCATTGCGCATATCGCTCTGGTTGTTAACGATTATGATGAAGCTATTAAATTCTACACGGAAAAATTAGGCTTTGTCCTGATTGACGATACGCCTCAAAGTGAAACAAAACGATGGGTTTTGGTTGCGCCGAAAGGAGCCGAAGAATGTTGTTTGTTATTAGCCAAAGCGGTCGGCGACGAGCAAAGAAGCCGAATCGGAAACCAAACCGGCGGGCGTGTTTTTCTGTTTTTGAAAACTGACGATTTTTGGCGAGATTATGAAAATTTGCGTCAAAAGAATGTCAATTTTGTCAGAGAACCGAAAACGGAAGATTACGGGACGGTTGCCGTTTTTGAAGATTTATACGGTAATTTGTGGGATTTGGTCGAATTCAAGAGATAGAACCGAGTCAAATATATTGTTCCCTTCATTTTTTATTTTCCTCATTAACATAAAACATTTCATCCGCGGGGTGTCAGCGAAAGCTGCAATTTCGTTTGGTTCAAGATAGGACTAGCAAATAATCGTTAGTGATAGTGACTGTTTCATATTCAACATCGTAATCTACTGTTGAGAAAGCAATAACCAAAAACTGTCTTTTAATTTTCTTTAATTCTTGATTCAAAAAATAACTGCTAATAGGTTTAGGATCAAATAAAGTTTCTGGATATGAGGACAAAAAAAGGTCGAACTTTTTCCAGTAAGGTCTTCTCTTGAATGATCTGTCACTTTCCAGTCAATTGTATTGGAATTTTGTAAATCTATAATAACAATATCAAACTCGTGCAGGTTAGTTGGAAAAGAATGGTTAATTAAGATTGTATGCTCCCTGTTGCGCTGAGTATTTGGGACTTTTATTTTTGAGCCTAAAGTTCCCTCAAATATGTTAGCCCCTGATTTTTTCAGTTGATTGATTATTTGTTCATCAAGGTCAAGGCAACAAATTCTAGGTCTTTCAATAACTTGTATATCCTCAGATTTATTTTCAATTTCTGATTCCTCTTGTGTTAGTAGAACTCCACTTACTTCCCGCTTATCAGTCAAATTCAAAATTGCCATATGGCAAAGGTAAGGTTAACTTTAAGCATATTATACAGGGTTCTTCACTTTACATAAAACATTTCATCCGCCGGTCGTAACGGACGAGCCAGCCAGAGCGGTCGGCGCAAGCCATTTGGTCCGGGCGCAGGGCGAGTCATTGCCAGCCATTCTTTGTAAATCTGAAAAGATTTTTCCGTATCAACAAAAACGTCGCCGTATTGGTCTTGAGCGTGAGCTTTTTCGACGCGCACGCGCTGATGCCAGCAGTGCATTCCAGAAATCGGGTCTGGATGGACGGGAAAAGTGATATTTTGATGAACGCCGCCGTCCGTCCAGAAAATTCTCGAAGTGTCCGGGTCTGCGCTTTTGTACGCGCCGATGCCTTCAACGACGCGCATCATCCATTTGCCGTTTTCGATTTCCGAAATGCTGACCTGATTCGTTTGCCAGCGATTGTTGCTCGCGTCCTGCGCGCGTCGCCAGCGTCCGATGTGGTGCGAGCAGGCGACGATGCCGGGTTTGATGCCTTCGGTTACCCACGCGCGGTTGACGAAATAGCCGATGTCGGTCGAAACGCGCACTAAATCGCCGGTTTTGATTCCCCAACGCTCGGCGTCCGAGGTGTGCATCCAGAGCGGGTTGCGATTGGAAATTTCCGACAGCCATTTTGAATTGCCCGAACGAGTGTGAATCAGAGTCGGCAGCCGAAACGTCGGGACAAGCACGATTTCGTTTTTGCTCGCGTCCAATGTTTCCGGGTGAATATGGCTTTTGACGTAAGTCGGAAAGGCATATTCAGACCAGCCCCAATCCGCGAGCGTCGGCGAATATAATTCCTGCTTTCGAGAAGGCGTGTTAAATCCGGCTCGCGGAACGCCGTCAATCACAACGCCGACACCTTTACCGTTTTTGCGAACGCCGCCCGTGTCTTTGTCAATCTGCGTACCTTGCAAATCCGATTCGGCGAGCGGTTCGAGATGACGATTGTAAACCGCATTTTCGACCTCGAAAGCGCCATATTTCCGCATATATTCGAGCGGTGTCAGATTTTCTTTGGCGGCTGTTTCGGGCAAGCCTTTGGTATTTTCAAAAATGTACTGGTAATACTCGTCAATCGTTATTTTCTCGCCCGCGCGATACGGCGACTCGAAATGCTTACGAATTCCAAGCTCTCCATCAGGGTCAATCCGCCACGACAATTCAAACCAAAATTCGTCTTCTTCCCAGACTTCGCCCGGATTAGTTTCGTAAGTAAATCTGGTTTCGCGCCCCATTTTCCGAGCCGCTTCGCGCAAAATCGGCTGGCGAAATGAAATCCACATTCCCGAATGCGTTTCGTAGCTCGTCAAATCGTGCCGCTCGCTCGCCAATCCCATCGGCAAAACATAATCGGCAAAATAAGCCGTCTCGTTCCAAGTCGGCGTTAAAGCGGCGTGCAAACCGATTTTCGATTCATCCGACAAAGCCTCAATCCAGGTAAATCCGTCAGGGTAAGTCCAGACCGGATTAAAAACTCGCGTAAAATAAACCGCCAGTTTCCCGCGTCCTTCCTTCAAAAAATGCGGCAGCAGAAAGCTCATCTCATAATGCGAAAGCGGATATTCGAGCGGAAAATGCAGCTCGTTCCAGAATTTTTGGGCGGGCGGATTGGAAAAACCTTTCGGTTTAAATTTATTCCAAGCCGAAGGCAAAGTTCCGCCGACCGTGCCGACGCTTCCCGTCAAAACATTGAGGAAATGCAGACAGCGGGCGACCGCCCAGCCGCCTAGATTCCCGCTTCCGGCGCTGCGCCAATTGTGCGCCGAAAATCTGGTTCCGGCGCGCCCGATTTGTCTGGCGACTTCTTGAATCATCACGGCTGTGACGCCGCTTTCCTTTTCGGCAAATTCGGGCGTGTATTCGGCGTAAAGTTTTTCAAGCTCGACGATAAAATTTTCAAAAGTAATTTCGGCTTTCGGATTTAATTGTTCTAATGATTCGCGCCAATTCACCCAATTTCGCAGAAAATCCTCATTATAAAGTTTTTCGCGAATCAAAATATTCGCCATCGCCAGCAGCACGGCGGCTTCGCTCCCCGGATAGCTCGGCAGCCAGTAATCAGCCATCGAAGCCGTGTTGGAAAGGCGCGTGTCCATCACGGCGAGCTTTGCACCCTTCATCATTCCCTCGATAATGCGCTGCGCGTGCGGGTTGAAATAATGACCTGATTCGAGGTGCGCCGAAATTAAAAAGATAAATTGCGCTTCGCCGTGATCGGGCGAAGGTCGGTCGTAGCCCTGCCAAATCGCGTAGCCGAGACGCGCTCCGGCTGAACAGATATTCGTATGGCTGTTATGCCCGTCAACGCCCCAAGCCTGCAAAATGCGATCAATAAAACCTTCGTGACCGGGACGCCCGACGTGATAAACGACTTCGTTGCGGCGGTCTTCCTGCAATGCTTTGCGGATTTTCGCGGCAATATCATCCAAAACTTCGTCCCACGAAACTCTTTCCCATTCGCCAGCGCCGCGTTTGCCTTTGCGACGCATCGGATAAAGAATGCGGTCAACATCCGTAATTTGATTAATCGTCGCCGGACCTTTGGCGCAATTGCGCCCGCGACTTCCCGGATGATACGGATTGCCTTCAAACTTGCGGATTTTGAGCGTTTCCTTGTCAACATAACCCAATAAACCGCAACCCGCTTCGCAATTAAAACAGGTCGTCGGAATAATCATGTAGTTTTTCTTCTCGCGCCGTTGTCCGCTCTTCGCTTCATACTCGACCCAGTCGTCCCATTTCTCCGGCGGCGGATAGCTTGTGAGTTCGCCAGCTTCGGTCAGAGACGGCAGAAAATCATTTTCCGCCTGGTCGTGCAGATTTTCGATTAAATGTAATTTTTCGGCGATGCGCTCAATCAGCGACGGTTTATGTTTAGACATTTTGTTAACTTCTGTTTGTATTAATACCGTTAAATTAATAGGTCTTAATCAACAAAATCCTGTTAGATTTATTTTTGAATATTTTCTTCTTTTGACTGAAACCGCTCAAATTCCAAACCTAAAACCTTTAGTTTGCTAGCGAACGGAACTACAACTAAGCCAATAACTATTCCTATTAGAACAAGCCTTTCAGTGTTCAATTTCCATTTTTCAATATGGTCTAAATATAGAAGACCAGCGAGGGCTAATGCGATTATGAAGCATACTAATTGAAACCAATTGAATGTCCGCTTTCTTTGCTTCTCTTTTTCGATACTTTCTTTCCTGATTTTTGTGCTTTTTAACAAAGAATAGTCGGGAATTTTGTCAATCTTTGTTGTGGAGTATTCATCGTTAGCGGTTTCTTCCGACTTTAGTGAGTATAATTCAAACGGTGGTTCGCCATCTTTAGGAAAGACAATATAGGTTGGTACTTTCTCATCACCAAGCGCTTGAGAATATGCTTCAAGTTGATGTTTTGCCATTTGAAATGTGCGTTGGTTATTTTCTCGCTTGAGTTCAAACAATGCAATTGGCTTGTTTGTTGTTGGCTCAATAACTGCTAAATCTACTCGATGTCTATCACCAAGCCGCCATTCCATTACCAAAGACTCCTCTGGATAGCTGTGTGCGATTAGATACCTAACTAATGCAACTAGCAAATCTCTTTCTCTTTGCATATTTTAATCTTCGTAAAATCAATCTAATTATTAATAGCGTTTTGCAATCAACTAAGCGGAATCATCTGCGGCGCGCGAACCCAGATATGTTCGGCGATATACAAGCCGATTAAAATCAAAATTCCCGACAGCGCGGCGGTTGACGTTTGTCCTAAAAATAAGAGAATCAGCGGCAGAACGTTTCCGACAAAAACCATTCCCGCCCAGAACGGAACGCGGAAACGACCGCGAGTAATCAGTTCGATTGTCGCTTTAGCGTCGTCGGTGGTGTGCGCCGTCCAGAGTTCGATAACCAGAGTCAAAAGATGAAAAACAATCGCGCCGATAGCCAGAAAACGCAGGCTCTTGAGCCAATCCGCATTTTCGCTCAAAAACAATCCTGAGACGGCAAAAACACCGATGCCAGCCATTAGGGAATGCAGAATCATATGAACACCGAGCATCGGGCTTTGCCAGAAATCTCGTCCCTTTGCCTGCGCGAAAAGAAATGCCGTATAAACCGCCGTCAGCAAAGCGAAAACAACGCCAGTCCATTCAATAAAAGGCAGAACTGCATTTATCGCCAACAATTTCGCCGTCCACCAGAGCGATAAAATCAAGCCATAAGCGGTAATAAAATATGCTCCGCGCACAAGCCACGATTTCCATTGCGGTCGGAGCAGAACGTATAAAAATCTCTCCGGTTTACCGAGGTCTTTGATGAGCAGCAAACCTGTAATTCCCAAAAATACAATCGCTAAGCCTGCGCCGATTTTTCCGATTAAATCCGGCACTTCGCCTGCAAATAATTTCAAAAACAAAAATGGAACCAAAAATGCGCCGGCGGCTATGGCTTTTGTCCAGACGTAAGCAGAAACTTCCCAGCCCCAATGCACGCCTTTGCCGGGCGCGTCGTAAACTCTTCGGGCTTTTTCTTTTGTGCCTTTGCCTCTGGTTTTGGATTCGATTTGATAAAGCGCCTGCGGCACGCTTTTGTCGGCGTTGGTTTTGATTCGTTCTTCAGCGAATTTGGCGTAATGCCCGACGCCGGTTGATTGGCTGCTCCACATATAATCGGTGCCGGGATTTGCTTCCGTCGGTTTTAAAGAAGCGGCGTCGCCGTCAATGTAATAGAGTTTTGGCTGCGTGCCTTTTTCCGGTTTCCGCACTTGGACGGATTCGCGCGCCAAAAGCTGCGATATTTCGGTTTTCGGGTCGTCCATATCGCCCGAAATAATCGCGTGTTCGGGGCAGACGATGACACAAGCCGGTTCTAAACCGATGTCCGTGCGGTGCGAGCAGTAATTGCATTTCGCGGCAGTATGTTCGTCCGGGTGCATATAAAGCGCGTCGTAAGGACAGGCTTGCGTACAGGCTTTGCAGCCGATGCAGCGGCGCGTGTCGAAATCAACGATTCCGTCTTTGCGGGTAAAAAGCGCCGTCACCGGACAGATTTCGACACACGGCGCGTCGGCGCAATGATTGCACCGCATCACTGAAAACAGACGGCGCGTGTCCGGGAAAGTTCCTTTTTCGATGTATTTAACCCACGTCCGATTAACGCCGAGCGGCACTTCGTTTTCCGATTTGCAGGCGACGGTGCAGGCGTGGCAGCCGATACATTTGCGGTTATCAATGATAAAGCCAAAATTCATAATATTCGCGCTTGAGATTATTACTGTAAAAGAGTCGATGTCAACGCTGTTATAAATTTGCTTGCTAATCCAAAATCCAAAACCTAAAATCTAAAATACAAATGTTTATTGATCGAGCAAAAATTAAGGTCAAAGCCGGAGACGGCGGACACGGCGTGACGGCTTTTCGGCGCGAAAAATTTGTTCCGCGCGGCGGACCTTCCGGCGGTGACGGCGGGCGCGGCGGCGATGTTTGGATTGAAGCGACCGAAGGCTTAAACACACTGCTGCATCTGCGCTACAACCCGATTCACGAAGCTCAGCGCGGGCGTCACGGCGAAGGCTCGAACCGGCACGGGCGCGACGGCGAAAATGTGACTGTTCAAGTTCCGGTCGGGACGCAGATTTTTGACGCCGAATCGGGCGATCTGCTGTTCGATTTCACCGAAAACGGTCAAAGATTTCTTGCGGCGAAAGGCGGCAAAGGCGGTTGGGGAAATCAGCATTTTGCCACGCCGACAAACCGCGCGCCGAAATATCATTACGAAGGGCGACCGGGCGATGAAAAAGAATTACAGCTCGAATTAAAGCTCATCGCGGATGTCGGCTTGGTCGGTTTTCCGAACGCCGGAAAATCAACTCTGATTTCGGTGATTTCAGCCGCAAAGCCGAAAATTGCCGATTATCCGTTTACTACTCTCGAACCGAATCTCGGCGTTGTTGATTTGGGCGATTACAAAACTTTTGTCGTCGCGGATATTCCCGGATTAATTGAAGGCGCTTCGGAAGGCGCAGGTTTGGGCGACAGATTTTTGCGGCACGTTGAGCGGACGAAAATAATGCTGCATCTTGTAGATGTTTCTTCGATTTCGGGGAGAAATCCGGTTGAGGATTACGAAATTATCAACCGCGAGCTGGCTAATTATAATCAGGACTTGGCAGCCCGCCCACAGATTGTTGTGGCAACAAAAATTGACGCTTTGGACGAACCGGAACGCTTGGAAAATCTGCGCCAAAGAGCCGAAGCGGACGGCAAGCCGTTTTTGCAAATTTCCGCCGTGACCAATCAAGGCACGCGCGAATTAGTTACAACAGTGGCGCAAAAATTAGAAGGAATCGCTCAAGAAAAAAGCGTCGAGATAAACACGGCAAGTGAAGATCGAATTATTTGATTTCAGAATGTGCGACGGTTCGCGGCAATTCGCCGAGTTACCGGAAACCGTTTTTTTTGATGTTTTGCGCGACCATACGCCAAAGCTGAAAGGCGCGCTGATTACAGGATTTATTACCGATTGGGTGACTGAAGTTTGGCTCGATTTTGAATATTGCGGACAGAAATTTTCCGTCAACAATCAATTCGGCGATTATTGGTTTTTTGTTGAAAATCCCGGTTGTCCTGATGAAATATTGCTCAAAGTCATAGAGCATTTTCGCCGGCTTTTAGAAAAATGATTGAATAATGCGTCTTGAAGTCATTTCCCGCAAGCCCTCGCAACAGTTGAGCGAAACGCCGCTGCTTTTTGTTCACGGTTCCTGTCACGCGGCGTGGTGTTGGGAAGAAAATTTTCTCGATTATTTTGCCTCGCGCGGTTTTGATTCACACGCCGTCAGTTTGCGCGGTCACGGCAAAAGCGAAGGAAAAGATAAATTGCGCTGGGCTTCAGTCAGAGATTACGTTTCTGATGTTGTGCAAATTGCCGCTCGATTTCAAAACAAACCCGTTGTCATCGGACATTCGCTCGGCGGTTTAGTCGTTCAGAAATATCTGGAAAAATACGAAGCGCCCGCCGCCGTGCTGCTTGCGCCGTCGCCTGTTTCGGGAATGTTTGCGGACGGGATGCGGATATTTTTTCGCGATCCTTTTTTGTTTTTCCGGGTTTTTGCGAAATTTGACGTGTTAAAGATTTACGGCACACCCGAACGGGTTCACAAATCGCTGTTTTCCGAAAAGATGAGCCGAACAAAAACTGCGAATTATACCGAAAAATTCGGACAGGAATCGTTTCGCGCTTTTTTGGAAATGATATTTTTGCTGCCCGATCCAAAACTGATAAAATCGCCGCTTTTAGTGATCGGCGCGGGAAACGATAGAATTGTCAGCGAAAATTCGATTCTCAAAACCGCGCAAAGTTATCGAGCCGACGTTAAAATCTTTCCGGATATGGCGCACGATTTAATGCTCGAAGAAGGCTGGGAAGCGGTCGCCGAATTTATTTGTTCATGGCTGAAAACAAGACTGGTGAAATGAAAAAAATCGCGTTTTACGGCGGCAGCTTTGATCCGGTTCACAAAGGGCATCTGGCGATTGCCGAAACTTTGCTTGAAAAGTTTGCGCTCGACGAATTTTATTTCGTCCCGGCTTTTCGCGCGCCGCATAAACGCGATAAAAAAATAGTTTCGCCGTTTTGCCGTTACGCGATGCTCGCGCTGGCTACAAACGACGAACCGCGAATCAAAATTTCGACAATCGAGCTTGAAGCGCCGGAAAAGCCTTATACAATCGAGACTCTAACCAAACTCAAAAATCATTATGAAACCGGAACGCAGATTTTTTTTGTGATGGGCGCAGATTCGTGGAATGAGATTGACACTTGGCGCGATTGGCAGAAACTTCTTCTGTTAACCAACTTTATCGTCGTCACGCGACCCGCAAACGACATTGAAACCGCGCACGTAACGCCCGAAATTAAGGCAAAAATCGTTGATTTGCGAACTACAAACAAGCGGCAGCGAACAACGAACAACGAACAACGAACAACGAACGAAACCGGAATTTTTATTACCGATGCCGTGCATCTTGACGTGTCTTCGACCGCGATCCGGCGCGAAATTTCGTTGCAAAACGGCGAAAATTGGCGCAAACTTGTTGATGAAAAAATTGTTAATTATATCGAGAAATACAAACTTTACAGTTAGCAGTGATCAGTCAACAGTTATCAATACGAATTAGTTGATAACTGATAACTGATAACTGATAACTGTTTAATTATGGAGCAAACTTTAAAAGAAAAATCATTGCAGCACGACGGAACAGTCGTCGCCGAAGCGCAGGCGGAACCGGCGGATGTTTTGGACGAGCGTTTAATCGGAGCTTTGCGCGCCGCGAGCGACAAAAAAGCGGTCAATTCGCTTGTTCTGGATTTGCGCGAGGTGACGGAATTTACCGATTTTTTTATTATCACAAACGGAACGAATGTGCGTCAGGTGCAGGCAATCGCCGACGGAATCTCAGAAGATTTAAAGCTGATTGACGCGCGCCCGATCCGAATCGAAGGTTACAACACCGCCGAATGGATTTTAATGGATTACGGCGATTTCGTCGTCCATATTTTTGAGGAAAAATCGCGTGAATTCTTCGACCTGGAGCGCCTCTGGCGCGATGCCAAACGAGTCCAAATCCCGGAAAATCTTTAATAGATTGTACAAAAAATAAATGGCTCACATTGTTTTGCTCGGCGATTCGATTTTCGATAACAAATCCTACGTCGGCTTAGGAAAAGATGTCGTCGCGCATCTGCGCGAAGCGATTCCGGCGGATTGGCAAGCGACTCTGAAAGCGGTTGACGGCAATGTAACCGGAAATGTTTCGCGTCAGCTTTCGGATTTGCCGGAAACTGCAACGCATTTAATAATCAGCGTTGGCGGTAACGATGCGTTAATGAACGCCGATGTGCTGCAAATGCGCGCCGAATCTGCCGCCCAAGTTTTGAATGAGCTGGCAAACCGCGCGGAGCGTTTCGAGCAGGATTACAGCGAAATGCTCCGAACGGTTTTGTCGAAAAATTTGCCGACAGCCCTTTGCACGATTTATTTTCCGAGCTTTCCCGATGAGCAGATTCAGCGAATTGCCGTCGCCGCTTTGGCTACGTTTAACGACGCGATTATCCGGCAGGCAATTCTTAACAATTTGCCGCTTCTGGATTTGCGTTTGATTTGCAGCCAAAAAGCCGATTACGCGAACCCAATCGAGCCATCCGACATCGGCGGCAGAAAAATCGCTCAAAAGATTTTCGAGCTAATCGAGAAGCACGATTTTTCTAAACGCCGGACACAGATTCTTGCTTGAAATGAAACCCGATCTCAGTGAACGCCCGGATGCGCACTGGCGCAGCGTGTTGCACGAAGTAATTTTTGAAGCCGAAACGCGCGCCGGTAAAATTTTTGATGTGACATTAATTTGGTGCATCATTTTGAGCGTCACAGCGGTCGTTCTCGAAAGCGTCGGCAGCATCAGAGCCGAATACGGAGATTTGCTTTATTTAATCGAATGGTTTTTTACGCTGCTGTTTACGTTCGAATATATTTTGAGACTTTTCGCCGTCCGAAAACCGCTCCGCTATGCGATGAGCTTTTTCGGGATGGTTGATTTGCTCGCTATCATTCCGACGTATCTGAGCGTTTTTCTCGTCGGCAGCCAATATTTATTGACGATCCGCATTTTACGCCTACTGCGTATTTTCCGCATTTTTAAGTTAACCGAATATTTGAGCGAGGCAAACGTAATTTCGACCGCTTTACGGGCGAGCCGACGCAAAATCAGCGTTTTTCTGCTGGCGGTTTTTTCACTCGTCGTAATTATCGGCTCGCTGATGTACGTCGTCGAAGGCGAGGCAAACGGATTTATTAATATTCCGACCGGCATTTACTGGGCAATCGTGACTTTAACGACCGTCGGTTACGGCGATCTTTCTCCGCAAACTGCGCTCGGTAAAACTCTGGCGTCAATCGTGATGATTATGGGATACGGCATTATTGCCGTCCCGACCGGAATCGTCACCGTCGAGCTGTCGCAAGCCGCCAGAAAACCCGCAACGACGCAAGCCTGCCCGGAGTGCAGCGAGCAAGGGCACGACATTGATGCTGTTTACTGCAAATATTGCAGCGCGCGGTTGTAAATTTAAATCAATATTTTTTAGAAATGCGTTTTCGATTTGTTTGGATTGGCAAAACCAAGGACAAAAACTGGCGCGCGCTACAGGAAGAATATCTCGCCCGCTTGTCGCATTTTGCGCGCGTCGAAATTTCGGAAATCAAAGAAAGCCAGCCGCACGATACGAAAGAAACTGAAGGCAAACGAATTTTGGAAATCCTGTCGGAAAATGCTTTTACGGTTTTGCTGGATGTTGCGGGAAAACAAATCGCTTCGCGCGAATTAGCCGGGGAAATCGAAAATTGGCAAAACCGCAGTTTGAAAGAAATAATCTTTATAATCGGCGGTCAGGACGGAGTTTCCGAAGTAATTACAGCGCGCGCGAATTTAAAACTGTCTCTTTCAAAAATGACTTTTACACACGAAGCTGCGCGAGTCATTCTGCTCGAACAAATTTATCGGGCGTTTACGATTATTAACCGTTTTCCTTATCAAAAGTAAATCCGCCAAACATCAAAAATCAAATCAACACAAACATCAATAAAATCAGCTAGCAGTTGTGAATTTTGCGTCTTTGACAAAGACATGCAAATTGTTCGCAATCAATTTGAAATACCAGGCTTAACCGAAGTAACTAAAATGAAAGCCGGAACGATTTTACGAAGCATATTTGGAGTTTAAAAAGACAAATCATTAGTAGAAATTGGCTTTTTCGCTTACTCCAAAAAAGGTTTACAAAATGACTTTTACAAACTTCGCAGCCTGTCATAAAACGACCCTTTTTGGGACAATCAAAATAGTAGATAAACTGTCTTATAAATAGTTTAACGTAAGTATGGCAGAACATTGCCGGCAACCGTTTTTAACTCATCTCTCGTCAATGGCAACTGAAGAAATAATTTCCAATTTTCACCGGGCGTTGGATTCTTTGAGCCTGTTCGGTCCGAGGCGTTTAAAATCCTATTCATTCCTATTTGCCGCATCCGCTTTACTAAACGAGTCTCGGTAGCCTTGTCAAAACGGGTCAATACGGCAGCATCGAAATAAAGATTTTTGGTTCGCTTATCGCCTGCTGCTATTGCATTTCCGAAAACTTCCATGGCAGCATCCGAACTTTCCGGATAGCCCGTGTCTCCTGCCATATGCGCGATTTGAACTGTAATGTCGGGCGTAACCGGCAGAATCTCATTCAGGAAAGCTTCTGCCTGCTGTCTGTTAAATTCTGCGTTACGCACCGTTTCCAAAGTTGCTATGTGAGCAGCAATCGGCATTCGACGTTCATTAGCTGCGCTAAAAACCCGACGGACTTTCTCCACATGCTCAGGTTTTCTGAGATTAACGCCTGAATCTGAGAAGTGAAACTTCAAGCCTTTTATGTGGGGGTTTTTAGCACAACGATCAAGTTCTTCGAGCGCGTAATCCTTAAGCGGGTTGAAACTGCAGAAGCCGACAAGACGATTCGGGAACCGTGATACATTTTTGGCAATCCAGTCGTTCTCCGCCTTAACTTTTGCGTATTCATCCGGTATCGGAGGGTTGTAAAGAACGCTTCCCCAAACAAAAGCAGTCGAAAGCGCTACTGCCTTTTGAATCCCGGCATCATCAAGTTCAGCGACCATTGATTCGGGCGTGTGTTCCTTCGCTACGGGAGGACCGCTAAGGGTAAAGCTCTCGGACGAAATTCGCCACTTTCCGTCCGCTTCCTTTCTTAAGACATATTGAAAGCTTGAGGCGGGTTCACCCGCTGCGCTTGCTGAAGTCATTTCGACACCAATAATAAATCCTGCCGAACCGTTCATTTCATAGGCAGTCGGCTGTAAATGAGCAATTACAGTTCCGTCAAACACGTACTGAAGAGCTCGCTCGCCGCGAAGCCAGATGTTGGACCTCGGCTCCAGAACTAACGTGTCTTTCGTGTATAAATTGGTAAGAGCAGATTTGTTTTTAATTCTGCCGCCGAATTTTTCTTTGTCCCGGAGCAGTTGTTCAAACTCCTTCGGCAGTTCAATGACAGGAAGTTGAGAAGGCGTTAGGTTTTTCGACATGCTTAAGCTCTGGATGTGAATGTGATAGTCGGCTACGGGCGGCGGCATTTCGTCCGTTGTTTGACCCATCGCAGCAAAAGCCAGAATTGCTGTCAGGATGCAAAGAGCAAGGATTTGCAATGCGGAAAATCCTTTTCTATCTGTAAGCAGTATTTTAAATTTCTTCTGATAAGTATTCATTATTTCTTTGAATGTGTCTGGAAGTGAGTTTACTTTCATTAGAGAAACACCAATCTGGCTAATTATGTGACAAGAATCTTGAGAAGCACATAACGAGTCGCCAATCGCCAAGAAGATTTGTCTCAACCAGCAAGTGAATACACCGTTGATTTATCGACAATTAATTACGTATATTTTGAGTAATTTATCTGGACGGCTTCAAACAGTCTCAAAAACGCCCCTGTTCGAGACAATCAAAAGTGATATTATTTTGTTTCAAAAACGACCCTTTTTGAGACAGAAATCTTATAAATTGAAAAGACTTAATCTATGAAAATCCTAGCCTTAATTTTTAGCCTCTTCTTATTCAATTCAATCGCTTATTCTCAAACACAACAATCCGTTTCAACTGAGAATTTCCTTCTTACAATTTCTATGGAAGTTACTGGTCAGGTTGGTAAAGGATGCCGTTTAATTTGGAATAAAACCTTTTATGCTGATGGAAGAATTGAACAAGAAGATTGCCAAAAGACAGCGGTTATAGACGGTAGAGAAATACCTGTCAAGATTGAAAACAAGGCTCATCAACAGCAGGTAACGCAGTTTATTCAATTTATTGAACAATCAGGTTTTCTTTCAGCCGAGAAAGAGTATGTGCGAAAGCCAATAGCTACTGATGTTGGAATTGATACTATTTTTATTTATAGGAATCAGAATAAAGAGAAAAGAGTTGTTATCAAGAATTACGACCCTTATGATTTAGGTATTCCGTGTTTTCTACATCTGATTTTGGCTAGATTGCCTAATTGAAAGTTTTCTCTTTACCGTCTCAAAAACGCCCTTTTGGCGACGTTTGCGGCGCAGATATATTTGGGATTTTTTTAGCTTAATAATTATAAAGTGATGACAGAAGAACAGCGTATTTTCTTACATAATGCATTAAAGGAAGTGCACGATCAGATACATAATTTGTATCCTAAAGGCAACTCATTAACTGAGTCCGACAAACAGTTGCGGAATCAACTTCTTGTTGTGGATTTGGTCGTTCACTTGGCTCAGGAAGTTATAGAAAGCTTACCTGCGGATGAGCAGCAAGTGACGGAACGGACGGCTAATCTTCTTTATGCAATCAGACTTATCGCCCCAAATGCCCCGTTCGAGCAGGCGGCAAAACTCTTGCTCGATAACGAAAGTTTTGACTAATCGACTAAAAAACAGTCTCAAAAATGACTCATTTTGAGACTGATTAGGTGTATGAAAGACCAATCCAGATTTAAACAAATTCTCACTATTAGCTGGATTTTGTTTTTAATAACTTGTATTGGAATTTTCTTTATTTACTCGGAACATTTTACGCCTCAAAAAATCGCCGCATTTATTGAAGAATTTAAAGGCGGTGTGCTGATTATTTATCTGTTTATTAGTCTCTTGCGCGGTTTGACTCTAGTGCCAAGTACACCTTTCGTTTTAGCGGGTACAATTCTTTTGCCAAATAATCCGTTTCTTGTTTTATTGATTTCAATTACAGGAATTATCTTTTCATCCACGATGATTTATTATTTCTCCGACTATCTCGGTTTTGGAACATACCTCGAAAAAAAATATCCCGGCAAAATCATCAAAATAAAAGAACAGTTACAAAAACCAACCGGATTTTTCTTCGTTTTTTTCTGGTCTTTTTTTCCTGTTTTGCCAACTGACGCCGTTTGTTATGTGGCAGGAGTTTTGAGAATAGATTTTAAGAAATATATTCTGGCTATTACCCTAGGTGAGTTGATTATCTGTTCAATTTATATCTTCTTTTATGGAATCTTGAGCGATGTTTTCAAGCAGTATTTTGGTTAATTCCGTCTCAAAAAGAACCCTTTTTGAGACAAAAACTAATGATTTTTTTTGCCGCTTTAGTTTGGTGATTTTACAGGAAACTGCTGAAAAGAATCTTTTAGATATTCCGTATAAATTTTTATGCAGAATTTAATACCGTATGATAATAAGTTTAATAGCTTCGCGCTAATCAGTATAAAGCCTTAGGATTTAGGAATTATGGGAGTTTTGAAGCTAACCTTAATAACGCTTTGCTTAGTTGTTTATCTGACCTTTTCGACTCAAGCACAAACAAATTCTTTAACCGAGTTTACGATTACCTTTGACCGAAGCAATGGTTATAACAGCACGGTTTTCTTACGCGGAAATAATATTGATATTTCTGGCTCGTATAGTCGTGCTTATGCTCCGTATATTTGTTTCCCGTGTGTACAAAACGACACGATTCGTTTCGGCGGGGCTAGCGGCTTTAATACGCGAGAAATCGCTAATGCAAGCGGTTATATTAACGGTGTTTTTTACCCGCAACTTTATTTTGAAGGAACTTTATTTTATAGCAGCCAACAAAATAGTCGTATTCCACGAGTTTGGAGTAAAAGAGTACGTGTTTCCGCGCCTGTTATTTTAACTGGAAGAGTTGGAATCTGGCAGAGACCTCAAGACATCGGCAATCCGTCAAACGTTTTGTTTGAACAAAATAATGTCGCTTTGAGCGGAACAGCAAGATTAGTATTGGGATGGATAACAAGTCCGAATTTCAGTAGTCGGCTTTTCACTGACCAATATTTAAATTTAAGTTTTGCGTCATCCGCGAAAAACTCAAATGAATAGTTGAGTGAACTCGAACCACTGCCATCAAACTATTTGACGTGAGGCGAAACATAGTCTCAAAAACGTCCCTTTTTGACATATGTAAGCTATTAAAGACAATGGCTTTAATCTGATTGGTTGGCTATCCTTTTTTCTTTATCCGGGTAGTATCTATAAAGCGTTGATCTGGAAATTTTTAATGTATTGCAAATATCGGCACTTTTATTCGCTGGATTTTTCATTAAAGTTTTCGCCATTTGTCTGATCAAAGGTTGAGACACGCGCACAACCGATTTTCATTTGCTTAGATTCCTTTAAATTCCAACTTTCTAGATTAGACAAACGGGATGTGTCAAAAGTCTAAAACACGAACGTTTTGGGATTTTGATTATGACACGACTTTTGACACATTAAGACTGAAAAACAGAAAAATGCTTAATTTATTGATTTATAAGATAAAATAAAGTTTTGACAAACGAACAGAAAAGGCAAAAGAGACTATTTTGGAAGAGTTGAATTTTGTGTCAACAACGGGCGTTTATGAGATGGTTTTTACATCATTGAATAATTTCATAGGAAAAGATTCCCGCGTTTTTACCCGCTACTATTAACACAAACTTTTCCTTTATTTCTTCCTTTTCGTATTTCGTGTGGTAGATTGCTTCGACCTGAGTTGCCGCCGCTTGAGGGATCGCCTTCGCATCTAATCTAGATGAGCCTTGAACCTTACCAAATTGACCGCGTATTTGTGTCATCAGTTGCATAAAAGCATCTTTGCTTTTTGTCGCTCTGGCATGCTCATCGGTCAATTTATAAAGTTCCTCGTAGTTTTCTTCGTTCAGTAACTGGTGATACTTTTTAACAAGTTCGTCAGCCGTAGCTATATCCTGCTTATTATAGATTGGTTTAATGGAAAAACTACAGCTCGCAAAAAATAATGAAATCAAACCAAAAAAAAGAAAGTATTTAATTTTAAGGTTCATATCTTTTAACCTTTTATAGAATACAAATGAACTATATCGGAGGATTTTAATCCCACATTTCAAACTTTGCCACTCAGAAATCTCGTTTCAAAAAGGGTCGTTTTTGAGACAGAATATATCACTTTTGAGTGTCTCGTAAGGTAACGTTTTTGAGACACTAAGAAGCACCTACCCAAGTGTACATTACCAAATCTTTAACCCTTAAATTAACCTTAACCGCTTTTTACTTTGCTTACTCTATTCTTTCACGCACCCAATAGCATATTTCCCTTCAATAGATTCGTTCAGCTTCGTTTCTTCAGCTACAAAGTCTATTATGTGACGCTTCCCATTCTTTTTAATATCAAAAATAAGCGCACCAAACAAATATAAAATGACTGATAAAATTGCTAAACAAAATGGCTTGTTTATTGCTCCGCCGCTCTATTTAATCTTAAATCGAATGATTGTCGGCTTGCGTACCGACTAGAGCGATTTGTTTATGATACTTTTAAAACTTAACAAGAGGGAGTATGCCTAATTAAACAGGGTTAATGTTGAAGGTGCAAGAAATGTCCTTTTCTGCTTTTGTTTTAAAGACGAAAGTTTTTAGAATTATTGGGCGTTTCTGAAAAGGAACAAAAACTAACTGATTAATTATTGATAAAAATGACTTATTTCTTTTCTAGCCGGAATGCTGTTCTCTGGCTTATTATTTTGGTTTTCAGCTTGAACTCCTCACAAGCACAAAACCCTTCGACTAAAACTGATAATTCAAAAGGAAAATCTCAAAACGAATCTTCTTCATTAGCACAAGAAGGCGAATACTCGACCAGCCGAAATGAAATCGGTTTTAATGTCGGAGTTTCGACTTTTCATAAGGATTTACGCGGTCCTTCGGCAGGCGGGAATTTCGGAATGCTTTCTTTTCGGTACTCACACGTCGCACTGGAAAGCCGCTCGCTCAAACTCAGGTATGTTGCGGATTTAATCCCGGTTGCAATTCTTAATTATCCTCGTAATAGAGAATTTCAAACCTCCGGCGGAACAACTCAAATTGTCCGTGACCGGAAAACCGTCTATGGATATGGTATCGCGCCGGGCGGTTTACAACTAAATTTTCGAAGAGGTAAAAAATACCAGCCTTTTGCTGCCGGAAACATCGGAATTATGTATTTTACGCAAGTCGTGCCGGATCTTCGGACTCCGCTTAATCCGAGAGCGACAGGCGCTAAGCTTAACTTTACGGCTGAAATGGGCGGCGGTGTGGAAATCGGGCTTAAAAACAACAGGAATTTAATTATCGGGTATAAATATCATCATTTATCGAATCTTTACACCGGAAATATGAATGTCGGTTTTAACTCGAATATGGTTTATACAGGAATGAATTTCGGTTTCTAATGGTGAACACAGTTAACTGGATAAAAATGAACTATGGAGCGACGGAATAATCAGCGACAGGTTATTTGATTGTTTTATCACAGTAAGCAAATCATTTTACGGCGGAACAGGTGAGATTCGAGCGAATAAAATCATTTGCATTTTTGAATATTTCGGTTAATAAGCTTTCCGGGTAATCATGTCCATAGTCGTAAAAGAATCCTTTTGCAGGAATACTTTTTAATTGAGCCTGCTCAAAAACCGCCCTTCCGCCGTAAACAGGCGTCAGATGTTTCATTTTCAGGTAAAAGCCTTTATCAACCGGTACGATAAAATCCTTCTTACCGTGAACTATCATTAGCGGAGTTTTATCGCAGCCGTTAAGATAAGACAAATCATAAATAGCCCCGGAAATGCTGATAACGCCCTTTATCTTTTCTCTTTCCACAATCTCTCCGTATTTCTCAAGTAAATCTTTGGGGATTTCATCATCATCAAGGAATGTGGTGTGGAGTGCGGTTATCGCGCCCGCGCTTGTTCCAAGAAGGAAAACGTTATCTTTATCAATTCCCCAATTATCGGCATTTTCAGAAATAAGCTTCATAGCCTGGCGCACGTCTTGAACTGCTTTAAAGTGCGCCTCTTTTAATTTATCGTCTTTGATATTCGGCGGATTGAAATCAAAAGGTGAATTTAAGCGATATTCAATAGAAACGGTAACAAAACCTTGCGGAGTAAAGTATTTAGTCAAAACACCTTTGCTATACTTGAGATAACAAGCCTCGAAAAAACAAGTATTCATAAAACCGCTGCCATGCAGACCGATTATCAAAGGACGTTTTTTATACGGTAAATCGTCTGTAGGCTGAACTATTTTGAGGTGAAGCTTCTTTTTCTCTCCCTTTTTATTTGAATATTCCTTATATACGTAGTCTTCCGATTTGCCCGTCGAGGAATCCGCTTTCGTATTCTGACAAAATGTTTGTGAATAAACCTGAAGATTCGCTAAAAACAGAACGATTATGAGAATAGAAAAAGTCTTTTTCATCTTTGTTTATCTATCGTAAGAAACTATCTTATCACTCTTGAAAACATTCCCATAAGCGGGTTTGGCAGCCACAAATGTCATTGCAGCCTTTATTAACTTCGCTCGGCTTTTCCTTGAACCATCATTATGGAGGGATTGTGGATTTGAAAAAACATGATAGTTTTTGCTTCCTTTTGGTGCGTTAGTAAATAAGAGTTAAAAATGCAAGATAGCAAAAATGCGGTTTTCCTCGATACCTGGGGTCGTGATTGGCGAATGTGAAGGAGATACCTTAATTTAATCTAAATCTGTTCCTTATTTTTAGATTAGCCTCCTTACGAAAGGCGAGAATTAAATGAATGAAGTTGATTACCTGAAACTTTGCGAACAGTATGTTAATTTTCTCATAGCATCTGCCGGCGTAAGTATTACCGTGCTCACCCTTGTATTAACTTTTGGTTTCAAATCAGAAACACAGGATAAACCGGCTGGGGGTGAACCAGCTAAAGAACCGCCTATAGAAGTAGATTTACGCTCATTTTTGGTTGCGGCTTTAATCGTATCAACGGTTTACTGCTTCATAGGTGCCCAGATGATGACGGAAACCGCAGGGTTCTTTAGCTATAAATACCCCTCCGCGAAAACCACTTCCTCTAAGCCATCCGACAAAGAAAATCCCCTGCCACAGACACCAGGCAATTCAGAACCCACGAAAGAAAGATCGCCGGAAGACATAGAGTTCGGCGAGCGTTTATTCTTATTAGCCAGTACTAACATTTTCATTACAGTAATTCTACTCCTCTTCGCCTTAATGCTTCTGCCAACAGCATCCGAAAAGGTAGAGCCAACTAGCATTAGATGGATTTCTGTTCCGATCTTTTTGGTTGTAGTTATTTGTGCACTCGGCTGGATGTGTCTCGCAATAAAATATCGTATGCATGCAGAAGGAGCCTTGCTTGCTAGCATAATTGTATTCTTCAGCGGCTTTGCGATTGGAGGCGTTGTTTCTTGTTATCCAAAATTGATGGAACACTTACTATGGTGGACATTCATTCCTATCGGCTGTTTTCCGGCTATTTTACTGTTTCACTTCGCTTGGATTTTTAGTGACCCAAGCAAACCTAAAGCCGACAACACAGATGTACTGTGGTTATTTATTTTCCCTATTACCTTTTCCTATGTATCTCTTGGAATTGTGGGCATGAGAATGATGTTCCCGAAAAAAAATGTCTGTGTGGATTGAACGTTGGATAACTCGTCCAAAATTGTTCCGAGATTGGATTCTCCATTGGAAGGCTCGCTGGAAAATGCTCCGAAGGAAGAATAAAAGCAGCTCTTGATTTGAGCCGCTTTTACGCCAGACCAAATTTCTTAACATCTTTCAAAGTAATGTAGAGATGAAACGGGTCGTTAAGCATTTCTTTGAATCCGTACTTTAGATAAAAGGCTTTTGCTTTTTCACTCAAGGCGACGACGCTAATCAAGTTAATGACAATAATTCTTGATGCAAAAATAGTATTGCGGAAGGCACCCATTAGCAATAACTCGCTTTTGAAAAGATGAAAGGAACCGCACATTTTTTTGCGACTCCTTTCATCCGTCAAATTTTACTCAAACTTACAAACGTAGATTGTTTTCCGAAAATGCCAGGTTTTACGGAATCTCAATGATCGCGCGCTAATTGTGCTGCCGGCGCTTTCAAATCCGCTTTATAGCCGGAAGCAGAAACGGAGTTCTGGAGCTTACGGATTAAATCCGCTTGCGTCGTCGGATTGTAAAATCTTTCTGGCGTCGTCAATTTTTTCCGTAGCTCCGAGCAGCACCAGAATATCTTCGGTTTGCAGCTTAAAGTCCGCGCCCGGATTGATTTCCGTTGCTCCGGCGCGGACTGCGGCGACTACCGTGACTCCCGTTTGATTTCGCAGATTGAGTTGCGCTAGCGTTTTTCCGAGCGCCGGAGATTCGTTTGTCAGAAAAATCGTTTCCGTCGCCGTGCCGTCCAGAGCGTCGGCGAATTCGGATAAATGAATCATCGGGAGCGAAGAAGACCTGAGCATTTCGTAACCTTGTCGCCGAATTTCTCCGATTTGCCGTTCGATAATGTTTCGCGCGACGCCGTAGCGGTGCAAAACGCGCGAGAAAATCTCGATGCTCGTTTCAAATTCTTCGGGAATCACTTCGTTTGCGCCGATTTCGAGCAGCTCGGCGATTTCCGAAACGTAACGGGTTCGCACGATAACGTGAAGTTTCGGATTCATCTGCCGCGCCTGTCCGACAATCCGCCGCCCAGCCGCCGGATCGGAAATGGCGACGACCAGCACCGATGCGCGTTCGACGCCGATGTGATGCAGAACTTCGCGGCGTGTCCCGTCGCCGAAAATCATTTTCTCGCCTTCCGCTTTAGCGCGCCGGACGGTTTCGGAGTTGACTTCCAAAACGATGTAAGGCAGCGCGACAGCTCGCAAAACGCGCGACAGATTGCGCCCGTTCAGCCCGTAACCGACAACGATGACGTGGTTTTGCAGTTTGTAAATTTCGCTTTCGCCGCCCGTTTCCGTCACATCTCCGACCGGCTGATCGCTTGTCAAAGATTGCAGGAAATAACCGATTTTTGGTGCGACCGCAATCAAAAAAGGCGTCGCAATCATCGAGATAATCGAAGCTGCCAGAAAACGTTGATAATCGGCATCGGGCATCAAGCCTTCAGCGCGCCCGGCTTTTGCGAGCACAAAAGAAAATTCCCCGACCTGCGCCAATCCGAGCGCCGTCATCGTCGAAACTCGCAACGAATAGCCCAGAAACTTGACGACGCCAAGAATAATCAGAGCTTTACCGACAATCAAAAGAGCCGCCAGGATCAGCACGGATGCCAGATTTTCCATCAACGCGCTCATTGAAAGCAGCATTCCGATTGAGATAAAAAACAAGCTGTTAAAAACGTCTCGAAAAGGCAGGATGTCGGCGACGACTTGATGGCTGTATTCGGAATCGGCAATGATAACTCCGGCGATAAACGCGCCGAGCGCGAGCGAAAGCCCGAATTGCGAAGTCAGCCAGGACGTTCCGAGACAAATCAAAACCACCGAAATTACGAAAACTTCCGGGCTGCGCATTTTGACGACTTGTTTCAAAAGCTGCGGAACTATAAACCACGATGCTGCGATGATTCCGCCCAAAGCGAGAAACGCCGTCCCCAAAGTCCAAACAACAGCAGACAGGGAAGTCGCTTGTCTGCCGCCGAGCAGCGGAACGAGCAGCATCATCAAAACAATGCTCAAATCCTGAAAAATCAAAATTCCGACGCCCGCGCGCCCGTGCGGCGCGTCAATCTCGGCGCGTTCGACATAGCTTTTTAAGACAATCGCCGTGCTGGAAAGCGCAAACAAAAAACCGAAAAAGATTGCTTTGTTGATCGGCTGTCCGACCAGAGTTTCGAGCGCGACAGCCGCCAAAATCGTCAGCAAAACCTGCAAACCGCCGCCGACAAAAACCAATCGCTGCATCTCTCGAAGGCGACGTAGCGAAAATTCCAGACCAATGGTAAAAAGCAGCAAAACAACGCCGATTTCCGCCAGAATCTCAATCGCTTCAATTTCCTTGATCAAACCCAAACCGTAAGGTCCGATCATAATTCCGGTCAGCATAAGACCGACGAGAATCGGCATTCTCAGTTTGAGACACAGGAAAGCAACCGGCACGGCAGCCAGCAAAATCAAAAGTAAATCGTCAAATAAAGGCGGCGTATGCGGCATTTGTTTTATCAGCGGACGTTATAAACTATTTTCAGCAAAAACGTTGACATCGGCAAGCAATATTGCACGCGGATTTTATTCTGCTTTATTCAAACCAAATCTGCCGTGAGTGTCAAACTACAAAAATTCTAGGTAGTGTCTTAATTTGTGTTGCGGAAGAATGACGGTTTAGCTAGTCAAAGTTTTGTAAAAACGATACTCATAAAACGTTATTATGAAGTTGTCGTTTACAAGCTGTTCGTGAGGTGCTTAATTCATGAGAAAAGTAGAAATTGTCCCACACGATCCCAGGTGGCGGGATGCATTTGAGGTGGAAGCAAAACAAATTGCTTCCGCACTAGGCAAGAATGTTACAGCCGTCCACCACATCGGCAGCACAGCCATTCCGAACATATACGCAAAGCCCGTTATTGATCTGTTGGTCGAGGTCAGAGACATTACTGAAGTTAATGGTCGGAGTTCGGCAATGGAGTCGCTCGGTTATGAAGCGAAGGGTGAGTTCGGCATTCCCGGTCGCCGCTACTTTCGTAAGGATAATCAGGAAGGAATCAGGACGCATCAGATTCACGCATTTGAGACCGGCTCAGCCGAGGTGAAACGTCACTTGGCGTTCCGCGACTATATGATTGCCAACCCCGAAGACGCGCAAAGATACAGTGAGTTAAAGAGGCAGTTGGCGGAGGAACATCCGCAGAGCATGGACGGATATATGGATGGCAAAGATGGTTTCATCAAAGAGATAGACCGGAGAGCGGCTCAATGGCGTATATCACAGACCGATTAGTAGCCGGCAGCCTAAAAAGTTGCTTCAGCCTGACGCGCCGGTCAATTTACTCTTTTATCAATCGGAGTCTGAGTGCGCCGCTCAGCACCGGAGTAAGCAACACAAATTAGGACACTGCCAAATTTTAAGCAGTTGCTTTGTAATCTCTTCCGTCAGGTCTCCTGCCCAAAAGCGAGGTGCCGTATTGCGCGAGCAAATCAGCCGGGTTTTGATAGATTTCGACGCAGCCTTCGTCGCGCAGCCATTGTTCGGGAAAACCGCCGCTTAAAACGCCTACCGTTTGAAGTCCGATTTTTCGCGCCGCAATCGCATCGTAAGGCGCGTCGCCGACGACCACGCATTTTTCCACTGGCGGATTTCCGAGACGCCGCAATGCGGCTTCAAATATATCCGGGTGCGGCTTTGATTTTTCGGCGTCGTCGGCGTTCGTCGCTCCGGCTAGATAATCAGCGATGTCCAGAATATTTTTGAAATGTTCAAGCTCGTCCGGCTTTGCGCTCGAAGCCAGCGCGACCGATTTGCGGTTTTCGGCGACTTTTTTAATTAAATCGTGCGCTTTCGGAAATGGTTTGACGCGATCCAGATATTCGTTTTTAAAAAGCTCGCCGCGATATTTTTCCATTTCTTCGCCGAAATCTTTCAGCTCGTTTTCCGAGAAAAAAACCGGCATTAATTGATCGCCACCTTTCCCGATTTGGTCACGGATTTTTTGATACTCGACTTTTTTGCCGTATTTTTCAAACGCTCGCTGCCAAGCCTCGGCGTGCAAATCAACCGAGTCAACGAGCGTTCCGTCAACATCGAAAATGACAAAATTAATCATAGCTTTTAGACAAAAGCCATCGGCGCGAGAATGTTTGTAAAACTCACTCCCGCGCCGAACGCGCCTTTGATTTTCAATCGGATTTTAGTCAGACTTTGGTTTATCCGCTTTCGAATTTTTATCGTCTTCGCCTTCTCCCAAACCTTTTTCTTCCAAATCCTGCTCGACAGTTTCGCGGTCGCCTTCGGCGCTGCCCGGCGTGCTGCCCGGATCGCCCGATTGCGACGTTTTCGCTGCTTGATTTTCTGCCATTAATAAACCTCCAATAAAATTTAGTGAACGTGATCCGACGCCATTTTGCCGTTGCCGCCCGAAAAATCGGGTTTCAGCACGACCTTGATGCAGTCGTCGTTTTTGACTTCAAACGTTTCATACATTTCCGCAGCGTCATCCAAACTCGCACGGTGCGTGATAACAAACGACGGGTCAATGTCGCCGTTTAAAATATGATTGAGAAGCGTTGGCAAATATTTGTGAACGTGCGTTTGTCCGGTTTTCATCGTCAAGCCTTTTTGCATAAACGCGCCGAACGGAACTTTGTCGAGCAGTCCGCCGTAAACGCCCGGAACCGAAACCGTCCCGCCTTTGCGACACGAGAAAATCGCCTGCCGCAAAGCGTGAAAACGGTCGGTAGCCAACCCGGTCTTGTTTTTCACCCAATCGTAAATCGCGCCGACGTTTTTGCCGAACGATTCCATTCCCACCGCGTCAATGCACGAATCCGGTCCGATTCCGCCGGTCATTTCTTTTAAAACTTCGTGCAAATCCTCAACTTCGTCGTAATTAATAACTTCGGCTCTGCCGTCAAGCCGCGCCATTGCGAGGCGTTCCGGCACGCTGTCAATCGCAATCACGCGCTCCGCGCCCAAAAGAAACGCCGATTTAATCGCAAATTGTCCGACCGGACCGCAGCCCCAGACGGCGACCGTATCGCCCGGTTGAATGTTGCAGTTTTCCGCCGCCATATAGCCGGTCGGGAAAATGTCTGTCAAAAACAAAACCTGTTCGTCCGAAAGATTGTCCGGCACTTTAAACGGATTGACATCAGCGTAAGGCACACGAGCGTATTCGGCTTGCCCGCCCGCGTAACCGCCTGTTAAATGCGAATAACCGAAAATTCCGGCGGTCGTGTAGCCGTACATCGTATCAGCCAAATGCGAATTCGGATTTGAATTATCGCAGCACGAATAAAGCTCTTTGCGGCAGAAAAAACAATTGCCGCATGCAATCGGAAACGGCACGATCACTCGGTCTCCGACTTTCAAATTCCCGACTTTCGGACCGACTTCGACGATTTCGCCCATAAACTCGTGACCGAGAACGTCGCCCTTTTGCATCGTCGGAATCATATGGTTGTACAAATGCAAATCCGAGCCGCAAATCGCCGTCGAAGAAATTTTCACAATCGCATCACGCGGATTTATTATTTTGGGATCCGGCACTTCCTCGACGCGCACATCTTCTTTTCCGTACCAGCAAACTGCTTTCATAAAAAACCCCTTGTTTCAAATGCTAAGAATCCTTATTTCCGGTCGTATTTCGTCGTGCTCGAAGCGCGTCCCGCCGGTTGTCCTTCAATCGTCGGAATCTCGCCCGTTTCCATTAATTGTTTAAAGCGGCGTAAATCGTCGCGGATTTGGACGGAAGGCTCTTCGCCCGTCAACCAGGCGACTGCGGCACCTAATTTTCCTGCGGGCGGCTCGTAACGCAATTCGACTTTAACGACTGTGCCGCGTCCGCCGGTCGAAGGAAGAAAACGAACCGAACCGGCGTTTGAAACGTCTGCGCCTTCGACGGAGCGCCACGAAATCAACTCGTTGGGAGTTTCAGAAATAATTTCCGCGTCCCACTCAACGGTCATTCCGAGCGGCGCTTTCGCTTTCCAATGCGAGCGCATCTCGTCGAGTTTCGTGACCGATTCGAGGTGATACATAAATTGCGGCAAATTCTCGAAATTGCGCCAGAAATTGTAAATCTCCTCGACCGGCGCGTTAATCGTCAAAGCCTCGTCAACGCGCACGCTGCTGCTCGCTTTGACGCTCGTCATATTTTCTTTCGCCGCCGTGTTGATTCCGGCTGCACCGTAAACCGAGCAGTGCCCGGTCGCGCTGCGATAAACCAAACTGCCGCCGAGCAAGGCAATTCCGACGCCGATCAGATCGCCGCGCGTCAAACCGTATGCCGTGAGCAAACCGCCGCCGATGCCCGACACAATGCGCTCGGTTTCGCCGACATTAATTTGCGATTGTTTTCTGAAACCAGATTCGCTTTGTTCGCCGGATTGCGAACCGGCGTATGTCTGCCGCCACAAACGCTCGCCGCCCTCGTTCGGATTAAGATTGCTTTCCGCCGTAGCCATAAAACACCCCTTTGAAGTTTCAAAATTGTATATTTTAAAACTAGCGAACGGCGGCGCGCCGCTTCTGTACGCGAACGCACAAACAAAGGATGAAGGCGGAAGGATGAAGGATGAAATAGAGGAATTGAAAAGATTTAAATCTAAATTTTATTCCTTAGCTTTCATCCCTCATCCTTTCGGCGATTGCGCCCAAAGCTGCGCCCCAGACGAGATGCGCAGCGACCATTAGAGCCACGCGGCGCGCGGGATGTTTCGTGGCGGAACCTAAAATTCCGGCTGCCGGAAGCCAGCCGAGATAGCTCACGCCCCATACGCCTAGACCGTAAACTGCGCCGTTAATTGGATTGGGATTTGAAATTAAAATTGGATACAGCGACCCGCTTGCCGTGCCGTAAGTAAAATGTCCGGCAAAGGTGAGTGCGGTTTTGGCTTCCTCGCTCAAATCGTCTTGAAGCTCGACTCGCTTTGCGGTTTCGTCAATAATCTCGCGCGGCGGCAGCGGATAATCTTCATCGTCGGGAAGATTCGCGTGCAAGATTTTCATCACAACTGTCATCGGCACGGTTGCGGCAAACCCCGCAGCCGCGCCGAGCAATAATCTGTTCATCGCTCTTTAAACAGAGATGCGTCCATCAGAAAACGCCCGTCCGCGCATCTCTTCTCCCTGCTTCTGCGTCCTTCAGTGTAATTAGACTCTAACCTTTTTCTCTACGGCTTTCTGTACGGGAACGGACAAAAAGGAAGAAACCAAAGAACTTATCTAACACTTGTTTTTTGCTGTGTAAAACCGGGAAAATAAATTTATGAGTTCAACGAAAATCGAATTATCTAACAAATCGGAAGAATTATTTTCGCGCGCGCAGGAATTGTTGCCGGGCGGCGTCAATTCGCCGGTGAGAGCGTTTCGTTCGGTCGGCGGCAATCCGCGTTTTATCGCTTCGGCAAAAGGCGCGATGATGACTGATGTTGACGGCAAAACTTATGTTGATTACGTCGGTTCGTGGGGACCGATGATTTTGGGACACGCCGATGACGAAGTGATTGAAGCGATTAAACAAGCCGCCGCTCGCGGGACAAGTTACGGCGCGCCTTCGCCGCTCGAAGTCGAAATGGCTGAGGAAATCGTTGACGCCGTGCATTCGGTCGAGATGGTGCGGATGGTCAATAGCGGTACGGAAGCGACAATGGCGGCAATCCGTCTGGCGCGCGGAGCAACCGGCAGAGAAAAAATCGTCAAATTTGAAGGCTGTTATCACGGACACGGTGATTCGTTTCTGGTCAAAGCCGGTTCGGGCGTGGCGACTCTCGGACTCCCGGATTCGCCCGGCGTTCCGCAATCGGTCGCCGCAAATACGCTGACGGTTCCTTACAATTCGGCGGATGCGCTCGCGGCGATTTTCGACGCCAACAAAGGCGAAATCGCGTCGGTAATTATCGAGCCGGTCGTCGGAAATATGGGCTGCGTCGCGCCGAAAGAAGGATATTTGCAAGCTGTTCGAGAAATTTGCACGAGCAACGGCGCTTTGCTGATTTTCGATGAAGTGATGACCGGATTCAGACTCGCGCGGGGCGGCGCGCAGGAGCGTTTCGGCGTTTTGCCCGACATTACGACGCTCGGCAAAATCATCGGCGGCGGTTTGCCGGTCGGCGCTTATGGCGCGAGTAAAGATTTAATGCGAAAAATCGCGCCAGCCGGGACGATTTATCAAGCCGGAACTTTGTCGGGAAATCCGCTGGCAATGTCCGCCGGGCTTGCGACTCTGCGACGCTTGCGCGACCGCTCAATTTACGAAACGCTCGAAGCACGCGGCGCGCAGCTTGAAAACGGTTTGCGTGTGGCTGCCGAAGAAAATGGCTTTTCAGCCCAAATCAACCGCGTCGGCTCCATGATTACGCTCTTTTTCACCGACGAGCCTGTTTTTGATTGGGAAACGGCAAACAAATCGAACCGAGAGCTTTTCGGCAAATTTTTCCACGCGATGCTCGAAGAGGGAATTTATCTTCCGCCTTCGCAATTTGAAGCAGCGTTTTTCGGCATTGCCCACACAGAAGAAATCATCAACCAAACAATCGAAACCGTCCGTCGCGCTTTTTCA
>DASVQU010000182.1:0-31173 GCA_036388995.1 Pyrinomonadaceae bacterium | reverse complement strand
GGCGTTTGTTCGTTTTCGTCAATCCATTCGCCATCGGTAATCGAAGCGTTGGCAACCAAAACTTCGATAGCTTGGCGGTTTTGGATACGCTCGCGAATTACGTCCGCACCGTTTTGCTTGGTCAGAGCTTCGCGCACTTCGTCAATCGAACGCCCGCTGTAACCGGCAATCGCTTCAAGCTCGGCATTGACTTCATCATCAGAGATTTCGATGTTTTCGAGATCGGCAATTTTATCGAGAAGAAGCGCGCCGCGCACTTCGCGTTCGGCTTGCGGCATCATTCTCTGAAACAGCATTTGCCAGACTTTTTCGTCCGCCTGCCGCATATCAACGCCCTGCTGTTCCATTTGTCCGGCAAACTGTCTCGTTAAACCCTGAGCCTGATAATTAACAAGCGTCGGCGGAACTTCAACCGGGTTTGCGTCAATCATTTTGTTCATCAACTCGTCGCGCAAACGGTTGTCGGATTCGGATTTTGCATACGTTTCCAAATCCTGCCGGATTTTCTGACGCAAACCGGCGAGCGATTCGTAATTTTCTTCGCCTTCGCTCAAACTTGCCGCCCATTCGTCGTTCGCTTCGGGAATCTCGATTTTGCCGATTGAAACGACTTTCGCCGTGTATGAAATTGTTTTTCCGGCAAGTCCGGGCGAAGAAAAATCCGCCGGATATTCGACATCAAACGCACGCTCTTCATCAACGGATGCTCCGACGAGATTCTCAGTAAAAGTTTTTTCCACGCCTTCGCCGCCCAATTCGATTTGCAAATCGTCAACGACAATCGGCTCAGCCGCTTCGTCGTCAACAAATTTCCCGTTGATATTGACGGTTACGGTGTCGCCCATCTCGGCGGCACGATCTTCGACAGGAGTAAGCGACGCCTGCTCGCGTCGGCGGCTCTCGATAAGCCGGTCAACATCTTCGTCCGTGACGGGACGAACGCGGCGGACGGCTTCCAGATTTTTGTAGTTCGGCGTTTCGATTTCGGGAATTACTTCGACGTGAACGTGTAAACCGATTGATTCGCTGCCGTTCAAATTAGCGTTTTCGGCGTTTTCCAAATGAAGCTGCGGCTCGCTGAGCGGCTGCAATTCGTGTTCTTCAATCGCTTGCTGAACTTTTCCGGGCAAAATCTCTCGCAAGACATCGTTGTTGATGTCATCTTTGTAACGATTTTTGACCACCGCCGTCGGCGCGTGTCCTTTGCGAAAGCCCGGCATTTGAGCCATTCGCGTATATTGCTGCAAAACTTTATCGTAAACCGGCTTGATTTCCTCAGCTTCGATTTCGAGCTTGATTTCTTTGTGAACCGGCGAAACGTGTTCCAATTCGCTTTTCATAAATAAAAAAGTTCAAGGTTCAAGGTTCAAAGTTCAAGGTTGAAAAGAAGAACTGTTCACCTTGAGCTTTGAACCTTGAACCGATTTGATGCCGAGAGCGAGACTCGAACTCGCACGCCTTTCGGCACTGGCTCCTAAGACCAGCGTGGCTACCAATTACACCATCTCGGCAATTAAACAAACAAATTTGAATTTATCGAAACCATGAAGGATTGTCTAGCGGATGAATAATTTAACAAACTCTAGAATTATGACAAATAGAAAGAGCCTGTTGCGCTCTCCCCTTCGCAACAGGCTCTTTATTCGACCGCTCAGGAGGCAAATCACGAACGGTCAAACTCGTTTAAATTTTCTATCTTTTATGAGAAACCCGCCCGCGCTCTCCCCTTCACTGACGGGCTTCTCAAACGGCGGGCGCGTGCCAGCCGATGCTGTAAAAACTTTTCTAGGATTTTGTCAATCTTGCTGAGGCGTTCAATCTTTTTGGTTAAAATTGCTTCTTATTACTAAAATTGTGAACTCAATTTCCCACTCGTACAGACATATATCAATATGCGTGCCACAAACTTCAAAACCCGAAAAAAAACTTTAACTCAAATTATTTCAACAGTTCTTTTGTTTATTATATTAAGCCTCCGGTTTTCGATTGCTACTTACACCATTTCACTCTCGAATTCGTAGAGCCTTTACACGAAATCGGATGCCTTTTCAGTTATCAGTTATCTCTTATCAGTTATCAGTTAAATTTTGCCGAATTTGGCGATTTCTCATTGAAAGATTATTTTGATAACTGTTAACTGATAACTGTTGACTGAAATTATGCACACGAATTTACGTTCGTTTCTCGCCGCTTTGCGCCGCGAAAACGATTTGGTGGAAATTGAGGCGGAAGTTGATCCGTATTTGGAATTGGGGGAAATTCACCGCCGCACGATTGAAAACGGCGGCGCGGCGCTGTTTTTCGAAAACGTCAAAGGCTCGCGTTATCCGGTCGTCACAAATCTTTTCGGGACGGCGAAACGAATCGAGCTGGGATTTACGAAAAAGCCGCAGGAATTGGTTAAAAAAGCTGTTGAGATGGTTGAAGTTTTGCTCCCGCCGCAAATCGGAAAACTGTGGAATTATCGCGATTTGGCTTTGACCGGATTGAAATTGGGGACAAAAAAAGTTTCTCGCGCTCCGGTTTTGGAAGTCGTTGACCGTCCCGCAAATTTGAACGAATTGCCGATTCTAACAACCTGGCAGGAAGACGGCGGCGCATTTGTCACGCTGCCGCTCGTTTACACCGAGAGCCTGACCAACGGCAAACACAATCTCGGAATGTACCGCATTCAGCGACACGACGCGCAAACGACCGGCGTTCACTGGCAAATCGGCAAAGGCGGCGGCTTTCATCATTACGAAGCTGAACAAGCAAACAAAGAATTGCCCGTAACGATTTTTCTGGGCGGCGCGCCTGCGATGATTTTGGCGGCAATTGCGCCGCTGCCCGAAGACGTGCCGGAATTGGTTTTGGCTTCGGTTCTCGCCGATAACAAAATCAAGATGGCGAAAAATCCTTTGCTCGAAAACGGCAGGCTCGTTGCCGAAGCCGAGTTTGCGATTTACGGGAAAGTGCCGCCAAAGGTGAGAAAACCGGAAGGACCTTTCGGCGATCATTACGGTTATTATTCGCTCGAACACGATTATCCGATTATCAACGTCGAAGCCGTTTTTCATCGCA
Source organism: Pyrinomonadaceae bacterium (assembly GCA_036388995.1). Taxonomy (GTDB): domain Bacteria; phylum Acidobacteriota; class Blastocatellia; order Pyrinomonadales; family Pyrinomonadaceae; genus JALZCH01. The sequence goes on along the minus strand of DASVQU010000182.1, from coordinate 28,110 downwards.
AAGACGCGATTTATCCGGCGACTGTCGTCGGCAAACCACGCCAGGAAGATTTTTTCATTGGCGATTATTTGCAGGAATTATTATCGCCGCTGTTTCCGCTCGTGATGCCTGCGGTGCGCGATTTGTGGAGCTACGGCGAAACCGGATTTCATTCGCTGGCGGCAGCAGTTGTGCGCGAACGCTATGGACGCGAAGCCTTGAGCGCCGGGTTTCGCATTCTGGGTGAAGGTCAGCTTGCTTTGACTAAATTTTTATTATTAACTGACAAACCTCAGGATTTGCGCGACTTTAAATCGCTGTTTGAACACATTCTCGCGCGCGTCAATTGGAAAAACGATTTCTTTATATTTACGCAAACATCTTTCGACACGCTCGATTACGCTTCGGGCAAAATCAATTACGGCTCGAAAGCGATTTTAATGGGTTTGGGCGAAGCCAAAAGATTTTTGCAGCGCGTCTGGCAGGGCGAATTGCCCGTCGGAGTAAAAAAAGCCGAGCCTTTTTGCGGCGGCTGCCTGGTTTTGGAAACCGAATCTTATGAGCAGAATCCGAATCTAGGCGAACAAATCGCCAAATCGGAAAAATTTAACGGCTGGCAGGTTGTCGTTTTACACGACTCGATTGAATACGCGCGCACAGCAGACAAATTTTTGTGGGCGACGTGGACGCGGTTTAATCCGGCAACCGACGTTTTTGCCAAAGAAATAACCGTCGAGCAGCATCATCTTTCTTATTCGCCGCCGATTGTGATTGACGCGAGAATGAAACCCTGGTATCCGAAAGAGCTTGAACCGCGCGAAGATGTTGTGCGGCTTGTTGACAACCGCTGGCGCGAATATTTTCCGACCAAACAATCCTGGGAAAGATAAACGTGAAAAACTTTTTGATTTATTTCTGGCGGAAAAGACGTTTTATTTTCGCGATTTTATCTCCGTTTCTATTATTTTTTGGGCTGTGGGCTTTTTGGTATGAACCGAGCAGCTTGGTTGTCAAAAATTATGATTTAAAAATTAAACATTGGAATCCGGCGCATAACAATTTGAAAATTGCGGCGATTTCAGATGTTCATGGCGGCTCGAATTTTATCACCGAAGAAAAAATCCGAAAGGTTGTTGAGTTAACAAACGAACAAACCCCGGATTTGATTGTGCTGCTCGGAGATTTCGTTTCCGAGCAAACATTTAATCGCGCCGAATTGAATATGCCGGCTTCGACAATCGCCGTTAATCTTTCCGGCTTCAAAGCAAAATACGGAGTTTTTGCCGTTTTGGGCAACCACGATTTTCGTTACAACCTGCCGAAAGTCCGCACCGAGCTTGAACGAGTCGGAATCAGGGTTTTAGACGGCGAAACCGCAATTATCAATCATAACAATCAGGATTTGATAATTTTAGGGCTGGCGGAGGTTTTGAAAATCAACGAGTGGTATTCTTATGCAAACGGAGCTAAAAACGCTTTAAAAACAAACAGGGCTGATGTAAACGTTTTAGCATTGGTTCATAACCCGGACGCAATCGGTATTATTACCGGGGATTTTTTAGTTTCCGAAAATCTCCGGCTGGTTTTAGCGGGACACACTCACGGCGGACAAGTCAGATTACCGCTCATCGGCTCGATTATAGTTCCTTCCAGCTACGGTCAAAGATACGCACTCGGACACGTCGTCGAAAACGGCATTGATATGTTCGTCACAACCGGAATCGGGACGAGCATTTTGCCGGTTCGATTCGGCGTTCCGCCGGAGATTTCGGTGCTAACGATTTCAGCAAAACAGGAATAGACCGCAGACGACGCTGACGGGCGGATTTTCACAGATAAAACTAAAAATAAATCTGTGTTTAATCCGCTCAATCCGCGTCGTCTGCGGTCTATTTCCATTAAAAAATTCCGCTTTAGTTAACTCCGCACAGCGTCCAAGCCTGCGCGACGGCATTGTAATTGGCGCTGCCCGAACCGTAAAGAGCCGCCGCCGCGTTTAAAGTTGCGGTGCGCGCGCCTCTGAAATTCGTGCTTGAAGTCATATAAGAAGTCAAAGCCCGATACCAGATTCGCGCCGCCGCATCCGCGCCGATGCCGGTCATCGAGCCGCCGCGATGATGAGTGCCGCCGACAGCCAGCAGGTAAAATGCTTTGTTGCCGATGCCGGAATTGATGTGGACGCCGCCGCTGTCGCCGGTTCCGGTGTAGCGTTCCGAATAATGATCGGGATCGTCGTCGGCAGTAAAGCCGCTGTTACGAGCCGAATGCGGGTTGTCCATATGACGCAAAGCGTCGCCGCTTGTTGCAGGCGTATAGGCTTGTTCACCGATTTTCCAGGTGTTCGAGCTTTGCCCTTTAGTGTATCGTTCGACCATCGCGCCGAAAACGTCGGACATTGATTCGTTGAGCGCGCCGGATTCGCCCGAATAAGTTAAATTAGCCGTACGTTCCGTGACGCCGTGCGTCATTTCATGACCGCAGATGTCGAGCGTTGTGAGCGGTGAATAATTCGTGCCGTCGCCGTCGCCGTAGGTCATATACGAACCGTTCCAGAAAGCGTTGTTGTAATTGCTGCCATAATGAACTTTCGAGCTGATCAGCCCGGTCACGCCGTCAATGGAAGTGTAGTAGCCGGGACCGCCCGCGCCGTCAATTCCGTTGCGTCCGTGAGTGTTTTTGAAATAATCGTAAGTTTTCGCCGCGCCGTAATGCGCGTCAACTCCGGCGCGCTGTGTGCTGCCGATCCAATTATTATCCGTATCGGTAAAACGATAAGTCGAGCCGGTCGTGTTGCGGCTATCGAAGGTGCCGATTTTACGCACGGTGTCTTCCATATAATACGTGCTGCCGCTCAGATAAGTCGTAATGCTGACTGTTCCGCTGTAGAGCGACGAACCTGAACCGGTCGCGGTTTGCAGATTGTCGTAAGACCAAAGATGCTTGCCCGAATGCGCGTCAATAAAAATCACCGGCATCGAAGTTTCTTCCGAACCGTCTTCGCGGCGAAGCTGAACGCGATAAGCGAGCCGGTCGGTTTTACCGCCGGGCAAAATCCACAAATCAACTTCAGGCGCGGCTGTTAAGCAATCGGCACAGCCGTAAAAATCGGTTGCCAGTACGGCAGCCGATTTTTCGCTAAAGCTCGGAATCGTGTTGACGACGCGGAAAGCTGATTTTAAATCATCAGTTAATGCGGCGACTTCGTTGGTGTCGTCGAAATGAACAATCGCTTCGGCGCCGAAAACCGGAACGCCGTTAAAAGCTTGCTGGACGTGGAGGTGGGCTAAACCTTCTTCATCGGCGAAAACACGCCGGGTTTTAAATTCTTCAACAGGCGAAGCAGCTAAATTAGCTCTGCGGGTTTGGAGGAATTCAAGTCCGCGCTGTCTCGCTTTTTCAAGTCTGTCCTGCCAGCCTTTATCGGACAAAGGCGGCGTGGCGGTTACGGTCTGAACGGCAAAGACAGCCGCTGCAAAGAGGCACAAAGTCATTAACTTACGCATTCGTTTCTTTCTAACTCCTTCTGGAAAATTTAAAAATTGTGGAGAGCCGTGAAATATGAGGCTGCTCCTCCCAAATAAGGGCGAATTGTAATTAAAATTTATGAATTGAGAATTTCTTGTCGAAAACGATACTTATCATCTTTCAAAGATGACCTTTTGTCAACAGCTTTTTTTATTGCCCCAATAAATCCCACTTATATTATTTCATTATTTTTTTTCATTGAAAAACCCCGCTTTTTCCGAAAGCGGGGTTTTCCTAGACAAGAAAATTTCACCACAGAGACACAGAGAAAATAATAAAAAATCTCTGTGTCTCTGTGTCTCTGTGGTGAAATTCCCTTATTATTCGACGCGGACGAAATCCGTTCCGCTACGCCCGAACGTTTCCGGCGTGTACATTTCTTCGGCTTTTGCCGGGGGAACGACGAATTCGCCCGGCGTGGTCGCGCGGCAGACGTAGGAATAATTCCAGACGCCTTCCCACAACAGCGAAGAAAACGCTTCGGCGCGTTCGTCGCGCAGGTTTTGATGCTCGTACCACGTTCCGTACCAGTAATAACCGCGACCGAAGCTCTGCGAGCCGTAAGTTACCACATCTGAAGAAACGTTATCAGACGGTAAACTTTCGCTCACCGCCAAAGCCGGATTTAAACTTTCAAGCCCGGCGGGCAGCGGATCAACGAGCGCGACGTGATAGCGGCGCGAAGGCGCAATCATCGTCAAACGGACGCGGACGCGAGCGCCGGATTTGATTGTCCAGGTTCCGTTCGCGTTTTGTTTTACGTCGTCGGCGTTGTCAACCGCTTCGTATTTTCGCAAAACGGTAAAACCGTAATCGGCGGGTGCGAGCTTTAGATTGTTCGGCGCGTATTTCATTCCGATTCGATAATACAGACGACCTTCGCCCGCTTTGTTCAAAATCAGATTTGACGTTCCGTTTTGTCCCAAAAGATAACTCATCGGCACGTCAATTTGTTTTGAATCAACTGAACGCCCGCGAAACGGCTGCTCTCCGGCGTATGCGTTTCCGAGCCAAACCTGCGCGACAAAATTCGGAGTTGTTTTCTCATAGGTGTTGAAATATTTATCGAGCGCGAGCAGGATAAAAACGTTTTCCTGCGTGTTGCCCCAATGACCTTTCTTGCGATGCGCCAAAAGACCGCGCACGAGCTTCGGAATCAAATCCGAATTTGGCTGATCTCCGATCATCGCTTCGAGAATCACTCCGTCGGCGCGGCGATTTGAAGCCATAATCACCCAGCCGTCGTCTTTGTAATTGGTGACGAAATTCGCCGCAGCCGCAGTTTCGGTCGTCCGGTTCATCAAAAACCGCCGGATTGATTCGACTTCTGCAACGGAGTTTCTATCGCCGCTCAAAACCGCCAGCAGCCAGCCGGTCGCTTCAAACGGAAGTTTTTGAAGCGTCGCGGTTTGGAGCAGATTTTTGGCTTTTGCAATGTCTTTGTCGCCCATTCGAGCGCGAACATAAAGCGCGTAAGACGAAATAGTCCAGCGTACTTCGTGACTGTAAAATTTGTCGTAATATTTTTCGACATTTTTCAAATACGGTTTGGTTTTATTGAGCATTTCGTCCGGCACTTTGTAGCCTTTTTCTTTTGCTCTTTGAAGCGCATGCGCTGCGTGAACCGTGACGAACGGAAATTCGTGACGCTCGCGCTGCAAGCCCCACATTCCAAAGCTGCCGTCTTCGCGCTGGCGCGATTTTAAAATCTCAACGTCTTTGGCAAAACGCCGGTTTAGTTCTTCCGCCGAAGGCATCTCTTCGGCTTTAAAAGCCTGCAAAACATCGCGCAGAGCGGCAACTGAAATCATCCGCGAAGCGACCTGTTCGGTGCCTTCATACGGATAATTCGTCAGATAAATAAAAGCGTCGGTCAGTTCCTGCAACTGCGTCGAAGCGGTCGTCACTTCCAAACCGCCGAATTGCGCGAAAACATCTTTTGGCGCTTCGACCGGCTGAATCATCGCCGTGTTCTGATCAATCGTCCCGTATGTCGCAAACGCTTCGGTCGTCGCGGGCGTCCAGACCGGCAAAGAAATTTCTGCCGCGTCGGCAAATTTCCCGCTCGAAACTCCGATTTGAAAACGTGCCGTTCCCGCTTTAACAGCCGAAACCGGAAAACGAACTTCCAAACGGTCGTTTGGCGGAACTGTGACTTGTTTACCGTTTCCGGCGGTCAATTCCGCGTTTGTCACGCGCACCGCGACATTGACGGTCAGCGGATTATCGGTTTGATTTTGGACGACGACGGGCAGCTCGAATTTATCACCGAAATTCAGGAAACGCGGCGCGCTGGGGCGCACCATCAAAGGCTGACGCGCCGTTATATTCGATTCGCCTTTGCCGAAACGATTGCCGTTTGTCACCGAAACCGCCGTCAAGCGATAGCGAGTCAGATTGTCCGGCAATTTCACCGGGATCGTAACTTTTCCGGCGGAATCCGTTTTTACCGAAGCCGCGAAAACCGCCAAAGCGTTGAAATTTTCACGGACATTTATCGGAGTATCAACCGTTGGAGAAGTATTTCCGGGGGCTTCCGCCGTCCTCGCCCGAGTTGCCATCTTTCTAGCCGCAGGCGGAGCAGGCGCAGCCATTACTGATACTGATTCCTGCGCATCAGCCATTGCTCCACCGGCGGCGTTGCCAAACTCAGCTTGAAATTGAGAAGGGTTCAAATCTTTTTGATTTCCGAGCAAAACGTCCTTGCGCGAATGAAAAGTCGAAACGTCAGCGCCGCGCTGCGTGTAAAAAATCGAAGCCGGATCGGCGATGCTGTAATTGCTCAAAGCCAAAACCGATTCATCAACCACGACAATCGCAACTTCGCTGTTTGAAACCGGGTTTCCGGCGTTGTCTTTGACCGTCACGTCAACCGAAGTTTCGCCGCCGGGTTCGAGATTTTTCGCGCGCGGTTCGGCTGTCACATTTAATTTGCGCGTGGCGATTGAAATCGGAAGATTGAGACTGCCCGAAGCGAAAGCCGGGCGGCGCGGCGCGGTTTTATCAATTTCGCCCGCGTCGTTTGTTCGTTCGGCTGAACCGACCAGATCAACCTGGACGTTGATGTTCGGCAGCCAGCGTTCTTCGAGCGGGACGCGCAAAACTTTTGAAGCTTCGTTCATCGTAAAACGCTCGGTTTTGACCATTCCGTTGCGGGCGAGCGTCAATACGCCCTCCGCCGGAACAAACGGCGACATTACGAGTATTTCCGCCGCGTCGCCCGCCGCGTATTCTTTTTTGTCGGGAACGAGCTGCGCTTCTTCCTGTTCGACGGTGCGTTTAGGCGGCTGTTTTCCGCCCGAAACCCAGAGCGTCAATTCCGATTCGTTTTCGCGCTCGCGGTCGTCCAAAACCGAAGCCGTAATCGTGTAAACGCCGCCCTGTTTCGCCGTAAATTTACATTCAACCGGATTTTCGCCGGATTTCACATTGCAGATTTGCTCGTCAACGATGACTTGCTGCCACGAGCCTTTGTCGAATTGCCAATCTTTCAAAACCGCTTTGATTTCGACATCTCGATTCGCAACGGCTTTTCCGTCAATATCGGTCGTGATTGATTCGACCGTAAAAGGCTCACCGCGATTGACAAAAGTTCTGTTTGTGCGGATTCCGACATACAAATCAGCCGGATGAACGAGCAGATTTGTCGCCGAAGCCCACGTTTGACGATTGACGTCCGAAACGCTCGCTTCGGCGCGCACGTTGTACGGGCGCGGCGGATTCGCCTTGATAAAATCAACTTTCAAAACGTGCTTTCCGTCGGCTCCGGTCGTGCCTTTAAACGTTTGCACGCTCGTCGAGCCGTAAGGCTCATCGTAATGCCGCCACCACGGAAACCATTTGCCGAAAGTAAAATCGTCGCGGTTCGGCGGCGTGTAATTAGTCGGCGTCGCCGTCACAGTCCAATTCGTTTCGGCGTTTTGCAAAGCGCCCCCCGCGTAATATTTGGCTTCGACGGAAACGTTCGCCGAATTGCCGACAAAATACGGCGCTTCGGTTTCGTTTTTTGCCGTAACTTCAAATTCAGGTCGGCGAAATTCCTGCACTTGAAAACTGTGATTCGTCGCTGCGCCAGCCAAACTGCTCGTCGTAGAAATTTCGACGCTCGTATAACCGAGATTGATGTTGTCGGGCAATTTAATTTTAAAATCAAACGCGCCGAAAGCGTTCAGATTCGCCGTTCCTTTGGCAAACTCATTTCCGCGCTCATCGCGAACAACGTAATTGATTCCGCGCGCTGCATCGCCGAGCGCGGCAATATCGCCGAATTTTCCGGCTTGAAACACGCGAACGTAGCCTTTGATTGAAACTTCTTCTTTCGGGCGATAAAAATTGCGGTCGTTAAAAACAAACCAGCGCAATTGATCGGTCTGCGGTTTTTTGTACCAACTCCCGTGATCCTGCCAGTAATAATCTGAATTCTCCGGCAAAAACGCCACATCTCGCCCGCGCCTCGCAATCAAAAGACTCGGTTTTCCCGGCTGCGAATCGGGCAAAGCCATCCGCATCAAACCGTTTTTTACGGTTTGCGGGTTTATCGAGTCCGTCGAGTTTGTCGAGACGCCGGAATTTTCTTCATTTATGTTTTCTTCGCTCGTGCCGAAACTCGTCAGCCAATCCCACCAGCTATTATTTGAAGTATCCTGCTGATCGCTGTTGACTGATGACTGTTGACTGATCGGAGTTCCGTTGTTCGGATAAATCCGCATTTCCACGTTGTCGAGCGGTTTACCGTTTTTTAAATCGGTGGCAAATCCGACTAATTCCTGATTGTCAACAATAGCGTCCAAACCGATTTGCGTCGCTTCCGCCCAGACGACGATTTTCGAGCGGTCGTATTGATCTCGCTTGAGGGTCGGTTCGACAAAAACAATCGCGTGACCGAAACCTTCATTTAAAGCCGCAGATAAATCAATTCTGGTTTCAACCAGCTCGTCCGGCTTGTTTTCAACCGGAACGGTTTTGTTCAAAACAACGCGACCAGGCAGCGGCGGGCGTTTCTGCTCGTCATAATTGAGATGACGCATAAACTGCCGGAAACCGTCCCAATCTTCCGGCGTGACGGCGCGCACCTGAACTTTTAAGCTCGGCTGATTAATCGAATAAACCGAATAATTCGGTTTTGCAGTCGGATCAAGCACGACAAAATTGCCGCCCTGCGCGGTCAAGCTCGGCTGCGCTGCGCCGACATTGAAAGTCGCGGTTGCCGGTTTTTCCAAAACTTGTCCGAACGAGTCTTTGAGCGCGCCGCCGACTGTTACTTTGTAAGCGCGGCGTCCGGGTTTGTAGCCTTGAATCGAAACGATATTTCCGCTCGGATAAATCTGCAAACTTTCAACGTTCGGCTCGATTTGGACGAGCGATTTTTCAAAAGCGGCGGCGTCAATTGGGTTTGAAAATTCAAAATACCAGGGGTCAAACGGCGAACAATTTTTGCTTCCCTGATAACCGCAATAAGCGCGAACGAATTTCATCGCGCCGAAAGTGCGAAACGAAAATGATTGCGGTTTCGGCGTCGTCAAAGGTCCTTCGGCTGATGGAGTTCCTGCATCAACCGTAACTGTTATCTCGGAATCTCCAGGCAAAGCGTTTTCCGCTTTTCCTTCCGCAGTCACGGCGCGAAAAGCGAGCCAGCGATTCGGCTGCGAAGCTTTTGCGTAATAGTTGATTGACGAATCAGCATTGATTTCATCCTGCGTTGCCAGCCGCACTTGCAGATGACGACCGCCCTGAGCGTAAACTTTTATTTTCTGCAAAACGGCTTCGGGGTTAATTTGCTGGTCGAACGAAACAAACATTAGCGGATTGCGATTCGTGACTTGATTGCCTGGAAAAGATTGCAAAACTTTCGGCGCGGGCGTCGTAAAAGTCCACGAAACTTCTTTGTTTAAAACCGCGCCGGTCGCAGATTTTGTTCCCGCCGGAACTGTTGCGGTAAATTTCGTCGCCATCGGAAAACGCTGTTCCGCGTCAAAGAGCAAAGTCTTCGTTCCGAGCCAGCGCCATTTTCCTTTAACTTCGGGCGTAAGGCGCACCGGCACAACCTGCGCCGCTTGCTCCTGCGATGTGACGGAAACCATCGGCTGCGAGAAAGTAACGCTCAATTCGGGCGCAATCGGAATCTCGCCTTCGGGCGCAAAACGCACGACTTCGAGCGTGGCTGGCACGTTGATTTTGGGCGTTCCTCGTTCATCATCGGCGGGAAATTTGACCGGCACGATTTTGCCGGTTTTCGGCGCGGGCAGCGTTCCTGCGCGCTTAGCGAAATCCTGTTGATCATCTTGCTCGGCTTTGACGGGCGGCATACGTTTCAACAGATTCGCGGTTTCCGTTTCCGATAAATTTTCGCCTTTCGCGGGCGGCGTTGTATGGCGGTTTTCCGCGCCTTCCTGTCCTTCGCTCAAACGAAATTCCAAACCGTTTCCGGGAATAGTCACGTTTTGTGGTCTCCTTTGCGGCGGTCGCGCCGTTCTTTGCGCCGAGATGCCGAACGGCGCGATTGTGCCAAAATAAATGGAAAAAAGTAAAAACCAAACGGTAATTTTATTGATCAGCATTGTTTGTTAATCCTCGCTCGAAAAAATCGGGAGAGCGGAAAATTTGGAAGCGCCTCGCGGTGCGGCAAATTATATTTTAGATTGCCGCTTCCAAAAAAATGAACGCCGCCGAAATATTTTTCTTGCAGTATTTTAATTTTGAATGCGACTGAGTTCGGCGATAATATTATTTTTATGAATGGTTTTGAACAAGAATTTGTTGCCCAATCGAAATCTTTTTTACTCGACGATTTTCTGGTCAAAATCGAACGAGCGGTAAACAAAATGACCGACGAACAAATCTGGTGGCGCGCGAACGAAGAATCGAACAGCGTCGGCAATTTGCTGCTGCATCTGGCGGGAAACGTTCGGCAATGGATCGTCAGCGGCATCGGCGGCGCGCCGGACAATCGGTTTCGACAGATCGAATTTGACGAACGCAATCAAATTTCCGGCGAAGAATTGTTGGCGATTTTGCGAAACGTGGTCGAAACAGCCTGCGCTGTTTTGGATAATCTAAACGCTGACGATTTGCTCGAAAAACGCTCGATTCAAGGACGCGATACGACCGTTTTGTCGGCAATTTATCACGTCGCCGAACATTTTGCGATGCACGCCGGACAAATCATTTTCATCGCCAAAATGTTTGCCGGCGATATGAAATTTTATGAAGATGCGGGCGGTCTGGCGATTCCAAATTGGAGACGCACAGAAGACGATGACCGCGCCGCATTTTGATTTTTATAAAAGATTAAGCCGAAACCGCCTGATTCGGTTTTTCCGGCGCGTCTCGCTCGATTTGTCTGCCGAGATCGTGAGCGTTGAAATAAGCGCACGAACGAGAGATTTTGTCGCCGTCAAATTCTAAAATCGTGACTCCCGAATAAGTGATTTCGTGATTTTCTTTCGAAGCTCCGCGAGTAGTCCATTCGAGCGCGGCGCTCGTTTCGGCGACAATTTTATTGCGGAACTCCGAGCGCATTTCGCCGAAAGTTTCGCGGTATTTCGTCCAAAAATCGCGTGCGCCTTCAGTTCCGGTAAATTTCTTTGGCGAAACGACGTTGACGATTTCCGCGTTTTCCGCGTAAAGCGCTGCGATTTCTGAGGGTTCGCCCGTTTCTTCCAATTTGTGAAGCGCGTTAATGAAATTCTCGGCTAATTGCTGACTCATAAATTCCCCCTTGTTCCTTTCGTATTTGTTTTCATTCAAATTAGAAAACAAGGAAAAATAGGTCAGTACGTGAACGTACAAAAACGCGGTCAGAACCGGGAGCGGTAGCGACCGGGTAAATGCGTTGTGTAAAACCCAGTCGCTACCGCTCCCGGTTCTGACCTGTGCTTCTGCACGCTATACAATGACCGCTTTATGCTGCTGTTTCTCCACCCGAATCAACTTCGTGCCGGCAGCGCGCGCACCAGCGATTGCGGCGACGTTCTTCCTTCGTAATATCAGCCGAAAGCGGAAGTTTTTCGATCAGGATTTTTTCGTCGCCGCTCAATTCGCCCCAGCTTTTCAATTTTTGATTCCCACAGCGCGGGCAAACTTCCCGGTTTAAATCTTTCATCGCTCTTTTCAACTCGCCCGTTTTATCTTATATTCGGCAAAGTCCTTTTGAATTCGATTAAAACAGAAATTATCGCTCGAATGAAATCAAAAATCTTGTTGCGCGTTGTCGCCGTTTTCTCGCTTTTATTATTTTCACATTCGGCTTTCGCCCAGCGCGAAGAGCCGAAATTCGATTTTTACACCCGCGCCCCTTACCGCGAAAACGTGCCGCGTCCGCAAAAATCCTTGCGTTACGATGTCGGCGAACACCACACGACTTACGCGCAAATGGAAAAAGTGATTGAAGAAATCGCCAAAGCCGCCCCCGACCGCGTTCGCATTTACGACATCGGCGAAACCAACGAGCATCGAATGATGCATGTCGTTGCGATTTCTGCGCCGGAAAATATTCAACGGCTTGACGAAATCAAAGGAAATCTCGCCCGTTTGAGCGATCCGCGCGCGACCAACCAAAACGCCGCAAATCAAATTATCCAAAACACGCCCGTCGCCGTTTGGCTCGCTTACACGATTCACGGCAACGAATCTTCATCGTTTGAAACGATGATGCAAGTCGTTTATCAACTCGCCGCTTCGGAAGAACCCGCGACGCTCGATATTTTGAAAAACACAGTCGCTTTAATCGTGACGGGAGAAAACCCGGACGGTCACGAGCGTTTTGCGACATGGTATAACTCGGTCGCCATCGGCGACGCCAACCGCGCGGCGTTTGAACACCGCGAGCCGTGGAGCGTTTACGGGCGGCTTTCGCATTTTCGCTTTGATTTAAACCGCGACAATATCGCTTCGACGCAGAAAGAAACGCAGAATCTGCAAAAAGCGTTTTTGGAATGGAATCCGCAGTTTTCCGCCGATCATCACGGGCAGCCTTCGCAATATTTTTTCCCGCCCGATGCTTTGCCGATTAACCCGAATCTGCCGCAGCCCGTAACAAATAAATGGCTCGAAACCGTCGGTCGCGCCAATGCCGCGCAGTTTGACCAGAGGCTTTGGGATTATTACATCCGCGACGTTTTCGATTTGTTTTATCCGGGTTATTGGGATTCGTTTCCGGCTTTATTAGGGGCGACGGCGATGACATACGAAACCGACGGCGGTGGTTTTAAAGGATTGCGCTGGACGCGCGACGACGGCACAATCATCACTTTCCGCTCGTCAATCGCCAAACATTTCGTCACTTCAATGACGACTCTCGAAACCGCCGCCAAAAACCGCGAGGCGCGTCTGCGAGATTTTTACGATTTCAAACGCACCGCAATCGAAGAAGCCCGCGCCGACCGGATGAAACGAATCGTAATCGTCCCGGACAAAGACCCTGTGAAAGCCGCCGAACTCGTCGAAATTCTGCGCCGCGCAAAAGTCGAAGTCAAAGTTGCAGGGGGAAATTTCCGCTCGACGACGGCGCATTCCTACGAATCGAAAAACGCTCCGGCGACGACGCGAGATTTCGCCTCAAATGTTTACATTGTTGATATGGCGCAGCCGAACAAACGCTGGGCGAAAGCTATTCTCGAACAGGATACGCCGCAAGACAAAGCATTTGTCGAAGAAGAAATCGCCAAATTCCGGCGCAATGAAATGCGAGGAAAAAGCTCGCAGCGCGAAGAATATCGTTTTTACGACATTACGGCTTGGTCGCTGCCGCTCGCGTTCGGAATTGACGCTTTTTGGACTGAAGACGCCGCGACGGTTTCAGGCTCAAACCTTGTCACCGACGAATATTTGAACAACGTCAAAACCGGGCGTATCAACGGCGCGCGAGCGGCTTATGCTTACGTTTTTCCATATGAAACCGATACCGCGCCGATTTTGGCTTACCGGCTGCAAAAAGAAGGCTTCCGCGTTCACGTTTCGACAAAACAATTAAATGCGGCGGGAAGAAATTGGCGCGCGGGAACTTTCGTCGTCCGTCTTTCGCGCAACAACGAAACGGTTCACGATGTGATTTCCAGATTAGCCAGAGAACTCGGCGTTGCCGTGACACCCGTAAACACGGGCTTTCAAGAAGAAGGCGACACCGGAATCGGCGGCGAAAACGTCGTACCTTTAAGATTGCCGCGCATTGCAATCGCGGCGGACGAAGGCGTTGACCAAACATCTTACGGCTCGATTTGGTGGACGCTAAACCGCTACGGCGTTGAATTTACGCCGATGAATTTTAACAATCTGCGCGCGGGCAATTTAAAAGATTACAGCGTCGTCATCGTTCCCGACGGCGCTTCCGGTCGTTACACCAACGTTTTAAAAGGCTTGAAAGATTGGATAAACAGCGGCGGAACCGTAATTTGCGTCAAAGGCGCGGCGGTCGCAGCGGCAATGAAAGATGTCGGTTTGACCAGCTCGAAGCTCGTCGGCAGTGATGACGACGAGCAAAAATCGCCACCCGCAGAGGAATCGAAACGCGCCGAAGCCGAACAGCCCGCGCCTTCGCCCTCGCCGTCGCCGAAAACCGGAAACAACAAACCGAATCAGCCGGAAGCGTCGCCAAACGCCGTTCCGCAGCAGCTCGAAAGAGACAAAGCCGATTACAGCGCCCCGATTTTGCCGCCGATTGCCTCGCCATCGGCGAACGCCGGAAAAACGCCGGAAGGCGTTCCCGGCGCAATTATGCGCGCCACTATTGATCGCACGACTTATCTAACTTACGGTTTGCAAAATCACGAAACTCTGCCCGTGCTGCTCTCTTCGGGCTACTTTTTCCGGCTTTCAAAAGAAGGCACAAACGCCGTCGTTTTCGATCCGAATCCGAAACAGCCGCTGACAATTTCTGGTTTCGTTTGGGAAGGCAATACCGAAAGACTGCTGAAAGGAACGGCTTACGTCATTGACGAACCGACCGGCGGCGGTCACGTCATTTTATTTGCCGAAGAACCGTTTTTCCGAGGAATTTTTCGCAGCGCAAGCAGATTGTTTTTTAATTCGATGATTCTCGCGCCATCCAATTAGAAATTCGTTCGCCGTTCGTTGTTCGTTGTTCGTTGCAAAGAAAAACAACGAACGACGAACGACGAACAACGAACAAAGTTATGTTTAAGATTAAAGCAAATTACAGCGAACAGTTTGAGGTTCGGGCGACGGCTGAAAAGGTGCGTGAGTTTTTCGCAGATGTGCGCAATTTTGTCGAGAAAATGCCGAACATCGAAAGTATCAAAACGCAGCCGGACGGCACGGCTTTGTGGACAATCAAGGCGCAGATTCCGATTTTGGGTTCGATGACCGAAAAATTTGCCGTTCGATTGGCGGAAAACAACGCGAATTTAATCGAATATTCGCCCGCGCCGCAGGAAACTAAAAACTTTTTGCGCTATGCCGCCGATTTTGAAGAACAGGCGGGCGGAAAAACTCGCGTCAATATTTCGCAAACGGTCGAGATTCGCCGAAATAAAGCGAGCGAGCTGCATTTGCTCGCAGGTTTGGCGGGCGAAACGCTGATTAGCAACGAAATGCAAAAGCGCGTTTCGGCGATGATTAAAACCTTTCTTGAAAAGGCTCGTAAAAAACTCGAAGAATAAAACTTGAGGAGACAAATAAAATGAAAATTTGGAATAAAATATTTTTTGCTGCATTGTTTGCTTTAACTTTAGCCGGTTCTGCATTTGCACAGCAGGTGCAGATTCCGCGCGAATCGCCGCGCGCCGAACTCGTCCAAACCGTCGGCGATACGCGAATGACGATTGTTTATCACCGTCCGAGCACAAAAGGGCGCGAAGTTTGGGGCAAATTAGTTCCCTTCGGCGCAGTCTGGCGCACTGGCGCAAATGAAAACACGACTTTTGAAGTTTCGGAAAACGTTAAAATCAACGGTCAGGATTTGCCCGCCGGAAAATACGGTTTGCACACGATTCCGAACAAAGACGAATGGACAATTATTTTCAGCAAGAAAAATGACGAATGGGGCAGTTTTACCTACAAACCGGAAAACGACGCTCTGCGCGTTAAAACAAAACCCGAAACCAGACCGAATTCGCTCGAAACGATGATGTTTGAATTTGAAGAGGTTACACCAACCACGACGACTGCCGTGATTAGATGGGAAAAATTGAAAGTGCCTTTTACCATCCAGGTTGTCGGCGTTCAGGATCGAGTTTTAGGAAAACTGCGGCAGCAAATCGCCGGAGCGACCGACGCAACTAAAGCGCAGCCATACGTCGGCTCGCGGATGACCGCCGCTAATTTTATCGTTGATAACAAAATCAAATCGGCTTATGCGGACGCCGCAATCTGGGTTGACGAGGCTTTGAAAGTGCGCGAAGCGTTCAACACTTTGCGCGGCAAAGCTCGAATTGCCGCCGAAATGGGCAACTACAAAGATGCCGTGACGTATGGCGAAAAAGCCGTCACCGTCGGCAAAGCCGCGCAGCCTGCGGTCAACGCTGATTTGATGGCAAACTTTGAAAAAGAAGTCGCAAGCTGGAAAACGAAACAATAAACAAAATGCAAAGGAGCGCAAATGTTTGCGCTCCTTTGCATTTTCAATCGGCAATCAACATCGTTCCCGTGCCTTCGTCCGTAAAAACCTCGCTCAAAAGCGCGTTGCTTTCGGTTCCAGAAATGACGTGAGCAGATTTAACACCACGCTTTAACAGAGAAATCAAATTTTGCAGCTTTGGAATCATCCCGCCGGTCGCCGCGCCCGATTCTATTAAGTTTTCGGCTTCTCGAATCGAAAGCCGTGAAATTTTCGTTTCGGGTTTCGCCGAGTCAAGATAAATGCCGTTGACATCCGTCAGTAAAACCAGTTTTTCGGCTTCGAGCTGAACGGCGATTTCGGCGGCGATGGTGTCGGCATTGATGTTGAAAACGTTGCCGTCGGCATCGGCTCCGAGCGACGAGACAACCGGCAAATAATCTTTGTCGAGCAGAACGCAAAGCAAATCGGTATTAATTTCCAAAACATCGCCGACGTGACCGAAATCAACTTCTTCGCGCTCGCCCGTCGCGCGGTTCAAAACCTCTTTCGGCGGACGTTTTTCGGCGTGGACGATGTTTCCGTCAACTCCCGACAAACCGACCGCTTCGATTCCCCTTTGCCGCAATGCAGCCAGAATCTCCGTGTTGATTTTTCCGGCGAAAATCATCATCGCCAAATCCAGAGTCTCATCGTCGGTCACGCGCCGTCCGTTTATCACGGTCTGCTCAACGCCCATTTTTTCCGCCAACTCATTCAACTGCTTTCCGCCGCCGTGAATGACAACCAGAC
Organism: Pyrinomonadaceae bacterium; assembly: GCA_036388995.1. Lineage (GTDB taxonomy): Bacteria > Acidobacteriota > Blastocatellia > Pyrinomonadales > Pyrinomonadaceae > JALZCH01. The sequence goes on along the minus strand of DASVQU010000182.1, from coordinate 11,303 downwards.
GAATCCCGACTTGATGCAGCAAAGCGAGTTCTTCACACAAAGACGCCAGATTAGCCTTGTCTTCGGTGACTTTGCCGGAAAATTTGACGACAAAAGTCTTGCCTTTGAATTTTTGAATATAAGGCAGTGCTTCGCGCAAAAGGTCTAACTTGTTCATTTCCATTGCAGTTATAATGTTTTAAATTATTTTACAGCTTTTTTCTCAAACATCGCTCGAAAAACGGGCAATTCCTGAGTTCCGATGACCGCTTCGCGTTCGGTTTTGACAGGAAAAGGATTTTCCGCGAGCCATATTTCAGCGTGTGCGCGCCGGAATTTCGGATTTTGCTCAAATTTTTCACAAATGTCGGCGGCAGTTTCTTCGACATCCGATTGAACAAAAATTTTCGCTTTTTCGGCGCAAAATTCGGTTAAATCCGCAACCATTTGCGGCTGAACCATTCTTCGCTTGGCGAGCCGTTTTTTCAAATGCGGGTCTGGAAACTGAATCGTCACAAATTGCAGCGCGCCCGGCGGCATTTTCCGCAAAAGATTTTCAATCGAAATTGTTGCATTGCAGAATTCGTAATGAAGATTTTTTAGATTTGCACCTGCCGCGAGCCGCTTTGCTCTTTCAATCATCGGCTCTCGAATGTCAACGCCGAGAAAATTAATACCGGGCGCCAGCAGCGCCATTTTGAAAACAAATCCGCCGAGAGCGCAGCCCAAATCGAGATGCAGCGGCAAATCGGGATTTTGGAAAACTTCCGCAAAATCCAAAGGCGCGGGCGGCACTGAAAAACGCGGCGAAAACGGATTAACGTGGTCACGAACGCGAATTCTCATCGGCTATTATTTAACTAATTTTGCCAATACGGCTTTTTGCGCGTGCAAACGGTTTTCCGCTTCGTCAACGACAACCGAATTCGCTCCGTCAATCACCGCGTCAGTCACAATTACATTGCGGCGAACCGGCAAACAATGCATAAAAATCGCGTTGTTCGTTTGTTTCATTTTCGCTTCGTCAACAATCCAATCAGGGCGAAACTGCGCGCGGTATTCGATGTCTTTTTCCGCTGCGCCGTAAAAGTTTTTACTGCCCCAACTTTTGGCGTAAACGACTTCGACGCTTTCAAACGACGAATTCACATCGTTTGTAATTTCGAGACTTCCGCCGTTTTCCTTCGCCTGCGCTTCAATTTCGCCAACAAGCTCATCGTCAAGCTCAAATCCCGCCGGGTGCGCGATTGTCAAATCGTGTCCGAACTGCGCCGCCGCGAGCGCGAAACTGTTCGGCACAGCCATTGGCAAAGGCTTCGGATGCCAAGCCCACGTCAGCAAAACTTTCTTTTTCTGATTTCCGAACCGCTCCCGAATCGTCATCATATCAGCCAGAGCCTGACACGGATGATGCATCGCCGATTCGAGATTAATTAGCGGTTTTGAAGAATAACGCTCAAACGCCGATAAAACCGGCTCTAAACGCTCTGCTTCCCAATCTTTCAAATTAGCAAAAGTCCGCACGCCGATTGCAGCGACATATCTTTCCAAAACCCTGACAAACTCGGCAAGATGTTCGGTTTTATCCCCGTCCATCACCACATTTTCACGATGTTCGAGCGTCCACGAAGTGTTCCCCGGTTCTAAAATCACCGGATTTCCGCCCAGTTCATAAACCCCGACCTGCATCGAAGCCCGCGTCCGCAGACTCGGATTAAAAAACACAAGCGCGATGGATTTTCCGGCAAGCGACTTTGCCGAATCTTCGCCCTGCTTAAAACGAAACGCGGCTTCGAGCATTTGTTCCAGCTCGGCGCGCGAAAAATCCGATGTTTTAAGAAAGTTTTTATTCATCTTTTAATTTGCTTTGATTTCTCAAGAATCTTTACACCTTCGGCATTTATTTTAGTCACGTAAGTATAAAAATTAATATCGGCATTCTGATAAATCCGCTGCATTTTCATTTCAACATTTCGCGCAGATTCTTCGGTTTCCGAAAGCATAAAAACTGAAGGACCGGAACCCGAAATGCCGCCGCCGAGTGCGCCCGATTGAATGCTTTGGCTTTTGATTTCATCGAAATTCGGAATCAAACGGCTGCGAACCGGCTCGACGATTTTGTCTTCGAGCGAGCGCGCAATCAGACCGTAATCTTTTTTGAACAACCCGGCGACGAGCGCACCGACGTTTGCCCATTGGTTGATAGCGCTTTTTAAGGGAACTTCTCTCGGCAATATGCGGCGCGCTTCGGCGGTTTTAATTTCGATTTGCGGATGCAAAACAGTGGCAAAAAGCGGCGGAAAATCAATTTCGACAATATCGAGCGGGTCAACCGAACGCACCAGCGTAAAACCGCCGAAAATTGCGGGTGCGAGATTGTCCGCGTGCCGCGCGGCGCTGGCGATTTCTTCGCCGAACATCGCAAAATAAACCAATTCCTGTTTAGAAAAATGCCCGTTTAATAATTTGTTTGCGGCAACCGCCGCGCCCGCCGCACTTGCCGCGCTTGAACCAATGCCGCTGCCGGGTTTGATGCGTTTTTCAATTTCGATTTCAAATCCGAAATCGGCTTTTATTTCTTTTAAGATCGCCAGCAAAACCGCTCCGGCGACGTTTTTTTCCGGCTCTGTCGGCAAATTGAATTCATCGCGGTTGATGATTCGGACAGTTTTTTCATCAATCGTCCTGAGAGTCATCAAATCGCAAGGCTCTTCGAGACAAAATCCCAAAACATCGAATCCGCAAACGACGTTGGCAACCGTCGCCGGAGCTAAAACGGTAATTTCGTTCATAAAGAAAATTTAGGCGGATTTCGCAAAACGGTCGAATCGTATTATCATTTAAATCTTCATTCTCACCCGTTTTATCGAATGAAATACTTTAGCACAAACCGAAAATCGTCCGTCGTCACGTTCCGCGAAGCCGTCCTTATAGGTCAGCCGCCGGACAAAGGCTTGTATTTTCCCGAACGAATTTCGCCGGTCAATTTTGAAAAGCTGCGCGAAAAATCGAAAGCGGAAATTGCTTTTGAGGTGATAAAACCTTATGTCGGAGGCGAGATTGACGAGGAAACGCTTTTCCGAATTTGTTCGGAAACCGTTGATCTCGATTTTCCGCTCGTAAAAATCTCCGAAAACATTTTTGCGCTCGAATTGTTTCACGGTGCGACGTTCGCTTTTAAAGATGTCGGCGCGCGGTTTATGAGCCGCTGCTTGAGGTATTTTTCAGACGAACAAGGAGCGAAAACAATTGTCGTCGTAGCGACTTCGGGCGATACGGGCGGCGCTGTAGCGGCGGGTTTTCTCGGCGTCGAAGCAGTGGAAGTCGTGATTTTGTATCCGTCGGGCAAAGTTTCAAAACTTCAGGAATTACAGCTTACGACGCTCGGACAAAACATCACCGCGCTCGAAGTTGCGGGGAGTTTTGACGATTGTCAGCGACTGGCTAAACAAGCGCTTGCCGATGAAGAATTAAAGAAACGAGTTTTCCTGACTTCGGCAAATTCAATCAATGTCGCGCGCTGGTTGCCGCAGCAGTTTTATTATTTTTACGCTTTGCAGCAATGGCAAGAGGAAAACTTGCCCGTGATTTCAGTTCCGAGCGGCAATTTCGGCAACATTTGCGCCGGACTTTTAGCGAATGTTTCCGGCTTGCCAGCAAGTCATTTTATCGCCGCCTGTAATGCAAACGACGTTGTGCCGAAATTTCTACAAACGGGCGAATTAATCGAACAACTATCCGTCGCCACGCTTTCAAACGCGATGGACGTGGCGAATCCGAGCAATTTTGTCAGAATTTTGGAATTATTTGGCGGTGCGACGGAAAAATTAAAAGCCAAAATGTCCGCCGTCAGCATTTCCGATGAAATCACCGCAAACACAATGCGGCGCATTTTCGACCAATACGATTATGTTTTAGACCCGCACGCGGCGGTCGGTTTTTATGCATTGGAAAATTATCTGGAGAAAAATCCGGACGAAAAAGGCTTTTTTCTCGCTACTGCTCATCCGGCGAAATTCGATTCGGTCAAAGAAATTGTCGGCACTTTCGGCGCAACGCCCGAAGCCGTCAAAGATTTGTTTTCGCGCCCGAAACAAAGCATTGAAATGCCGGTTGATTACGAAATCTTAAAAGAAATTTTATTGAGCAAAATTTAATATGAAAGTTTTAAAATTCGGCGGTTCTTCGGTCGCAAATGCAGAGAACATAGAAAAAGTCATTGAGATTGTAATAAATGCGGTTGAAAGAGACATTTGCGCGGTTGTTTTATCTGCTATGCAAGGCACGACCGACGATCTAATTGACGCGGCGAAAACTGCCGAGCGCAAAGACGAATCTTTCCGCGCAAAAATCAAAGAAATCGAAAACAAACATTTCCGCGCTCTCCGCGCGCTCATTCCGAATGAAGAACAAACGGAAACTCTAAATTTTCTCGACAAAAACCTCGACGAATTGAAAAGCATTTGCGAAGGCGTGTTTCTGCTCGGTGAATTGACTGCGCGTTCACTTGATAGAATTGTCAGTTTCGGCGAGCTTTTTTCGACCAGATTTTTTGCCGCAAAGCTCGCGTCGCTCGGCATTGCAAATGTTTGGCAAGACAGCCGCGCATTAATTCGCACTGATTCGAATTTCACTTTTGCCGCAGTTGATTTTCAAACGACAAACCGGCAAATCAAAGATTTTTTTGCTGCTGACGCGAGTTCTAAACTTTTCATTTTGCCCGGTTTTATAGCGTCTGACGCGAATGCCGCGACAACAACTTTAGGGCGCGGCGGCTCGGATTACACGGCGGCGATTTTGGCGGCGGCTCTTGATGCGGAAGTTTTGGAAATCTGGACGGATGTTTCCGGGATGATGACCGCCGATCCGCGACTTGTGCGCAACAGCAAAAACATTCAACGAATCACTTATCAGGAAGCAATGGAATTGTCGCATTTTGGCGCGAAAGTCATTTATCCGCCGACGATTCAGCCGGTTTTGCAGAAAAAAATTCCGATTTGGATTAAAAATACCTTTGCGCCCGAAGATTTCGGCACGCTCGTAGAAGCCGCAACAGAATCCAAAAACGAAATCGTACGCGGTATTTCAAGCATCAACTCAATTTCCGTTTTAAGCCTTGAAGGCAGCGGAATGGTCGGCGTCCCCGGTTTTTCCAAACGCCTTTTCGACGCTCTTTCACGTTCGCAAATAAATGTCATTTTGATTACGCAAAGCTCGTCCGAACATTCAATTTGCGTCGCAGTTGAGGAAAAATTCAACGAATCAGCGAAAGCAATTGTTGATGCCGAGTTTTCTTACGAAATCAAGGCGGGAAAAATCGAGCCGCTCAAAATCGAAAACGGGCTTTCGATTCTCGCGCTCGTCGGCGATCAAATGCGAAATCATCCGGGCATTTCCGGGAAAATGTTTTCCACGTTGGGACACAACGGAATTAACATTCGCGCCATTGCGCAAGGTTCTTCGGAACGCAATATTTCCGCCATTATTTCTTCGTCCGACGTTCGCAAAGCCATCAACACGCTGCACGAAGAGTTTTTCTCCGGCGCGAAACAAGTCAACGTTTTTCTGATCGGCGTCGGCACGGTCGGCGGCAAATTGATTGAACAAATTCGCTTGCAAATTGATTATTTACGCGAAAATCTACGGCTTAATTTGCGCGTCGTCGGCATTGCCAATAGTCGTCGAATGCTTTTCAATGACGAAGGCGTTGATTTGACGAACCTGCCCGAACAGTTTGAAAACGCGGCGAAAATGAATTTAAGCGAATTTGTTGAAACCGTTTTCGAGAAAAACCTGCGAAACTCGATTTTTGTTGATGCGACGGCAAACTCCGAAGTCGCCGCGTGCTATCCGAAATTGCTCGAAAAAAGCGTTTCGATTGTTGCTACCAACAAAATCGCTTGTTCTTCGAGTTACGAAAACTACGTTCATTTGAAAAACTTGGCGCGCGAATTTAATACGACGTTTTTGTTTGAAACCAACGTGGGCGCGGGTTTGCCGGTTATCAATACGCTCAACGATCTGCTTCGCAGCGGCGACCGCGTGAATCGCATAGAAGCGGTTCTTTCAGGCACGCTCAATTTTGTTTTCAACAATTACGACGGCTCGCGTTCGTTTGCTTCGGTGGTTCGACAAGCTCAAGCCGAGGGCTACACCGAACCCGATCCGCGACTCGATTTAAGCGGCACGGATGTCGCCCGGAAAATCTTAATTTTAGCGCGCGAAGCCGGTTACGGAATCGAAATGTCCGACGTTGAAAACACGCCGTTTCTGCCTGCTTCGTGTTTTGAAGGCTCGGTCGAGGATTTTTATGCGGAAATGGAGCGCAGTGAATCGCATTTCCGCGATCTGCTCGATACCGCTGAACGCGAAAATCTGTCGCTCAAATACATCGCTTCGTTTGAAAACGGAAAAGCGAGCGTCGGTTTGCAAAAAATTCCGACAACTCACAATTTCGCCAATCTTTCAGGCAAAGACAACGCCATTTTGTATTACACAAATCGTTATGCCGATTTGCCATTAGTCGTCAAAGGCGCTGGCGCTGGCGCTGATGTCACGGCAGCGGGCGTTTTTGCCGATATTATTCGAGCGGCGCGAGTTTAGAGTAAATTAAGACTGAATGTTGTAGATTTTACGGTCGCATTTGACCTTCGCCCAACACAACGTATTTATAGGTCGTCAACTGTTCAACTCCAACCGGACCCCGCGCGTGCAGGCGACCTGTTGAGATGCCGATTTCGGCTCCCATTCCGAATTCGCCGCCGTCGGCAAACTGTGTCGAAGCGTTGTGCAGAACAATGGCGCTGTCAACTTCGTTCAAAAACGTTGCCGCCGCCGCCGTGTCCTCCGCGATAATCGCATCGGTGTGATGTGAACCGTAAGCGTTGATATGTGCGATTGCCTCAGAAACATCTGCAACAACTTTTACCGAAAGCACTGCATCGAGATATTCCGTCGCCCAATCGGCTTCCTCTGCCGGAACGACTCGTTTGTCGAGCGCTTGAACCGCTTCGTCTCCTCGCACTTCACAGCCTGCTGCAAACAACGCTTCGAGAATTTCCGGGAGCAGAGTTGAAACCGCCGAGCGGTCAATGAGCAAAGATTCCGTCGCGCCGCAAATTCCCGTTCGGCGCAATTTCGCGTTTAATAAAACCTGCTTTGCCATTTCCGGTTTTGCGGTAGCGTGAAAATAAGTGTGACAGTTGCCGTCGAGATGCAAAATCGTCGGAACTCGGCTTTCATTTAAAATTCTTTCGGTCAGAGATTTTCCGCCGCGCGGAATGATTACGTCAATCAAATCCGTGAGAGTCAGCATCTGTCCGACCGCCGCGCGGTCACGAATCGGAACGAGCTGAACGGCATCGGCTGGCAGTCCGGCGTTTTGCAAACCGGCGTGAAGGCAAGCCGCAATCTCCATTGACGAATTTAGGCTCTCCGAACCGCCTCGCAAAATCGCAGCATTGCCGGATTTCAGACACAAACCGCCTGCGTCGGCGGTGACATTCGGGCGTGATTCGTAAATTATTCCGATTACTCCGAGCGGAACGCTGACGCGGCTGATCTGCAAATTGTTCGGGCGTTTCCATTCAGCCAGAATTTTGCCGACCGGATCGGGAAGCTCGGCAATTTGTTCCAGACCTTTTGCCATTGATTCAACGCGAGCCGGATTTAAAAGCAATCGGTCGAGCAGAGCGTTGGAAATTTCATTTTGCCGCGCCGCCGCAACGTCTTCGGCGTTTGCCGCCAGCAAAGCCGATTCGTTTTCGCGCAGATTTTGCGCCGCTGCCCGCAAAGCCTCGTTTTTTTGTTCGGTTTCGGCTTTCGCCAACACGCGGTATGCGGCTCGCGCTCGTTCGCCCAGCGTTCGCATTAGCGCCGTCACATCTTCGTGTTCTCTGGTAAATTCAGCTTTCATCAAATTTCAAGTCTCGCCACCGATTTCTAAAGCCATATCATCGCGGTGAATTAGAGTATCGCGTCCTTTGTAGCCTAAAATTCTTTCTATTTCACTGCTTTTAAATCCGACGATGCGCGCGGCGTCCGCCGAAGAATAAGCCGACAAACCTTTTCCCAACACGCGACCGCGCAAATCTTTAATGATAATCGCATCGCCCCGTTCAAAAGCGCCTTGAACGGCGCGAACTCCGGCGGGCAGCAAACTGTTGCCCTTCATCAAAGCCGCCCGCGCCCCGTCGTCAACAACGATTGTTCCGGTCGGATGCAAAGAACCGGAAATCCAATGCTTGCGCGCGCTTTTCGGACTCGCAGCCGCGCGAAATCTGGTACAGCGCTCGCCGTTGATAATTCTTTGAATCGGATGCGGATCGAACCCTTTACCGATAATCATATCGCAACCGGCGGCGAGCGAAATTTTCGCGGCTTCGATTTTCGTCCTCATTCCGCCCGAACCGAACGGCGAACCCGCGCCGCCAGCCATCATCTCGATTTCCGGCGTAATCTGCCGCAATTCGGGAATGTGAACGGCACGAGCATCAACGGCAGGGTTCGCAGTGTAAAGCCCATCAACATCGGAAAACAGAAAAAGCAAATCCGCGCTAATCATCTGCGCGACGCGCGCCGCCAAACGGTCGTTGTCGCCGACAATCAATTCGGCGGTAGCAACGGTATCATTTTCATTGATTATCGGAACAATTTGCGGCTCGGCGAGCAATGTTTCAAAAGTGTTCCGGGCGTTTAAGTACCGCTTTCTATTTTCGCTTTCGTCGAGCGTGAGCAAAATCTGCGCGCCGTGTAGATCGGTGTTTTCTGCTTGAAAAGCTCTTTCCCAATGTGAAAACAAATTGATTTGCCCGCAAGCCGCCGCCGCTTGTTTTTCTTCGAGCTTTAAAGCGCGATTGCCGTAATGAAGCGTCTGCCGCCCAAGCGCGACCGCGCCGGATGTAACAACTGCAATTTGAATTTCTTGACGACGCAGTTCGGAAATGTCTTTCGCCAATGTTCGCAGCCACGTTTCCCGAACTTGATTGTCGTCGCCGATCATCAGCGACGAACCGACTTTAATCACAACGCGACGGATATTTTGTAAATCGAGCAGCATTACTTAAAGAGTGCGAAGCGCTTAATCCAATCAACAAAATTGTAGAAGAGTCAAAACTATAAACTGTAAACTATCAACTATTCATTGTATTGCAGAATAGTTGATAGTTTACAGTTTATAGTTCACAGTTTTTATTTGTTAATTTCCGACAGCGCACTAACCAGCAATTCCACTTCGGCAATTCCTACGCACAAAGGCGGCAGAAGACGCAGAACTCTCGCGTCGCTCGAAGTTCCGGTTATGATTTTCTTTTCGAGCAATCGAGCGTGAGCGTTTTTAGCATCTTCGGCAAATTCGATTCCGAGCAAACAGCCTTTTCCGCGCAAACCGACCACGTTCGGAATTTCTTTTAAACGCTCGCGCAGATAATTCTCCACATTATGAGCATTTTCGAGCATTCCGTCCTGCTCGATTGCTTCCAAAGTAGCCAGAACTGCCGCCATCGCCAGCATTCCGCCGCCGAAAGTCGTGCCTAAATCGTTGATTTTGATTTTTGCCGATATTTTTTCATTTACCAAACACGCGCCGACCGGAACGCCGCTGCCGAGAGATTTCGCCAGCGTGATAACATCCGGCACAACACCGCCAGACCATTCCGAACCGCCGAAAAACCAGTTTCCGGTACGTCCGACGCCGGTTTGCACTTCATCAAATATCAAACAAATCCCGCGCTCGTCGCAAATCTCGCGCAAACCTGTGAAAAATTCAGGCGCGGCTTCCGCCACACCAGCCATTGACTGAATCGGTTCGAGCATAATCGCCGCAACCGTTTCGTCCGCAGCGGCGCGCACCGATTCTAAGTCGTCGAATTCGGCTGAAATGTGACCGGGAACATTCGGCTTGCCAATTTCGCGGTATTTGCCCAAAAAAGTCGCTGAAATCGAGTCAGCCGTGCGTCCGTGAAAACCGCCTGAAAATGTGATAATTTTTTCGCGCCCGGTCGCAAAGCGCGCCATTCGCATCGCGTTTTCGTTGGCTTCAGTACCTGAATTGCAGAAAAACGCTTTCGTCAAAGATTCCGGCGCAATGGAAACTAGTTTTTCAGCCGCGCGTGCGCGAATCTCGGAAAAAACCAAATTTGAATAAAACAATAATTTTCCGCTTTGCTCCTGCAAGGCTCTGACGACATTCGGGTGGCAATGCCCGGTCGCGCAAACGGCGTGACCGCCGTATAAATCGAGATATTTTTCGCCCTCGCCTGTATAAACCCAGACTCCTTCGCCGCGCTCAACGGCAATGTTCATTTTTGCGTAAGTCGCAAGCTGAAATTGTTCTTCGCTCGCCGCGATGTCGGCAAAATTAGTTTTTTCTGAAACAGCAATCATTTAAAATTCCCTTTAATTCCCTTTTTAATATGCGGCGTCAAACTCGCGCGCCAGATTTTGTAGCCTTCGGCGTTTAAATGTAATTTGTCGCCCTGAAAAATCTCCGGTTTCGGCTCGCCTCGCTCGTTCAGCATCGGCTGCCAAACGTCAACGAACCTTTGGCTTTTGTCTTTTTCGGTTTCGGCTTTGATCAAATTGTTCGCCAGTTGAAATTTTTCTCTTTGTTCCCAACGCGCGGGACTCGGTTTGAGCGAGATAAAAATCAGCCGCGATTTCGGCAATGTTTTCCGAACTAACGCGACAAATTTCTTATAATCGGCAACTACTCGCTCGATTGTTTTGCCAGCCGTAATGTCGTTTTCGCCAGCATACAAAACAATCAGTTTCGGTTTGTAGGGCAAAACAATTTCCGCGAAATAATGATTTACGTCTTCGAGATGCGAGCCGCCGAAACCGCGATTCAAAACCTGAAATTCGGCGAAATCGGCTTGAACGGTTTTCCATCCGCGAATGCTCGAACTGCCGACAAACAAAACTCCTCCGGTTTTCGGAAACTCTTTTTTGTCGGCTGCGGCAAACGCGGCAATTTCTTTTTCCCACAAATCGGCGCGTTTGTAAGATTCCTGTGCCGCCGCTGTGAACGACAAAACAACGAGCAAAATCAAGCTGAAAAACAGTTTTTTCATCGCTTTTTTACGGATTGCTGCCCGTGAAAATCAGAGCCGTTTTCTCATCCAAACCGAACATCAAATTCATATTTTGCACCGCTTGCCCCGCCGCGCCTTTGACCAGATTGTCAATCGCCGAGAAAATCACCGCCGATTTGCCTTTCGCTGCAAATCCCAAATCGCAAAAATTCGTCGTTTTCACCCAATTTATATCTGGCGAACCGTCCACCAATCGGACGAAAAAAGTATCCCGGTAAAACTCCGCATAAACCT
>DASVQU010000181.1:0-43922 GCA_036388995.1 Pyrinomonadaceae bacterium | reverse complement strand
AACAAATAAACTATCTCAAAAACGTATGACTTATGAGAAACTTTTTAGTTTGTTTTATCTATGTCATAGAGGGGCGTTTTTGAGATTAAATTTTCTGGTTTGTTAAGTGCCGTTCATTTATAAAATCCATCTGGTCGGATAACTCCGTTTGAATATGCAAATGGATTATCAGGGACAAAAACTCTCCACTTAAGTGATTCTTCCGTTCCGCCAGCAGCCTGACTACCTTTGGCAACCAACCAATCAAATGCTTCATAAAGATTACTGCCTATTCTGTAAGCAATATCATCGCTGTGCGGTAAAACGAAAAGCTCGTTCGGGCTTGAAGAATGAAAAATGATGACATCACCAACGTCTGTGTCACAAACTCTAATACATTCAACAGCCTTTTCTTTCGGAAGCAAATCCTCACTGTCTTCCCAAAACCAAAACTCGTCTAGAAATTCCTGATGTTCCTTATACTCTGACGATATTGCGGATGGCATATCAACCCGAATTGCTGTGTTATGACCACAATAGTCGCCCTTTCCAAATGTTGTTACAAATTCTCTGTATCCCTCTGGAAAAGTTAGGTTAAGTTTAGCTTCAAGCGCATCAACTTCTTCAGGCGTGGCAAGCATCAATTTAAGTTCAGGTGTCCAGCCCCTCTCAACATAGGGGTCAACTATTTTGACATTCTCAAATGGCGTTTCCTTCATTTGGCATAAATTGTCTCAAAAAGGGTCGTTTTTGAGACACATCTTAGTATAGCACCATAAGATTAGGACTCTACCACCACTTTTACACCAAATCGTACAGACGGCAAACCATATCGGTCACATCACGATAACAACCGCCTTGCAAACTTATTGGGAACATTCGACAAAAGATCGTTATACTCATTTTTATAGATTGTTTTATTGCTATTTTTCATTTTTATTCCATTTTTTTGTCTCAAAGCCATTTTTTTCGCGGAACGGGCATTTGGCTTGCTAAAGCGAGGCAACGATTTTTCTAAACTATACCGAGGAGACAATTTTATGCAGAAAGCCGGAATGCTGCCATGGATCGGATTATTGGCTTTTGCTTTATGCGCTAGCGTCGTAGCGTTTGCCAATCCTGCTGATGACGAGCGTGATTTCTACGAAAACCGCCGCGTGGCGAGAATTACCGTGACAAGAGGCGACGTGCAGATTCGCCGCGCCGGAAATCAGGAATGGGAAGAAGCCGCGCCGAACGTGCCGCTTTTAGAAGGCGACCGTTTGGCAACCGGCGACAATTCGCATCTCGAAATTCAATTTAACAATCGAAATTATTTGCGCGTTGACGAATATTCGCTTTTGCAAATCGTCACGCTGCGCAACGAAGGCATCGCTTTGAGCTTGCCCGAAGGCTCGGTTTCGCTGCGTCTTTCCGATTTCAAGCGCGAGAAAGAATATTTTGAGATTGACGCGCCGAACACGACCGTTGCCGCCCGCAAAGAAGGTGTTTATCGCATTGACGCGCCGCGCGAAAATCGCTCCGAGCGCGAAGTTTTAGTCACCGTGACAGGCGGCGGCGAAGCCCGCGTTTACACTGAAAGCTCTGGCTTTTCGATTCGCGACGGGCGACAGGCTCGCGTCTTTTTAGACGGCAATTATGCCGGAGAATTCGAGTTGACTGCGGCGCGCTCGTACTCGGACGATTTCGACCGCTGGGTTGCCGAACGCGAAGATAAACTGTCGCGCCGCCGGTCGGATTACGCTTATTACGACCCGCAAATTTACGGCGCGGACGAGCTTTACGATTACGGCGATTGGATTTACACGGACAATTACGGCTATGTCTGGCGTCCGAATCGAAACGTCATCGCGTCATATCGCGATTGGTCGCCTTATCGCTACGGTCACTGGCGTTATTTGCCCGGTTACGGCTGGACCTGGATTGCCGACGAGCCTTGGGGCTGGGCGACTTCGCATTACGGTCGCTGGGTTTACATCAACGGCTATTGGAATTGGTGTCCGTACGATTCGTGGCGCAGCCGCCGTATTTACTGGCAGCCATCGCTGGCGATTTTCGTCAACATCGGTCGCAATGTGTGTTGGTATCCGATGCCGTATCACGCCGGATATAGATATGTAAATAGATCAAGAACAGTTATTTACAACACGACCGTCATCAACAATAACCAGCCCGTTCAAGTGCCCGGGAAACCCAAGGATTTACCGATTGTTAGCTTGCCCTCAAAACACGGTATGAAACAGGACGTTGATTTGGTTTATGCCAAAGCCGTAACGGGAGTTCCGATTGATGAATTCGGAAAAGGACGCGGTCTTATTCGACCGATAGCCCTCGATCAAGGCAAAGGCGTGCTGGACGCTCAGCCGATTGTTGACGACCGCAGATTGCCGCCTCCTTCGCGCGGCAAAACGGAAATAACCGTCGCAAAAGAACGCGAAATCGTCGGCAAGCGCCAGAGCTTTGAAAAAGCCGAACAGACGCTGGAAACCGGAAAAATCGGAGCAGCAGTCAGAGAAAAAGGCGTTCAGCTTGACGAAAGATTAAGTACCGAGCGCATTTTCAAAGGCAGAACCCCGGTTGTCCGCGATGAACAACAGCCGGATGCAAACAACACTTTACCGACCGAAAAACGCGGCACCGGGGTTTTCAACCGCCGCACTGATTCGCCGGTTTATCGCCCCGAAGACAAATCCCCGGACACTAAAGGCGAAGTCGAACGTCCCACGCCTCGCCAGTCACGACCGTCGCAAAAATCGGATGAAGATCGCCCGGTTTATCGCCCCGAAAAACGCGACGAGAGCGAAGCGCCAGTTAATCGCCCCGAAACGCAACGCCCGAACAAGCGCGGCGATGACAACGACAACCGCCGACCGCCGGTTTATTCGCCGCCGCAACGCGACGAACAGCCGCGTTATGAACCGCCTCCGCGTCGTGAGGTACCTCGGAATGATCCGCCGCGCCGTGAAGAACCCCGTCACGAACCGCCGCCGAGACGCGAAGAGCCTCGTAACGAACCGCCTCCGAAACAGCGCGACGAACCGCGTTCGGAGCCGCCCAAAAAAGAAGAGTCGCGCCCCGAACCGCCCGTTAGATCGAAAAAAGACGGTCGCCGCTAATAAGAAAAAAGGCAGGAACGAATCCTGCCTTTTTTCTTTTATCTTGATTTCTTATTTTACTTTGCGGGCGAAAATGTCAATCCCTCGACGGCTTGGCGGGTGAAAATGCGTTTATCCACCGAACCCGGATTTCCCAAAACGACAAAGCGCAGATTTCGCATATATTTTCGGGAGACGCGCTGCACGTCTTCGGGTTTGACGGCACGGACTTTGTCCAAAAACGAGAGCGAATTGCGCCAGCCGCCGCCGATCAATTCGTAAGTCGCCAGATTCGTCGCCTGAGCTACGTTTGTTTCCTGCCCGATGTAATAAGTCGTCAGATATTGCCCGACGACGCCTGAAATGTCCGAATCGTCAACGCGCTCATCCTGCATTTTCCGAATTTCGTCGAGCATCACTTCGATTGCACGGTTTGATTCAACCGCGGAAACGTAAATGCCGCCGGTGTTTACACCGCGCGTGTTTAAAAATGCGTTCGGTGCGTAAGATAAATTTCTTCTGACGCGCACTTCTTCAAAAACACGGTCGCGCAAAATCGTCGTCGCCACTTGCAGCGGATAATAATCCGGGTCAGCCAAAGACGGCGCGCTGAATACGCCTTGAATGTAATTTGTCGGCAAAGTGCGCGCCGAAATTTCTACTGTCGGTGTCGTAAACGCCAGCCCGGTCAAAGATTTTTCCTGATAATTTCCGCGCGGCAGCGCGCCGAAGGCGGCGGCGATTTTCGGTCGGATTTCCGCCGAATCAATATCCCCGACGACGACCAGCAAAAGTCTGGAAGTTTGCATCGCGTCTTTGTGATAACGCTTTAAATCTTCGCTTTTAAACCGGGCGATTGTTTCCAAAGTGCCGCTCGGATTATTGGCGTAAGGCTGCCCGGCGTAAGCCGCGCGTTCCGAAAGCTCGGTCAAAGATGAATCCGGGTCGGTCGCTTTTTCGCGCAAACCGGTTAAAATCTGCTGCCGCACACGCTCAACATCTTCGGCGGCAAAGCTCGGATTTAAAGCTACGTCGGTAAAAACCGCCCACGAATTATCAAAAGCGGCGCGCGTCGAGGCGAGCGACAAAGACGAAAAATCGTAATTCGAACTGGAGCCGATTTGCGTTCCGGTGCGCGCCAATTCGCGGCGCAGAGCTTCGCGCGGGAATTTGGCGCTGGCTTCGGTCGCCGTGCCGAGCATAAAACTTTCAATTCCGACGTTTTCCGCCGTCAAATTGCGCGAGCCGCCGCGCAAAAATAAACTGACCGCAACCGTCGGGCTGTTGCTGCGCCGCTTGACCAAAACTTTTAGCCCGTTTACGTCAAGCTCGGAAATTTGCGGAGCGGCTGTTTGCGACGGCGTTTTCGCCGTTCCCGCGTTTTGCGCCAAAGCGGGCGCAAAAAACAGCAGTATCAAACCGCTGAAACGCAAAGAAGCGGCAAGGTTTTTTGAAAAACGAAAAAATGAAAACATATTCTTATTATTTACCAATTAATTCCTCCGGCGTCAGCTTCGCCTGTGTTTGCGCGTCCGCTGACATCAAAGCCAAACCGATGTGCGGTTTGTTTTGAATATAATTTGTCACATAGCGATTGATGTCGGCGCGCGATGTGGCGCGCAGGTTTTTTTGGTAACCGCGAAAATAATCAATTCCGGTCGAACTCCACCAAAAACTCAAAGTGTGCGCGTATTCGCTCGTCTGCTCGCGTTCAAACAAATCTCGCGAGGCGAGAATGCTTTTCGCGCTTTCCAGTTCCTCGTCCGTAAAATAACCGGGCAAATTAAAAGCCGCGATTTCCTCGTAAATCGCTTTTGCAGCGGCGCGCGCTTTGTCCGGCGTGGTAATGGCTGAAACCATAATCGGACCGACATTGCGCTGCGTGTAATAACCGATGCCAACCGAGCTTGCCAAACTTTTATCTACAATATTGCGCTGAAAACGCGAATTCGGCTGCCCCAGAATATAAGAAAAAACGTCTGCCGCGTAAGTCGCCGCATCATCTTTTCCGATTGAAGGACCGTGCCAGCCGATCATCAAAAAGACGTTTTCGACGGGCTGTTGAATAATTTCGCCTTCGCTTTTTGCAAGCGGCGGATGCTCGACAAGCGGAAATTCTTTAAACGGCTCAACGGCGCGCGGCTTCCAATCGCCGAATAATCTTTCTGCTTCGGCGAAAACCCGTTCGGGCGCGACATCGCCGGTGACGACAATCGCCGAATTATTCGGGACGTAATAACGCGATTGAATCGTTCGCATTTTCGACGTTGTTGCACTGGAAACCGTTTCGCGCGTTCCGCCGGGATTTTTTCTGGTCGGATATTTATAGAAAAGCTTATCGTTGATGGCGCGGTTTAAATAGAAAAACGGACTCGATTCCTGCCGGTCAATCTCGCCGATGACAACTTGTTTTTCGCGCGCAAATTCGTTTTCCTCAAAAACCGGATAGCGAACCGAATCTTTGATAAAACGCATCGCCGTTTGCCAGAAAGGGCTGGTCGTCGTGAAATAATAATTAACGACTTCTTCTCGCGTCGTGCCGTTGTAAGTGATTCCGAGCTTTCCGATTTCGGTCAAATAATCGGCGCTTCCGATTTCGTTTTTGTATCTTAAATGCTCGCCGCATTGATTTTGCCTGTAAGCCTGAATGTTCCCGTAGTTTTCGTACTGCTGGCAGCGATAAAGCATTATCGCGCCGTTGGTTTTGAAGAACATATGCTCGTACAGATGCGACAAGCCGTTTAATTCGGGCGGTTCGGTGAAAGAACCGTTGCGCACTGCCAGCTCGACCGTTACGAGCGGAACGCTCGAATCGGGCAGCACGATAACTTCCAAACCGTTCGGCAAAACTCGATTGACAAACGGCACTTCGGCGGTTTGAGCCGAAACTGCCGCCGGTTTTGTCGCTGCTTGCGGGGTCTGCTTTGTTTGCGCCGCCGCAGGCGCGATTAATGACAGCGCGAGCGTCAAAATGAGAAAATAAGCTCGCACTGAAACGGAAAAATTATTTCTAAGATTCATTTGCAAAAAATCTATCACAAGGAGAATTCAAAATGGAACGCGACAATCTGATGCACGGAGCGCGCACAGCGTTGAACAGAAATGAAGAAATACGCGAATGGGCGGAAAATTATTTAAAAGAAAAAACTCGCGCGGAAAAACCCGAAATGAGCGAAGAGGAATTTAACAAATACTGGCGTTATCACCGCCCGGAAATTATGCACGAAGGCGCTTCCGAAGCGATGCAGGCTTACAAAGAAAGAAACAAAGAGTAAAAAGTTTCACGCAAAGTTAAAACAAAGAATTGTTTTTTTGCGTCTTCGGCTTTTCTTTGCGTGAAACTTATTTTTTTAACAAAGAGGACGGGCAAATCGGCTCTAAACCGCATTCGGCGCATTTCGGTTTTCTCGCCTGACAGATTGCCCGCCCGTGCGAGATAAGAAGATGCGAGAAGAGAACCCAATCTTCTTCTGGAATTAGCTGCATTAAATCCTTTTCAATTTTTTCCGGCACAGTTTCTTCAGTCAATGCCAGTCGCTGCGAAACGCGCGAAACGTGCGTGTCAACCACAACGCCGGAGGCGATTCCGAAAGCATTTCCCAAAACCACATTCGCCGTTTTGCGCGCCACGCCCGGCAAAGCGAGCAATTTTTCCATATCGGACGGAATTTCCCCTCCGTATTCCCGCAAAATCATTTCGCAAGCCGCGCGAATATTTTTGGCTTTGTTACGGAAAAACCCGGTCGAATGAATGTCCCGTTCAAGCTCTTCCTGCGCGACCGAAGCAAAATCGTGGACGTTTCGATATTTGCGGAAAAGCGTTTCGGTGACCATGTTGACGCGCTCGTCGGTGCATTGCGCCGAAAGAATCGTCGCAATCAATAATTCGAGCGCGTTTGTATGATTCAGAGCGCAATGAGCGTTCGGATATGCTTGCTTTAGCCAATCTATTACCGCATTTGCCTGTTGCTGTTTGTCGTTCATTAATTCGGAGTAAATTTATAAATGATTACGCCGGTGACTTTTGCGGGTTTGCCCTCAACAATGGCAGGCGTAAAAGTTGACTCGCGCGCGGCGCGAACGGCGACTTCGGTAAAAACGGTGAAGCCGCAAGTCGGCTGGGCTTCACTGACTTTGCCGTTTTCATCAATCGTCACTTGCACGATAGCGACGCCGCCCAAGCCGCGCACGCCGCTCGGATACGGAGGTTTGGCTAACTTAATTGCCCGGTTGTTGACTACGCCGACTTTGGCATTTGGATCAGGCTGTGGAAGCGGATGTTTGATGTTTCTGTTTTTGGTGAAAGCGGCAAAGTTTTTTGTATATTTATCGTCCGATTTTAAAAAAGGAATTTGATAATTGAAACACTCATAACGGTCGAAAGCCTTGCCGTAATCTTTATCATCCGGTTTAAAAAGCTGATCGCTGACCGTCACGGCGCGTTGATAATACTGCTCGGCTTCATCGTATTTTGCGCCGAAGCGGTAAACTTCGGCGACATCAACGAGAGCCGCGACCGTCTCGCGGCTCTCAGCGCCGTATATTTGTTCCTTGAGCGCGAGCAATTCGAGATAAATGTCCCGAGCTTTGCCGAAATCGGAATTGGTGCGGCGGATTTCGGCGGACGCCGCACGTTCGAGATATTTGACTACTTGCGGCGCGGCGCGTTTTCCCAAACCTTTTTCGAGCGACGCCGCAGCGCGCAGAAACAAATCAATTGCTTCGCTTTCTTTGCTTTTGACCAGATAAATCTCGCCCAGATTTACCAGCGACGCCACCGCGACGCCTTTGTCAAAAAGTTTCGCCCCTTCCGCGACGGCTACCGCAGCCGTCGCTTGTTTGAGCGCTTCGTCGTATTTTTTTTCGCGAAATAATCGCGCCGTTTCCGCACTCAAACGATTGACTTCAGCGTTCGCTTTTGCCTCTTCGGCGGTCAGTTGAACGACTTTTCCGGCATTTTCCCTTTCCTGCTGCGGCGTTTGCGCCGGGATAAAATTGATCGCGAGCAAAAATAAAGTGAGAAGAAATGTTGCTTTCATAAGTTTTGTGCGATTCTTAATTAATAACTGAAAACTCGTCAAGGCGAAAAATTATAGATGATGATGCCGCTTACCGCATTATTCTGACCGCTGGCTTGAAACGGAGTAAACTTTGACTTACGTGCCGCTTCAAGCGCGGCGTTGCGCAAAAGCGGGTGTCCGTTTACTCCGCAATTAAGCTCAGCGTGGACAACATCTCCGCTTTCACTAACAACAACTCGAACCGTGACCCTTCCGCCGGCTCTGGCGGCAAGCGCCGCCTTCGGATATTCAGGCTGAACCAGTTTTTTTGCTTTGCTGTTAATCACGCCGACGTTCAGGTGAGATTCATCTTTGAGGCGTTGACGATTCTCGAAAAAATCGTTCATTCGCTCCTTAATGCCCGGCGTGAGCGAACCGGCGGCAAAACACTGGTATTGATAAATGTCTTTGCGAATGGCGACTCCGGCTTTTGCACGTTCGACCAAGCCGTCATTGATTTGAATAGCTCGCTGAAAATACGTTTCTGCTTCCGCGTCTCTTCCTAACTTATCAAAAACGGCTGCCAGATTGATGTGAGCTTTGGCGGTTTGCTCGTGTTCCGCGCCATAAAGTTTTTCGGCGACGGGCAAGGCGCTCTTTAAATATTCAGCGGCAGTCGTTAAATCCCTCTGTGCGTAAGCAATTCGCGCCAGCGAGGTTAAGACCGAATAAACCTGCAAACTCGCCTCGCCCGTTTTTTTGCGATACAGCGGCAAAGCGGCTCGCAAATGTTCGGCGGCTTCAGGAAGATGCTTTGACTCTCCGTAGATTGCCGCTAAATTAAAATGCGCGACGGCGAGTGCCTGCTCGTCGCCGATTCTATCGCGCAAAGCCAGTTCTTTTAACCCGGAAGCAATGGCTTCATCAAATTTCTGCGCGGCAAATAATTGTCCGGCTTCTTTGGCGAGCCGGTTTGCTTCCTGCAAGTCAGGATTTTGCGCCAAAACAAAGAGCGGTGCGGTGAAGAATAAAACCGAAAACAGAAAGATCTTTTTCATTCAAATTCAAGCTTACGCCGGTTTTTATTTTTTTGGTGGGCGGCTCGGTCGCAGTTCGACGCGCGAAGGCAAGGCTCGTTCGTCCATTTGCAGCAGATTGAGAACAACCTGTGCGATGTCGGCGGGCTGCAATTGCCAACTTTTTTCGGGCGAAACGGCTTCACCGCCGAATTCGGTGTTGACCGAGCCGGGCATAATGTAACTGACTTTGATGTTGTCGTGCCGGACTTCCTGCATCAAGGCTTCGGAAAATCCGTTTAAGCCGAATTTTGAAGCGTTATAAGCCGCCATTCGCGGATGCGCGTTTGCTCCGGCAAGCGAAGAGATGTTGATGATATAACCGCCGCCTCGCCGTTTCATCATCGGAATCGCCGCGTGACAACTGTAAAACACGCCGAACAGATTTGTTTCCAGAACGGCTTGAAATTCTTCCGCCGCGAGTTCTTCGACCGGCTTAAAAATGCCGATTCCGGCGTTGTTTATCAACACATCAACGCCGCCGAATTTCCGTTCGCATTCGTCGAGCATCATTTTCACCTGCTCAAACGACCGCATATCGCATAATTCGCCTTCGATTTGCCCCAGCCCGGACATTTCCGCCACGGCGCTTTTTAATTCTTCGCGGTTGCGGGCGCAGACGAAAACTTTTGCTCCGGCTTTCAATAATTCTTCGGCAATCGCGCGTCCGATGCCTTTTGTTCCGCCGGTGACGACCGCGATTTTGTTTTCAATATTCATAAATATTAAGCGCAAGGATATTTACTTTATTCGTTTTCTTTCAGAACGAGCTTGGGAACGGGCTGGCGATTAAGTTCCTTCCAAATCAATGTGACGCTGCCGTCATCGTGTTTACGAATCGGGCGAAAAACAATCAAAACGTCGGCACGCTCGTCTGCTTTTATGGCGTTTTCTTTAGATGCGCCGCCGTCTTTCTTTAACATTTTTCCGCGATAGGCGACTGAACGCAACACATAGGTTTCGTTTAATTTGAATTCGGCGCTCGATTTATAAACGCTGCCGCCGACAACCGCGCCCTTTTTCATTAAAGCATAGAGCCGCACAGCTTCTTCCTGTGTTTCCGGCGCGGTAAATTCGACAAGCTGTTTGACACCGTCGCTGGCGGCGGTCTGAGCGCCAATTTCAACTCTGTCGCCAAGACGGGAAAAAATTCCGATGGTAAACATTCCGGGCGCGGAAAAAGCGTTTTTTGAAAAGAAAATGTCACTTAGCGCGGAGAAGCTGTAATCGTCGCGCCGAAACGAATATCCGGTTGCCTTTCCGGCGACGTTGTTTGGACAGTTACCGTCGGCTTTAATGATGTTTTTGTTCGGCAGGCAAACGGCGGCATCATGAAGGCGGACGATTCCGGTTTTCGCCTGGCGAAGAAAGTTGTCAAATCGCCGCAAATCTTCTTCGTTAATTTCAATCGCCCTAATGTCCGCTGGGGTCAGCGCAGGCTTGTATTTGATAGAAATGCCTTGATTTCCTCTGACCAAAGAAACGCCGCGCTCATTTCTCTCCTTTATTGCTTCCTGCCGGTACAAATCTTCCTGTTTTCGTCGTTCCCAATCGCCTTGAATATCTCTTTGAGTTTGAGCCGCAACCGGCAAAGCCGAAAACAGGATCAAGGCGAAAATATATTTTAATGACATTGCTCAAGCCTCCCTTTTATATCTTCGAATGGATTTACACGGCGGACAACTTCGCTTTGAGAATTTCGTTGACGATTTTCGGATTCGCTTTGCCGCCTGACGCTTTCATCGTTTGCCCGACGAAAAATCCGAACAGTTTTTCGTTCCCGCCCCGGTAAGCCGCGACTTGATTTTGATTAGCCGCAATGATTTCGTCAACAATTTTTTCAATCGCCGCCGCATCGGAAATCTGCTCGAAGCCTTTTTCTCTAATTACTTCGTCGGCGGTTTTGCCGCTTGCAAACATTTCAATTAAAACTTCTTTCGCCTGATTGTTATTGATCTTTCCCGCGTCGAGCGTTCTGATCAATTCCGCCAGATTTTCCGGCGCGACGGGCGAATCACCCGCAGTTTTGCCCGAATTGTTCAGTTCGCGCTGCAATTCCGACAAAATAAAATTCGCCGAAGCGCGCGGATTTCCCGAAGCTTTCGCCGTCATTTCATAGAACTGAGCCAAATCTTTGTCCGAAACGAGCTGCGAAGCGTCGGCGAAAGAAACGTCGTATTCGCGCATAAAACGGTCGCGCATTGCGTCGGGCAATTCGGGCATTTCGCGGCGAACCTGTTCGATAAACTCGGCGGAAACAACCAGAGGCTGCAAATCGGGTTCGGGAAAATAACGATAATCGTGCGCGTCTTCTTTTGAGCGCATCACGCGCGTGCGATTGTTTTTCTCATCCCACAAACGAGTTTCCTGATTTACAGGTTCGCCCGCTTCGTGCGCGGCAATTTGGCGCTCGATTTCGTATTCAATCGCTTTTTGCATAAATCGAACCGAGTTTAAATTCTTCAATTCGACTTTGTTGCGGAAATTTTCCTCGCCGATTTTGCGCACCGAAACGTTCGCTTCGCAGCGCAGATTGCCCTTTTCCATATCGGCGTCCGAAGCGCCAACCCACGAAAGCGCGCGCCGGATGTGATTAACATAATCGTAAGCCTGCCAACTGGTGCGAAAATCCGGCGCGGTGACGATTTCGGCGAGCGGAGTTCCGGCGCGGTTCAGATCAATGTAAGAAAAACGGTCAACTTCGGGTAGTCCTTCGTGGACGTTTTTGCCCGCGTCTTCTTCGAGATGCAGCCGCACAATTCCGATTTGCATCGGTTTAAAATCCCGCGCACGCCCGTGTTCGTCGCGCTCTGCGGTCATAATCGTCAAAGTTCCGTGTTCGGAAAAAGGCTTGTCGTATTGCGAGATTTGATAGCCTTTCGGCAAATCAGGGTAAAAATAATTTTTGCGCGCAAAAATCGAAGTCTCATTAATCTGCAAACCCAAAGACAGTGCTGCCCGCGCACCTAAATCAACGACTCTTTGATTCAAAACCGGCAGCGCGCCCGGCAATCCCAGACAAACCGGACAAGTATTCGCATTCGGCTCCGAGCCAAACTCAATCCGGCAGCCACAGAAAATCTTCGTATTCGTGGAGAGCTGCGCGTGAATCTCCATTCCGATAATTGCTTCCCAACCGTTTTTCATAAATTGTCAGATATTTTTAATCTATTTTTACTCCCGCTTTGCGCGCTTCGTCTTCCAAAACCGCAAAACGAGCATAAAGTCCGGCGCGCTCTTGTTCAAGTGCGCGAAGCTGCGCGAGCAATTCTTCGCGCGTCAGATTTTCATAAGTCGGCAGAGTAAAAGGCACGACGAGTGTGCCGTTATAGCCGAATCGCGGGCGATGCGCCCGTGTTTTACCGATTAAATTACCCCGGACAAGCGGGTTTTGATTGATTGTGATTCCGCCCGATTGTTTAAAGACGCCGCGCGAATAATTTGCGCCGATTGCGATTTGCGGGCGTTTGCCAAAGGCAATTCCGCCGCCGATTTGAACTCTCTTTGAGACGCCGCGAGCGTTATATGAACCGCAGCAATTCGGAGAATAAAAATAAGGATTGTAGCCGACAGCATAATGAGTCTGCGGCGGCGGGATTTCTCCGATTCGCGCACGGACGTAATTTATTTCGGCTTCGGCGGCGGCAATCTCGGAACGCAGTTGAAAGGCTTGCGATTGCCAGAAGTTTTCGGCTTCAGCTTCCTGTTCTCTAATTCTCGCGGCGATTTCGCTCAACTCGGCGGCGCGCTGTTCTCTGGCTTGTTTTTCAGCGGCGCGCGAAGGCAAACCGAGACGTACTCTTTCGCGCTCGTCGTCGGGATCGTTTTTGAGACGCTCGCGGCGGTATTTTTCCAAATCGGCGTTGGTGATTGTTTTGGTTTGAGCCGCCGCGATGGAAGAAAAACACAAACTTGCGAGCAGGAACGTGAAAACTTTTTTCATACTTCACCTCGTACAAATTCTTTCGTTTGATGCCTTGATTATAAAGCAGATTTGAAGATTTTGTTGAATATCGAGCGTGCGGAGTCGCATTTAACCGTATCAATATGTTAAAAGAAAACTTATCGAAAACGCCGCTCGCCGCAAAATATTGTGTTGATTGTCTTTTTCTCGTAGAATTTTGAACAGTTTATCAGTCTATTTATTATAGTTTTTTATCGGAGTCAGATTTTGCGTAAGTATTTTAAATTTTTTGTTTTATCAGCCCTCGCCGTTCTTATTTTGTGGTATTTCGGGCGCAGTCTCGATTGGACTGAAGTTTGGAGCAGTTTGCGGCGCGCCGACGCGATGCGATTAACAATTGCGACGGCAATTATTTGTTTTGGCTATCTCTTGCGCGCGTTTCGCTGGCGCACTTTGCTCGCGCCGATTTCCGAAAGCAATTTGCGAGACCTTTTTGCCACGACGACAATCGGTTTTGCCGCCGTGTTTCTGTTCGGTCGCGCCGGCGAAGTCGTCCGCCCATTATGGCTGCCGATGCGCGATAAACGGATTCGTCCGTCGGCGGCGCTGGTGACCATCGGCTTGGAGCGAATCTGCGATTTGATTGCCATTGTGCTGCTTTTTGCCTTGAATTTATTGTGGTTTCAAGCTCCGCCGGGGCGCGAAGCCGAATATGTGATGGTCAATCGCGTTGGTTTGCTGATGCTTATCTGCGCAGTCGCCGGACTCGTAGCGTTGGCGATTTTCACTTATTTCAGTCAGCCGATTGTCGTTTGGTTTGAAAATTTGTTTGAAGGTTTGCGGTTTGTGCCGAAAAACTTGAAACGGATTTTCCTGAGCTTGCTCAAGAATCTGGCGGCTTCGCTCCAAATTCTGCGCGATCCGAAAGAACTGGCGTTAATCGTTTTCTGGACGGGTGCGCTCTGGTTTACGATTTCGCTTCCGACTTATCTCGTGCTGACGGCTTTCGGCTTGCCGCTTTCGTTCAGCGACGCGCTGTTTATTATGGGCTGGGCTGTTGTCGGCTCGCTGGTTCCGACGCCCGGCGGCGCGGCGGGCGCGTTTCACGCGACGACTGCGGCGGCGTTAATGTTTATGAACGTCAATCGTTCGGACGCGGCTGCGGCGGCAATCGTGATGCACCTGGTTTATTTCGCGCCCGCGCTCGCTTTCGGTTTTTATTATTTCCTGCACGGCGACATCAGTTGGACGCGCTTCCGCACGATGATCGTCGCCGACGAAGAATCTCCGGAATTAAGAATTGAGAATGCAGAATTTAGAAACGCATCGTCATAACGGCTTTCTAATTCGTAATTCGTAATTCGTAATTCGTAATTAATTTATGAAGTGTCCTTTTTGCGGTTATTTGGAAGACAAAGTGGTTGATTCGCGCGAGGCGCGTGACGGTCACTCGATTCGCCGCCGGCGCGAATGCCTGCATTGCAGCCGTCGTTTTACGTCGTACGAGCGGATTGACGAAATTCCGTATATGGTCGTCAAAAAAGACGGGCGGCGCGAGCCTTTCGACCGGCAAAAAGTGATGTCGGGCATTATGCGCGCCTGTGAAAAACGCCCGGTTCCTGCGGCAAAGCTCGAAGCAATCGTCAATTCGGTCGAAAAATACGTGCAGGAATCGCCCGAACGCGAGCGCCCGACGACTCGCGTCGGTGAAATGATTATGAAACGCCTTAAAGAACTCGATAAAGTCGCTTATGTGCGGTTCGCATCGGTTTATTTGGAATTTGAGGACGTGACGGAATTTATGTCCGAGTTAAAAAATCTGGTCAAAGCGCGCGAAACCGCCGCGCCCGCAGCTAAACCGAAACCGGAGCCGCGGCGAAAGAAATCAATTATCAAAAATTAAAAACACATCGCAAATATCCCGCGAATCGAGCCGACTTGATTCGTTTTGCAGTTTAAACAACGGCGCTTGCTCGATTGTTTAACCGCGTCCGCAGTCTATTTCTGTTTTCCGCCTTTTCCCTGTAACATAATTTGGTATGGAAGAGTTTAACTCCGAATTTGCAGAAAGATTAGAAGCGGCTGAATTGTCCGAGCCGCAAATTAACATTCCGAACGAGCTGCCCGTGCTGCCTCTGCGCGACATCGTGATTTACCCGTTTATGATTGTCCCGCTTTTCGTCTCGCGCGACCGCTCGGTTCGCGCAGTTGACGAAGCCCTGACGGATAATCGTTTGATTCTGCTCGTATCGCAAAAAGATTTGGACAAGGAAGAACCGCGCGACGAAGATTTGTACCGGATCGGCACGGTCGCCGTAATTATGCGAATGCTTAAGCTGCCCGACGGTCGGATTCGCATTCTGGTGCAGGGCTTGACGCGCGCTGAAGTCAAATCCGTCCGCAACGCCGGAGATTTTCTCAAAGCTCGAATCAACGTCATCCCGGAACCGCAGACGCTGCAAAATTCGCTCGAAGTCGAAGCTCTGATTCGCAACGTCCGCTCGAATATGGAGAAAGCGGCGACGATGGGAAAAAACATCTCGCCCGAAGTTTTGGCGATTATCACAAATTTGGAAGACGCCGGCAGACTCGCGGATTTATCGGCTTCAAATCTCGAATTAAAAGTCGAAGACGCGCAAAGCGTTTTGAATTTATCCGATCCGACAGCGCGTTTGCGCCGCGTTAATGAATTGCTCAACAAAGAAGTTGAAGTCTTGACCGTGCAGCAGGAAATCAATTCGCAGGCGCGCGCCGATATGGACAGAACGCAACGCGAGTTTTATCTGCGGCAGCAGCTCAAAGCGATTCAGGGCGAGCTTGGCGAAGGCAACGAATTAGCGGAAGAAATCGCAATGTACCGCGAAAAAATCGAAGCCTCTAAAATGCCGGAACAAGCCGAAACCGAAAGCTTGCGCCAGCTTAAAAAGCTCGAAAGAATGCACCCGGACGCGGCGGAGACAGCGACTTTGAGAAATTGGCTCGATATTATGACCGAGCTGCCGTGGTCGAAATCTTCAAAAGACAATTTAAATCTCAAACACGCGCAAAAAGTTTTGGACGAAGACCATTACGGTTTGGAACGAATCAAAGAGCGAATTATCGAAGCGCTCGCGGTTAGAAAATTAAAAGAAAAACCGAAGGGAACGATTTTGTGTCTCGTCGGACCGCCGGGAGTCGGCAAAACCAGTTTAGGGCGCTCGATAGCGCGCGCTTTGGACAGAAAATTTATGCGGCTTTCTTTGGGCGGACTTCACGATGAAGCCGAGATTCGCGGTCACAGAAGAACTTATGTCGGCGCGATGCCGGGCAGAATCGTTCAAGCCGTCCAGCAAGCCGGAACGAACAATCCACTGATTTTGCTGGATGAAGTTGATAAAGTCGGCGCCGATTTTCGCGGCGATCCGTCGTCGGCGCTGTTGGAAGTTTTAGACCCGGAACAAAACAACACTTTCCGAGATAATTATCTAGGCGTCCCGTTCGATTTGTCGCACGTCATGTTTATGACGACGGCAAATATTCTGGACACGATTCAGCCCGCTCTGCGCGACCGGATGGAAATTATTCAGCTTGCCGGTTACACCGAAGAAGAAAAGCTGGAAATCGCGCGCCGCCACCTTTTGCCCAAGCAAATGGATGAAAACGGGATAAGTGCCGCAGACATTTCAATCGCCAAATCGGCGATTCTGTCTATTATTCAGCAATACACGCAGGAAGCGGGCTTGCGGCAATTGGAACGCGAAATCGGCAAAATCTGCCGCAAAGTCGCCCGCCGCAAAGCCGAAGCGGACGATGGAAAATTCGAGCCGGTTAAAGTTACGACTAAAACTATCCACGAATTTTTACGCGCGCCGAAAGTTTTTATCGAAAGCGCGCTTAAAAAAGACCAAATCGGCGTTGCGACAGGACTTGCATGGACTGCGGTCGGCGGCGATGTTCTTTTTATCGAAGCCTTGAGAATGCGCGGCAAGGGCAATTTGGTTTTAACCGGACAGCTCGGAGACGTGATGAAAGAATCGGCGCAAGCCGCACTTTCCTACGCCAAATCGCGCCATCAGGAACTCGAAATCGACGAAGACGATTTCGATAAATACGACATTCATATCCATATTCCCGAAGGCGCGATTCCCAAAGACGGACCGAGCGCCGGAATCACTCTGGCGACGGCAATGGTTTCGGTTTTGTCGCGCCGTGCGATCAGAAAAGAGGTGGCGATGACCGGCGAAATCACTTTGCGGGGCAACGTGCTGCCCGTCGGCGGAGTCAAAGAAAAGGTTCTCGCAGCGAGACGCGCGCGGATAAAAACAGTGATTCTCCCGTCGCAAAACAAACGCGACACGGAAGAGCTTCCGGCGGAAGTTTTAGAAGATTTAAAGTTTGTTTTTGTTGATGACGCGCGCCAGGTTTTCCGCGAGGCTTTGTTTGAAAAAGAAAAAACCGCAGCCATTGGCACGGGTTCAACTCCGCGCCAGCCAAAGCAGCCGCCGCAGCCGGTTGCCGGACACTAAAAGCGGAAATTTAAAGGTTTTACTTGTTTTATTAAAAGTGCGGGCGTTTACACTCGCACTTTTTTATGTTAAATTTTCAGCCTTAATTTGATTTCAAACGTCTTAAAAGAGCCTAATGCGAGAAAATAATGCAACTTTTTCCTTGCGTCGGGCGTTAAAGTAAGCGAAACTAAAGTTCAGTTATAATGCCCGCGGGCAAACTTCCAAAGCCCGCTTCAAAGTTTCGCCGCCAAATAAATAATTCTGGATTAATAAACGAGATACGGATGAAGAATATTTTTAAACACACAGTTTCGACCGCTTTATTATTTTCTATTTTCGCCCCGATTTTGAATGTTCAGGCGCAAATCCAAACGGGAACGTCGAGCTTGCGCGATATGCCGACACAAATTGGCGAGCAGGACGCGCGCGTTGACGCCGTGATTTCAAAAGCCGAAACGTTTTTCCGCGAGGCGGAAGTTCACCTGCGCGACCGCGAATTGATGAAAGCGCGCGAAAAATTCGATAAATCAGTTGAAACGATTTTGATGTCGGGCTTGCCCGTTCGCTCTTTTCCGAAACTGCAAAAATATTACGCTGAATTAGTCGAGCGCGTTTATCGTCTCGAAGTTCCGAATCAAGTTCCGCAATCGCAAATCGCGCAAACCACACAGACGACCGCAACGCCCGGCGAGACGGTTGTTTCATCTGCTACGGAAACAGCGAAAACCGACATTCCGCAAATCGGATTCTCCGAGCAAAGATTTGAAGCCTCGCCGCTCGACGAGCTGGCAAAGCTTGAATTAACTCCGGTCGAACAGGACGTTGCAACGCCGGAAGCGCAGCAATCAATCGCTTCGATTGAGCAGGCAGTAGCGCGCGGCTCGCTTGGTTTAAAATTCCAGGTGCATCCGATGATTCAGCAGTTTATCAACTACTATCAGGGACGCGGACGCTCGACGATGGAAATCGGATTGAATCGTTCTGGACAATTTACCCGTATGGCTCGCCGCATTTTTAGAGAAGAAGGCGTGCCGGAAAATCTCGTTTGGCTCGGACAGGTCGAATCGGCTTGGAAGCCCTGGGCGCGCTCGTGGGCTGCGGCTTCGGGTTTGTGGCAATTTATTCCCGGAACCGGAACTCGCTACGGCTTGCGTCAAACAGCTTATTTGGATGAGCGTCATAATTACGAAAAAGCGACTCGCGCTTCGGCTCGTTATTTAAAATTCCTGGCTGATCGCTACAACGGCAACTGGGAATTGGCGATGGCTGGATACAATTCCGGCGAAGGCAACGTTGATAAAGCTATCAGACGCGCCGGTGTATCAAATTTCTGGGCGGCTTATCCTTATCTGCCGCGTGAAACCCGCAATTATGTGCCGAACATTTTGGCGACGATTTTGGTCGCCAACAATCCCGGTAAATACGGATTCACTCACGTTCGCCCGATGCCGCCGCTTATTTACGACAAAGTTCGCGTTCCGACCGCGACCAGCTTGAATCTGATTGCTCAGGCGACCGATACGAGCGTCGAAGTTTTGCGATATTTGAATCCTGATTTGCGCCAGAATATGACGCCGCCCGAATCGTATGTAATGCTCGTTCCGGCTGGCACGGCAAATCAGCTTGTCGCTTCTTTGCGCCGCATTCCGGCGAACGCCCGCAACGCCGCTACTTTAGCCACTGTTGTCAGAGGCGAAGATATGCAATCGCTCGCCAATCGCACCGGAGTTTCGGTCGAACAGCTTCAAGCGATGAACGGCGGAGTTGATTTGAGCAAAACCAACAAAGTCGTCGTTCCGAACACCAACTCGGTCGAACGCATCAACTATGTTCGTCCGCGCGGCAACACGTCTTCGGCAGCGCCGAGCGGCTTGATGAAAGTCAAAGCCAATGCGGGCGACACGATTACCAAAATCGCTTCGCGTTACGGATTTTCCGCCGCCGATTTAGCGCGCCTGAACGGTGTTTTGCCGGATGCGCCGCTCAATGCGGGGCGCGAAATCAGAGTTCCGACCAAATAGGTTTCGGCAATTTTAAGCGAAAAGACGACGGGCAAATTGTCCGTCGTCTTTTTCATCATAATAAGGCAACACGATTTGATTTTTAGCTGTATAAATTTGTAGAATCACGGTTTGCCCGTCAGACAAAATTTCGGACAAGGAAGGTTAAATAAAAAAATGAAACAAGGAATTCATCCTAATTATCACGATATTAGCGTTCAGTGCGCTTGCGGAAACAGCTTTACGACTCGCTCGACGATGAAGGGCGACGATTTGCACGTCGAAATCTGCTCGGCTTGCCACCCGTTTTTTACCGGCAAACAAAAACTGGTTGACACCGCCGGGCGCGTTGACCGTTTTAACAGACGCTACGCTCGCGGCGCGGCAGCAACCGCAACACCTGCTGCCGAATAAAGTTTGTGACGAAACTGCAACGCAGACATTAGCTTTAATAAAATCCGACGCCGACCGAATTTTCGCGCGCCGCTCCTCTCTTCGTGTAAAATTTACCGTGAGAAGAAAAGCGAAAAATCGTCGGCGTCGGTCTTTTTATTTCGGTTTTCGGATTTGCGATTTTGGATTTTCGCTCAATTTAATTGTCTTATTTATGTGCGATTTCCTTTAATCTCAAATCTCGAATCCAGAATCTAAAATTCAAAATATGAAAAAGCTGCTGAGTTTATATTTTATGCTTGAACGCGACCTGATTGTCGGCGGGCAAGCCGTGATGGAAGGCGTGATGATGCGAACGCCGTCGGCGTATGCGATTGCGGTTCGGCGCAAAGACGGCTCGATTGTTCACACGGCGGAAAGCCTGCCGCGTTTGAGCGATAAATATCCGCTTTTGAAATTGCCGATCTTGCGCGGCGGCGCGACGCTCGTGCAATCAATGGCGCTCGGCGTCAAAGCCCTGAATTACTCAGCAAACATTGCCGAAGAAGACGCTGAAACGGAAAAAGCGCGCGTCAAAGCCGCAGAATTTGAATTGAAACCCGCGTTTGCCGAAGGCACTGAAAATTTTGAACAGTTTCGTAAAGCTCCTGCGAAAGTCGTTTTGCCGGAAAAAAGCGAAACGAAAAAACCGAAGCAATCCGCCTCGACCATCGGTTCGATCATTTTTGCGCTCGGTTTCAACATTTTGCTTTTTATCGTCGCGCCGCTGCTTTTAACAAACGTCTTGTTTATCGCGGCAGGCTGGGCTGAAGCTCCGCTGCTGGCGGCTGACGCAAACTGGTGGCAGACGATTCGCGCTTATTTATATGAAATCAAACCGTATTCGTGGCTGGCGTTTAATTTGATTGACGGTCTGATTCGGATGCTGTTTTTCGTCACGATGATTTTCAGCTTTTCATATTTGAAAGACATCCGCCGTGTTTTTGAATATCACGGCGCGGAACACAAAACCGTCTTTGCGTGGGAAAACGGCTTGCCGCTAACTGTTAAAAACGCAAAAACGCAAAAACGCCAGCATCCGCGCTGCGGCACGTCATTTTTGATGGTCGTAATGCTCGTCGCCATCGTTTTGTTTTCGGCGATTAATTTCGACGCAATGATTTTGAACTTGTTGGTCAGAATCTTATTACTGCCGGTCGTCGCGGGGCTTTCGTATGAAATTATCCGCTTCGCGGCGAAAAAAGAAACCAGTTTTATTTTCAAATTTATGACGCTTCCGGGCTTGTGGCTGCAAAATATTACGACGCAGGAACCGGACGAAGAACAGCTCGAAGTTGCCCTCGAAGCCTTGAACGAATCGCTCAAGCTCGAACCGCAAACAGCTTAAATAGGAAAAGATTATGAGCGCTGTTTTGACGGAAACTCAATCAAAGCTGATGACTGCCGACGAGCTTTTGGTTTTACCGAACAGTCGTTATGGTTATGAACTTGTGCGCGGAAAACTAAAAAAATATATGCCCGGTGGAAATCTGCACGGAATAATTATTGGACGATTAGCTAGATTAATAAGTAATTATGTCCATGACAATAATTTAGGAGAAACTCCGGCAGCAGAAACCGGTTATAAGATTTTTTTCGATCCCGACACCGTTCGCGCTCCTGATATTTCTTTTATTAGTAAAGAAAAATTAATGCGGATTGGAATTACCGAAAAATTCTTTCCTGCGGCACCCGATTTAGCGGTGGAAGTTGTTTCGCCAAATGATAGGGAAAAGGATATACAAGGCAAAATTGCCGATTATTTAATCGCCGATGTTCCGTTGATTTGGATCGTGCGTCCAAAAAATCAAACGATAACAGTATATCGCCCCGATCAGGAACCACAGGTTTTGAGTCGCTCGAATAATTTGGACGGCGGAAACGCGCTTCCCGGTTTTAGCTGTTCGCTTGAACAGATTTTCGGCAATTTACCGGAAATCAAAGAATAAAGTTTTATGTTAGACCAATTAGAACAGATCGAGAAAAATTACGAAGAATTGACCGCGCAGATTTCCTCGCCCGAAATCACAGACGATATGTCAACGTACGCGAAAACGATGAAACAGCATCGCGCGCTCGGCGAAATCGTGGAAAAATTTCGCGAGGTGAGAAAGCTGCAAGCCGATTTGGAAGGCGCGCGCGAATTGGCGGAAATGGCTGACGATGACGAAATGCGCGAAATGGCGAATCTCGAAATCGCCGAAATTGAAGAAAAACTGCCGAAAGCCGAAGAAGAATTAAAAGTTTTGCTGCTCCCGAAAGACCCGAACGATGAGAAAAACGTGATTCTCGAAATTCGCGCGGGAACGGGCGGCGACGAGGCGACGCTTTTTGCGGCGGAAGTTCTCAGAATGTACGCGCGTTACGCCGAGCGTCAGCGCTGGAAATTTGAGATTCTGGAAATGACCGAAACCGGCGTCGGCGGAATGAAAGACGCTGTGGTCGTTATCGAAGGCGACCATGTTTATTCAAAAATGCGTTACGAATCGGGCGTCCATCGCGTCCAGCGCGTTCCGGCGACCGAAACGCAAGGGCGTGTTCACACATCGGCAATTACGGTTGCAGTGCTGCCCGAAGCCGAAGAAGTTGATATTAAAATTAACCAAAACGATTTGCGGATTGACACTTTTTGCTCTTCCGGTCCGGGCGGTCAATCGGTAAATACGACTTATTCCGCAGTTCGCATCACGCATATGCCGAGCGGATTGGTCGTTTCGATGCAGGACGAAAAATCGCAAATCAAGAACCGCGAAAAAGCGATGCGCGTTTTGCGTTCGCGTTTGCAGGAAATGGAAGAACAAAAGCAGCACGATGCGATGGCTTCGGAGCGCAAATCAATGGTCGGCAGCGGCGACCGTTCCGAGAAAATCCGCACTTATAATTTTAAAGAAAATCGCGTTTCCGACCATCGCATCGGTTTGACTTTGCACCAGCTTGATCTGGTAATGGAAGGCGCTTTGGACGAAATCATCAATGCTGTCGTCGCCCATTTCCAAACCGAAAAACTGCAAGCCCAAGCCGAAGCAGCCGCCGTTGCATAAAATGTTAGTGGTTAATCCTTACCCGAAAAGCCGTCTCACCAATTTATAAAAAAAGGCTGGGGTTTTTAAAAACCCCAGCCTCAAAAATCATTTTCGATTAATTTAGAAAGAGTAGCGCAAGCCGAACTGCATTCGGCGCGGAGCGCCTTGAATATCCGTAAACACGCCGGTTCCGGAAGTCAGTTGGCTGTTGGAAAGCGGGATGTCAGGAGTAATGCTAAACGCTGAAATCGAAGCGTTTGAGAAGTATTGGCGGTTAAATACGTTAAATACTTCCCAACGGAATTGCAGCTTGTGATTTTCACTCCAAGGCATCATGAAAACCTTCGACAAGCTCATATCCAGAGCCGAATATCCGGGTCCTCGGAAAACGTTGCGGTCGCCGGTTTCGCCCGGACGCGGCGGGCGAACAGAGTTTATCAAATCATCGAGATTCGAGAAGGCATTCGGCGGCTGACCGTTTTCTCCGCGCGTGATTGAGGTTTGAATCGGTTTGGTTCTGACGGCTCTCGAACGAATTTGCCAATTCGTCGCCCATCCCGCCAAGTCAATCAAGTTCGAGAACGGCAAGCCGGTATTCCAACGGTAAATTCCGGCAAGCTGCCAACCGCCGACTACCGCATCAGCCCATCTGTTCATACCGCCGAAAAATCTGCGATCTCTGCCAATCGGAATTTGCCAGATAGCGTTGGCGTTGATCGTGTGGCGGACATCAAAATCCGACGGGGCATAACTGTCTTGCTGACGAAGCGGATTTAAAATCAACGCCGAACCGTATGTGCCGCTGGTTTGCAGCCCCGAAGCGTCGTCCATTGATTTGGCGAAGGTGTAATTAAAATCCAGAGTTAAGGCTGTACTTAAACGCTGGCGAACCGTCAGATTTCCGCCGTGATAATTCGACTTGGCGATTGTGCTGAATGCTGAAAAAGCGGCGTATTGCGGGTGAATGAAAACGTTTGCCCAACGGTCTTGACCGCTGAAATCGTCATCGAGCAACTGTTGTAAATACGTCCAATCGCCGAATGTTTCATCACGGGTCAAACGCAAAGCCGTTTGAGTAGCCGATAAATTCGGATTGTTGTAAAACACTGCTCCAATTCCGGGGAAAAGGTTTTCAAAATATGGAATCGGCGCAACCGAATTAGGATTTGCATTCGAGTAGTATAAATCATAAATCTTTCCGGCGGCGGTGTACCAGTCTTCTCCCGATTTCGGATCAACCAAATTGTTAAACGCCATAATGTCGCGCGTCGCCAGCAGATTGCGGGCGCGGCGACCGACATAAGACGCTTCGACATACAAACCGGCGGGAAGTCTGCGACCGTAGGTAAGACTCCAATTGTAGTGAGTCGGCGAAACGAGCGTCGAATCGAGCGACGATTCGATGCGAGTTGTTTCGTCAGCCGGAGTCTGGAAACGATTCGCTAAAGGCTGGATTCCGGGGAAATTGTTGATGCGTTGTCCCAATCCTGTGAAGCGCGGTCCGAGACTGCTTGTAACGTTGTAGGTGTTCGGACCGATTTCCGAAGCGGTGGTAAATCCGAGCGTGCTTAAATTGTTGAAAGTAACGGCAAGCTGTTGACCGAAATAGTCGTTTAAGACCGAGAATCCGCCGCGGAAAACCGATTCATTGTCCGTGCCGAACAGTTTGCCCAGGAAGCCGGATTTAAAGCCGGGAGACCAGGCGGCTGAAATACGCGGCTGGAGATTGTTTTTGTCCCAGTTGTAAAAGCCCGGTTTGCCGTGCTTCGGACCGGCAAGCTCGAATTGAATCAGATCGTTAAAAGCTTTTCCGTTTTGTGAGCTTTCGACTCGCTGCTCGAAATAATCACCGAGCGGAATCGTCGGACGAATTTGGTAGCCCTCGGTTTCGTAAACCGGACGGCTTAAGGAATAACGCAAACCGAAGTTTAAGGTTAAATCCTGCCGTATTTTCCACGAATCCTGCGCGTACAGCTCATACTCTTCGCTGGCAAACGTTCTTTCGATGGCTGTTCCGGTCGGCAGAACGTTCCCGCTCAGATCGTAATTGTAATTCGCGTTGTATTGCGAAAAACGTCCGATCAGCGCAGCAATCGCAGCCTGCGCATCCAGATTCGTCGAAGAAATATTGTGACCTGCGTTGCGCAGCGGCGTAATCAGCGACCGCCCCGAACCTGAGTAGTACGAGGGATTGATAACGGCGGTGTCGAAAGCCGGACCCGAATCGCTGCGTTTGTTGCGAATGATTCTGAAATTACCGCCGAACTGGACGGTATGGTTGCCGGTCGTCCACGTAAAATCATCGGTAAAATTATGCACCGGCGTGACCCGGCTCAAGGTATAGCTGTAATTCAGCGGCGTATAAACAAAGCGGAAACTGACCAGATTTTCAGTGGCATCGCCGCCCGACGTGAAAGCCTGTCGAGTTAAACCATAGCGGAAGCTGTTGACTTTGTTATTGCCGATTGTCCAATTGTGTCCGACGGCAAGCCCTGTATTGTGAGACCAGAGTTCGGGCGATGGCGTATCGGGAAAAGCCTGCGCCAGGACAGTGCTGTCGTTCTGATAATTAGCGCGAGCGAAAAATGTTTGATTGGCGTTGATGTTGTAATCAAAACGCGCGATATGCGTGTTCAAGTCTTCCGGTGTTTTGGCATTAAAACGAAAACCTCCGGTATTTAGCTGGTCGCCTTGACTTGTATCGTTTGCCGGATAACGGCTTGCGGCGCTGGCTAAAATGGCAAGTGCTGCCGGGTTTATTCCGGCGGTGGCGTAAATTGTGTTGAGCTGCGCCAGATTTAGCGAAACGACGTTTCCGTTGACATCGCGCGCTCGAAACTCGCCGCTTCCCAAACTTGCGAGCGGGACGATTTGCGTAACGGACGTTTCGGAACGTTCGCGCTGTCCTTCAAATGAATAAAAGAAAAACGCTTTATTTTTAACAATCGGTCCGCCGATAGCGCCGCCGAAAACGTGACGCGCAAGGCTCGGTCGCTCAACGCCGTCTCGATTATTGAAAAACGTATTGGCTGAACCAAAAGTCGGGCGATAAAATTCAAACAGCGCGCCGCGAAATTCGTTCGTTCCACCTTTGGTCGAAAGCGAAATCTGCGCTCCCGAAGAACGTCCCTGAGCAGCATTCGGATTCGAGGTAGTCACGCGGAATTCTTCGATTGACTCTGCGGTAATGCGAAGAACCGAAGAAAAAGCGGCTCCGGTTTGCTGTTCGTTGGTATCAATGCCGTCAAGAGTGATGTTTGCCTGGTCTGAGCGCCCGCCGTTAACGTAACCCTGACGGGTAACGCCAGGCTGAAGGCTGAGCAGGCTCGGAATGTTGCGCAAGTCAGTCGGCAGCTCTTGAATTTGTCTGGCTTGAAAAGTGTTGCCGAGGCTTGCGTCCTGCGTGTTGATGATTGATTCGATGGCGTCGGCGGTAATGCTAACTGTTTCGTTGACGCTGCCGATTTCAAGTATGACATTGGCTTC
This sequence comes from Pyrinomonadaceae bacterium, assembly GCA_036388995.1. GTDB lineage: Bacteria > Acidobacteriota > Blastocatellia > Pyrinomonadales > Pyrinomonadaceae > JALZCH01. Next base: position 17,440 of record DASVQU010000181.1, on the reverse strand, counting down.
CGTCGGTTTATCAATCAAAGCTCCGATATTTGTTAAGACCGAGCGTTTGAAGCCGGAAGCCTCGACTTCTATCCGATAAGTATCGGGCGGAATCGAAGCAAAATTAAAAGTCCCATCTGCGCTTGTAGTTAAAGTTCTCGAAAAACCTTTTTCATCGTTGATAAGACGCACTGTTGCATTTGCGATGGCATTGCCTTGTGGGTCTTGAACTGTTCCCGAAACGCCTGAAGCGCCGGTTTGCCCCATCGCTTGGAGCGTCAAAAAAGACGACAAAATCACAGCGACAACCAGCGAAATTCCGCTGGAAACTAGCCTTTTGATTTTCATAATTCTCTCCTGATTTCCTGAGTTGTAAAATGGTGCAGACGATTTTGTTTTATTAAACAAACTGCAATGAGAATGTCCGAAATTATCGAGGCACTTTCCATACCAGCCTGCGGGCACACGTATGGCAAAGCTTAAGTCTTTTCAGTCCAGAAAATTAATTGCTCAAAACAACGCTCACAGGAGAGACGCGGCTTGGAATATATCCAAATTTTTAGATTTTTTCCAAATTAACTCTGAAGATTAAAAGCAGCGATTGAAAATATTTGCAATTCAGAATTTGCCAAAAATAACTTTGGCTGCGGTCGCCCCCATTCCGACAGCGCTGCTAACGGTCGGCGCAATCGGATTTGCGACATCGCCGACCGCAAAAACGTTCTCCAGATTCGTTTCGCAGCGGCTGTCTATTTTTATGTAATTGCCGCTATCAAGCTCGATTTGTCCGCGAAAAAGCTCTGTGTTCGGCTCGACTCCGATGCGAATCACGATTGCCTCTACCGCAATTTGAAAAGCTTCGCCGGCTCGATTTTGTAATTCGATTTTTTCAACCGCTTCCCCGCCGAGAATTTTATTTACGCGAGTTTCCCGTAACGTTTCAATTTTCGGATTTTCTCTGATTTTGTCTAAAAATTCCGTCCGGGCGCGAAAATCGCGGCTGCGATGAACAAGGTAAACTTTTGCTGCTCGCTCAGCCAAAATCAGAGCATTTTCCGTCGCCGCGTCGCCGCCGCCGACAACGCAGACTGTTTTCCCTTCAGTCAGAAAAGCGTCGCGTTTTCCAGATTCCAAAATCCCGCGCCCGCGAAATTCGTTTTCTCCCTCGACATTCAATTTCCGGCGACTAACGCCTGTTGCCAAAATCAGAGCGCGAGCCGACACGCTCTCGCCGCCAGCTAGAAAAACCGTTTTTGCCGATAAATCAACCGAATCAATGTTCACGTTGAGCCGAAATTGAAAATTTCGTCGCTCGATTTGCTCGACAATGAGGTCTCGCAGCTCGTGCCCGTCTTGCGCCGTCCGAGCGCCGAGATGATTTTCAATCGGATTAAAAACTCGCAAAAGCTGTCCGCCGATTTCCGGCTCGCGCTCCAAAACCAAAGTTACCAATCCAAGCTCGTCGCACCACAAAGCGGCTGACAATCCGGCTGCGCCCGCGCCCAAAACAATTACATCCTGCATAAATACGAATTACCGATTGCTTGTGATGCAAATCAAAAGTAAAACTTGAGAAATCAAATTCGTCTTTGCGCCCTTTGCGTAAAAACCTTGCGCTCTTTGCGGCTTAATTCTGATAAAGACTTAACCGCAAAGGACGCAAAGCTGATTGCAAAGGGCGCAAGGTTTTTCTATTTCCGGTTCGCATTCATTAAAAACCGATATGCGTTTTATCGCTGATGATATTCCGGTCGGCAAAACTGTGTCGGTTCTTCGCCCATTCGGAAAGTTTTGGCTCTTGTCGTCGGACACGAAGAAGCGGCGATAAAGCCGGTTTTCGAGCAAATCTGCAAAAGAATTGTGTTTGAACGCTGCACCGGCGGAGGCGGCTGTTCGTCGTATTGCGGCGAATTGTTTTGCCTGCGAAGCGGCGTTGACCGCGGCAAGCTCGGCTGGGGATAAATCATTTCGGGCGGAGCGGTTTCAAACGGCGTCGGCGATTCGAGCGGAGTTGGAAAAGTTTCCGGCTCGTCAATCAAAGTAGTTTCGTCCGTATCGGAAAGACTTGCGCGATTCGGCACGGTTCCGGTGATGAATAATTCCATCCGCCGATTTTCAGCCGGGACGCCGGTTTGAGCCGCTTCTGAATTTTCTGAATTTTCGGAAGTTTCCGACGGAGTTACCTCCGGCGTTGGCGATGGCGTCGTTGAAACTGTATTTTCTCCGCCGGCAACGACTTTTCCCGTTGTGATGTCAATCTCGGCTCGTTCGATTCCGGCTGGCATCGCCCAATCGCCGTTCCATTCCGGGTGCGCGTCGAGCGCGGCACGCATAAAATCAGCCCAAATCGGCATCGCCGAATCCGAGCCTTTCATTCCGAGATCGTCGCCGTCGTCGAATCCGACGTAAACCGCGCAGACGAGTTCGGGCGTAAAACCGACAAACCAGCCGTCGCGCGAAGTCCCGGTTTTTCCGGCAATACCGACTTTGTTTGTGGCGTTTCTAAAACCCCACGCGCGCAGTTCGGCGGCGGTTCCCCGGTTGACGACATCTTTCATCATATCAACCATGATATAGCCTACATCCGGGCGCAAAACATCTGTTTTTTGGGGTGAAGGCGCAGCGACCGTCGTTCCGTCGCCGGTCGTCACGCGGGCGATAGTGTTCGGCGCGGCGCGCTGTCCTAGATTGGCAAACGCCGTGTAAGCCGACGCCATTTGCAAAGGCGTCGCTTCCGCCGTTCCGAGCGCCATCGAAGGATACGCTTTCGGGACTTTCGGCAGACCGGCTTTCGCCGCCAGATTCATCACTTTGCCGACGTTTAACTCCATCGCCAGATCAACCGTGATCGTGTTTTTGCTTTTGACGAGCGCGTCACGCACCGTCACGGGTTTGTTCGAGAAAAAATCGCCGTAATTATTCGGTTTGTAGGTTTCCGAGCCGTAGGTGAAAATTTTCGGCTCGTCTTTAAAAACCGTTGCGGCGGTGACGACGCGCGGCGTCGGATCGTAAGCCGTATTAATAGCGGCGGCATAAACAAACGGTTTGAAAACAGAACCGGGCTGGCGCTGCGCGTCGGTCGCGCGGTTAAATTGGTTTTGCAGATAATCGCGCCCGCCTATCATTGCCACGACCTCGCCGGTTTTAGGGCGAATTGCGACAAGCGCAGCGTTTAAACCGGCTTTGTTTTTAAAGGCTTTGTCGAGCCGGTCGAGCCGTTTTGTCACGGCTTCGTGAGCCGCTTTTTGCAATTCCAGATCGAGCGTTGTGTAAACGCGCAAATGCTGAACGGCTTCCGGGTCGGCAACGACGTTTCCAAGCTGCGATTGAGCGAACTCGGTAAAATACGGCGTATCGGTTAATTCTTCGCGTTTTTGCGGTGGGTTTAAAGTCAAAGGCAATGCTTTCGCCGCGTCCGCTTCGGCGCGTGAAACGACGCCCGCTTCAACCATCGAATCCAAAACCTGATTGCGGCGCTCTTTAACTTTGTCTGGATTTTTATACGGATTGTAACGATTCGGGCTGCGGATAATTCCGGCTAAAAACGCCGATTCGGACAAATTTAGCGCCGTTACGTCTTTGCCGAAATAAGCGTTGGCGGCTTCGCCGACGCCGTTAATGGAAAATCCGGCTTGCTGCCCCAAGTAAATTTGATTGGCGTACAGTTCAAAGATTTTTTCTTTCGGCAATCTTGTTTCCAAAATCACCGACATCAGCGCTTCCTGCGCTTTCCGCGTGGGGCTTTTTTCCGGCGAAAGAAGCAAATTCTTAACCAACTGCTGTGTGATTGACGAGCCGCCTTGATTGGCGAGCGGGGAATTCTCGGCTTCCCTGTCAACGCGCCGCCAAAGCGCTCGCAAAATGCCTCGCACATTAATCCCGTAATGCTCAAAAAACGCGCGGTCTTCGGTCGTCGTAATCGCTTTGATAAGGATGGGCGGCAAATCGTTAAAAGCGACGGTTTTTCGTCTTTCGCGGTCTTCGCCGAGCACCGATGAAAGCAGTCGCGGTTCGAGTTGGGCGGATTTTAGTTTTTCCTGCGTTGTTAAATTTTCGATTTGGGCGACGGTTTTCCCGTCTTTTGAAAACCGCACTCTGACGGGCGCGAAAGTTTGTTTTCCGTCAACACTCGAATCTTCGCCCGGTTCGATTTCGAGCGTATTGTTTGCTAATCGAAACCGCCCGCGATTTTCGCTCGCCGCCTGAGACTTATCAACATAGTTTGCGCTTTTCAAATAAGCCGTCAACTCGTTTGGGTTAATGCTTTCACCGTCGCGCAATGTTTTCGGCGCGGCGTAGATTCCGGCTGAACGGGTAAAAACTTCGCCGTTCAAAAGCCGGTCAACGCGCTCGGAATACTCCATCCAAAAATATGCGAGCGTCAAAATTGTCCCGACCGCGAGAACGATAACCGGAACATAAAAACCGGGATGCGTCAGAAAATTTCTGGTTTTACGGCGAAATCGCTTCCAGCGCGGCTCGTCCGGTTGAATAAATTTGACGGCGCGACGCTGATTTGAGCGGCTCGATGAACGAGTTTTGCTTGTTTTAGTCGGCGGTTGAACCGGAATGCGTGTTGCCATTTAAAAATAGGAAAAAGTCCTTGAAATCTTATAAACCTTTGTTTTGCGAGTGTCTAGCTCTAAATTTGACAGCCGCCCGAAGTCAATTGAGAATGCAGAATTGAGAACTGAGAATTACGATTTTAATTCTCAGTTCTCAATTCTCAATTCTACATTTTTTAGATGCGTCGTTTTCCTTTAACCGTTCGATTTTTGCGGCTCAAAAAAAAGAGCTGGATGTTTGCCCCGCTGGCGATTTTTACGGCGGTGGTGTTCGGCGCGACCGGGTTTCATTTTATTGAAGATTTGTCGTGGCTCGACAGTTTTTATATGGCGGCGCAAACCGTGACGACCGTGGGTTACGGCGATCTGCCGGTCAAAACGGCGGCGGGAAAAATCTTTGCCATCGTTTTTATGCTCGCCGGCGGCGGAACTGTGCTGTTTGCGCTGTCCGTGCTGCTGCAAACAATCGTTCAGTCGGAAATCATTGCCGCGTTTGACGTGCGTCGGAGAAAACAAACAATGAGCAAGCTCGAAAATCATTATATCGTTTGCGGTGCCGGGCGCGTCGGCACCAGAATCGTGCGCGAATTAAAGCGCCAGAAATGCAGTTTCGTCGTGATTGAAAAAGACGAACGCCTCGTCGCGCCGCTCATCGAAGCCGGAGAGTTTGTCATCGTCGGCGACGCGACGCTCGAAGACAATCTGAAAATGGCGCGCGTCGAACACGCGCGCGGTCTGGCGGCTTGTCTGCCGGACGACGCAGCCAATGTTTACGTCGTTTTGACGGCGCGCGGTTTTAATAAAGAAATGCACATCGTCGCTCGCGCGGTCGAAGAACAAGCCGAGCCGAAATTGATTCGCGCCGGAGCGAACCGCGTCGTCGCGCCGACGATTATCGGAAGTTTGAGTATGGCGCGCGCTCTGACGAAACCCGCGATTGCCGATTTTATGGATTCGATTGCGGCGGAACATCTTGAGCTTGTTTTTGAAGAAATCGCGGTCGAATCGTCTTCGCCGCTCGTCGGGAAAAAGCTAAAAAATTCAAATCTGCGGTCGGAATTGGACGTGGTAATTGTGGCGATTAAAAGAAAAACCGGCGAAATGATTTTTCAACCTTCCGGCGAAGCTGAAATCAACGAAGGCGATTTGCTGATTGTCATCGGGCGCGCCGAAGCGATGCAGAAATTGATAGAATTGGCTCGATGAAAGTTTTAGTCACGGGTGGTAGCGGTTTTTTGGGAACTCACGTGCGACGTTTTTTCGGCGCGGACGATTTTTCGCGGCGTGCTGGTTTTGATGTTTTAAATCTCAACGACGCGCAGACGGTTTCCGAATACGATGTCGTCATTCATCTCGCCGCATATCTCGACAAATCGCCCGAAGCCGCCGAGCAATGCTTTCTCGTCAACGTCGAAGGTACGGTCAATTTGCTGCGCGCGATGTCGCCCAACGCGGTTTTTATTTTCGCTTCGACCAAAGACGTTTACGGGCATTTTGCCGAAGATTACGAGGAAGTGCCTGAAACCTGCCGAACCGATTTTCACGGGCAGAATGCGCTCGAATGGTCAAAACTGATTGCCGAAAAATACGTCGAATATTACTCGCAGGAACGAAATTTCCGTTCGTGCATTTTCCGGCTTTCGACCGTTTACGCGCCTTTGAGCGAAGGCAACGAGCCGAATTTCGTCGCGTTTTACGCCGAAGCCGTCAAATTCGGCGTTCCGGTTCGCTTGCCGCTTGCGGGCGAGCCGATTCGGGACATTTTGAGCGTCGAAGATTTCGCTCGCGCGTGCCGCGCTTTTGTTGATTCGGAAATCGTTCACGGTTTTTACAATCTCGGCGGCGGACGCGAAAACGCTTTGTCATTGCGCGAGCTTTTGGCGAAATTCGAGGAAATAATGGGCGCGCAAGCCGTGATTTCAAGTGAATCTTTGCCCGCGCCGGTGCCGCTCAATTACGTTACGGATTTGACGAAAATCAAAGACGAGCTTAATTGGCAGCCCGCAGTTTCGCTTGAAGACGGTTTGAGAACGCTGTTGTGAAAATCGAACAAATAAAACGAGTCGTCGTGCGCGGAACAAATTGGGTCGGCGACGCGGCGATGTCGGTTCCGGCTTTGCGCGAATTGCGCCGCATCTTGCCCGCCAGTCACATCACGCTTTGCACTCGAAAAAATCTCATCGGGCTTTTTGAAGACGCAGATTTTCTCGACGACGTTTTGATTTACGAACGCGGAAAAAACGCTTTTCAAACCGTTCGCCGCAACGCGCGAAACTGGCGCGAGCGACAATTTGATTTAGCAGTTTTGCTGCCCAATTCTTTTGAATCGGCACTCGCGGCAAAGCTCGGCAAAGCGAAAAACCGTATAGGTTACAAAACCGATAATCGCGGCTTTCTGCTGACGCACGCTTTAAACGTTCCCGAATGGAAAAGCGTGCGTCACGAGGTTTTTTATTATCTGAACATTGTCGCCGAATTCGAAAAACTGCTTTCGGGGAAAACCGATGTTTTCGAGCGTGAGCCGGACATTTCGCTCGTCGTTTCGGAACAAAGAAAATCTGCGGCTCGGAGTTTTTTGCTGGAAAACGGAATGGATTTAAAACGAAAAATCATCGCGCTTTGCCCCGGTTCGACCAATAGCCGCGCCAAACGCTGGGGCGCGGAAAAATACGCCGCGCTTGCGGATCTGCTCGGTGAGACGGCAAACGTCGTTTTAGTCGGCGCGCCCGACGAGTTGGAAGTTTCCGCAGAAGTCGTCAAAAACGCGAAATCAAAATTAATTTTGTTGACCGGAAAAACAACTTTGCCCGAACTGGCGGCGATTTTAAATTTGGCGGATTTTTTGGTCACAAACGACACCGGACCGGCGCACATCGCTCCGGCTGTCGGAACAAAAACCATCGTCGTTTTCGGTCCGACAATTCCCGCTACAACTCGCCCCTTCTCGGATTTAGCGGAAATCGTCCGCAAACCGCCAGCCTGCGCGCCTTGTATGCTGCGCGATTGCCCGATTGACCATCGGTGTATGACCGCAATTACGCCGGAAGAAGTCTTTCGGCAAATTAAGAAATAGAAATATTGACAAAAAAGTTAAAGGTAAAGTTACGGTAAAAAAAGCGGGAGACTATCAACTGTCAACTATAAACTATCAACTGATTCGCAGGAAATAACTGCGAATCAGTTGATAGTTTATAGTTGACAGTTGATAGTTTGCTCACTTTCCGTTTTAATCTTTTTTTTCAATACAATTAGAATTTCTTCATTCTTAATTTTTACTTTTCAATTCTCCCAAAATCATCTTCGAGGCGAATGATGTCGTCTTCGCCGAGATAATCGCCGCGTTGGATTTCTATAAAAATTAAATCTTCGGTTTCGGACGGATTTTCGACGCGGTGAGCGTCGCCGATTTTTATATCAATCGTCTTATCGGTTTCGACGAAAATCGTTTCGTCGTTGAGCGTAACCTTTGCCGTTCCCGCAACGACGAACCAATGTTCGTTGCGGTGACGGTGTTTTTGGTAGCTTAAACGCTTGCCCGGCATGACTTCGATGCGTTTGACTTTGAAGCCCGCGCCTTCGTCCAAAACGGTGAAGCTGCCCCACGGGCGGCGGTCAAATTTGGGTGAATTATCAACTTGTTCTTTGTTCATCTTTTTAAAGCTAGCATTTCAAACCGTTTTTCGGTTAAAATTTGTTTGCCGACATTGTTCGCAATCGTTAGATTGCGATTATAAGCCTCAAGTTAAAGTTTCTTTTTGTTCGATTGTCAACAGGATGTCATACGAAAACTCGCATTATTCTGCTTTAAAGTCGCTGGATGAAAAGGCTCGAAAATTAGCTATCGGGCGAATTTGCGCGCTCTTTTTGCTGATGGCGGCAAGCTGGTTTTGGAACGGCGAAGCGTTTCCAAATTCTTTAAACGAATTTACGCACCCGCCGCTGCTGATTTTCATCGTGGCTTTGTTGCTCGCCGCAGGATTTTGGGCATCGCTCTGTTTGTGGAAAGTCGAATCAAAAACCAATTTATTAGCGCAGCTTACCGCTCAGTTTATTACCGACACGGTGTTAATTACATGGCTAGTTTGGACGACCGGAGACGTTAAATCGCCGTATATTACGCTTTACACGGTTCTCATTTGTTTGACGAGCATCTTTTTCAACGCTCGCGGAACGATGTTTACGGCAATTAGCTGCACGCTGATTTTCACGGCGACTTCGACCGCCGTCATTTACGAATTTATCCCGCGTTTGTCTGAAGTCGGCGCGGCGTCGTTAACGATGCGTCGCGCGTGGCAAATCGTCGGTTTCCACGATGCGGCGTTTCTTTTTGTCGGCTTGCTCGCCGCGCAATTAGCCCAGCGCCACACGCATTCAAACGTCCGACTGCTCGAAACCGAGCAAAATCTGGCGAATTTGCAGCGCCTGCACGAACGAATCGTCCAGTCAATTCGTTCGGGTTTGGTGACGACCGATCTTGAAGGCAGAATTTATCTTTTCAATTCGGCGGCGGAAGAAATCACCGGCTATAAATCTGAAGAAGTGCGCGGGTGGAAAATTTTCGATCTGCTCGGAAACATCGAACAGCCGATTGCCGTCGCTCTGGAATCAGTGGAAAAAGGCGAGCAGCCGCCGCGTTTTGAAGCGGATTTCAGCACGCCGGACGGCTTCGGAATCAGGCTCGGCTACGGCATCTCGCCGCTTTTCTCCGAATCGGGCGAAACTACGGGTTTGATTTTAACTTTTCAGGATTTAACCGATATGCGCGCGATGGAAGAAAGCATCCGGCGCAAAGACCGTCTAGCCGCCGTCGGTCGCGTCGCCGCCGGACTCGCGCACGAAATCCGCAATCCTTTGGGCGCAATGCGCGGGGCGATTCAGGTTTTGAAACCCGCAATGCAGGAAAATTCTTCGCAAGCTCAATTGATGGACATCGTAATGCGAGAATCCGACCGCTTGAACACGATTATCACCAATTTTTTGACTTACGCACGCCCGAAAAAAGGCGAGATTACCGAAACGGACGTTTGCGCAACCTTGCGCGAGTCAATTACTTTGCTCCGACACAGCCCGGATTTGCGCTCGGTGCACAATTTAATCGAAGATTTGCCGGACGAGTCGGTTTTAGCTACGGCGGACGCCGCCGGTCTCAAACAAGTTTTCTGGAATCTGGCGCGCAACGCTGTGCAGGCGATGCCCGACGGCGGCGAATTGGCGATTAAGCTGAAGTGCTTGAACAACAACCGCCTGCAAATTCTTTTCAGCGACACGGGCTGCGGAATGCCCGCCGCTCAGGTCGAGCGTCTGTTTGAGCCGTTTTCGCAATCAACCACGGGCGGAACCGGCTTGGGATTATCAATCGTTTATCAAATCATCCGCGACCACAACGGCACAATCAACGTTCGCAGTCAGGAACACAAAGGCACGACAATTACGGTTGAATTGCCGATTGAAGCCAAAGCGAACACGGCGCAGCAGACGGACAAACAAGCGCACCCGACATTTAAACTTCCCCCCGTTCCACTCGACGGCGTAAAAGTTTTCGACGATACGAAAGTCATCTCCGATTCGACCGCAAAAAATTACATATAAGATGCTAACCGGATTCGCATTTAAAGCAAGTTTTCTTTCTGTGTTTCCTCTGTGTCTTCTCAGCATCCTCTGTGGTGACGAAAAGATTTAACACAGAGATCACGGAGAAGACACAAAAAACACAGAGAAAAATCAACTCAAATTCTTTACCAATGGCAAACTTACTCATTGTTGACGACGAACAAAGCTACCGACAACTTCTCTCCCTCGTTTTTCAAGGCGAAGGTCACAACGTGCGAACGGCGCGCGACGGGCGCGAGGGCGTGCGGATGCTCGCCGAAGAACAGACCGATTTAATCATCTCGGACGTAAAAATGCCGGATATGGACGGCATCGCGCTCCTGCGCGCGGCACACGAAACCGCACCGGACATCGGTTTTGTTTTGATGACCGCCTTTGCCAACGTCGAAACCGCGCGAGAGGCTTTTAAGTTAGGCGCGGACGATTTTGTGCAGAAACCGTTCGACGTTGACGAATTAAAGCTGATCGTCAAAAAGACTCTGGAAAAACAATCGCTCGTCCGCGAAAACCACGCTTTCCGGCGCGCTCAGCGCGACCGCGGAAATCTGTCGAATATCATCGGGCGTTCGGACAAAATGCAGGCGGTTTTCCAGATGATTGAAACGGTCGCCGAAGTCCAGTCAACTATTTTAATCACCGGCGAAAGCGGGACAGGTAAAGAATTGGTCGCCCGCGCGATTCACGATTGCAGCCCGCGCGCTGAAAAGCCTTTTATCTCGATCAACTGCGGCGCATTTACCGAAACTCTGCTCGAATCGGAGCTTTTCGGCTATGTCAAAGGCGCTTTTACGGGCGCGACCGCAAATCGCAAAGGCTTGTTTGAAGCCGCCAACAAAGGCACAATTTTTCTCGATGAAATCGGCGAGATGTCGCCGACGATGCAGGTCAAATTATTGCGCGTCTTGCAGGAAAAACGGGTTCGCCCGGTCGGCGCCCACGAAGAAACTCTGTTCGACACGCGCGTCATTGCAGCGACCAACCGCGATTTGGGAGCGATGACCAAAGACGGCAGCTTCCGCGAAGATTTATTTTATCGAATCTCAGTGATTCCGATTCACCTGCCGCCGCTCAGAGAAAGGCGCGAAGACATCCGCGATCTGGCGAATCATTTCGTCGCCAAATTCTGCCAACAAACCGGGCGTAATTGCGGCATTTCCGAGCGCGCGATGCAGCTTCTGGAAAACTACGCCTGGCACGGCAACGTCCGCGAGCTTGAACACACCATCGAACGCGCCGTCGCGCTCGAACGCACGCCAGAAATTCAGCCCGAACGACTTCCCGACCACGTTACAAACTACAGCCCGGCACGCATCAGCTCGGAATTTACGCTGCCCGACGACGGAATTGATTTGACCGTTCACCTCGACCAGCTTGAAAAAACCTACGTTCTCGAATCGCTCCGGCTCACCGGCGGCAATCAAACAAAAGCCGCCGAGCTGCTCAAAATGAGCGTTCGCTCGCTGCGTCATCTTCTCGATAAACACAACATCCGCACCGTTTCAGCGCAAATGCGAATGCAATAATTTCAAATTAAATTTGACTGTTAGAAGGGCAAAGCATCAACTTTGCCCTTTTTATTTTAATTGCAGCACATGCATAAATGTTTATGTGGCAACATTTCTTTACAGATTCAGTCGAATTGACAAAATCCGTCACTGTTCAAATGCCGAAAACTGTTAAATAACAATTTCGGGATTGATTGCCAAATGCACCAGTTTATTTTTTCTTTTTATAAAACCTAGATTTTATCGGCGTTCCAGCAACTATTTGAGAATTTATTACTTTGTGGCACGAGGTTTGTTAAATAGACGGACAGCAACCCTGCGAGCGGGAAGGCGAAAAGCTTTAAACCTCGCTGCCGCAGCAAAATTTCAAACAAACTGCACAAGTAAAAACTCAAGGAGAAAAAGAAAACACAAATGAAAAAGAATCAACAAGGCTTCTCGCTCATCGAATTACTCATCGTCGTCGTCATCATCGGCATCATCGCCGCCATCGCCATTCCTAACCTGCTTGCCGCCCGTCGTTCTGCCAATGAAGGCTCGGCAGTCTCTTCGCTCCGCACGCTTCATGGTGGTCAAATGACTTACCAAGCAACGGCAGGCGGCGGCAATTACGGAACTTTAACCCAGTTGAGAGACGGTGGAGTTATTGACACTGTTTTAGGTAGCGGTGTTAAAAGCGGCTACAATTTTAACATGACAGATGCCGATGCGGTTACGACTGGAGCTAACTCATCCCCTGCTACTTTTGCTGTAACTGCTAAACCGGCTACATCAAGTGGAGTTACGGCGACGGGAACTCGTGAGTTTGCCATTGCAACAGAAGGTGTCCTCTATACAGGCGCAGTCGGCGCTCTTACCTCGGCTAGCGGCGCTCTTACCGGCACAAGTACTGCGTTGAACAACTAAACGTTAGATGAACTTTAAATAAAAAAGGAGATGGATTAGATTTCATCTCCTTTTTTATCTTCTCGTTTTCAGTTTAAAAAATCAGATATTTCCTAAATTCGCCAAAAATTCTGATATGAAATTTGAAAATATTTTATCAGGCTCGGAATTTGCCATTTCAACTAATTGTTTGAAGTGGTTTTCGGCAATTTGGGTGTTCGTCATTGCGGCTCCGCTGATTCCGTTTCCGACTCCGGCGGCGCTCGTCGGACATCCATGGAAGGTAGAATTAGCAGCTTCGGTGATTCTTTCCCTTTTATTATTCTGCTTTTTAATTCAAACCCGAAAAAACGAACGACAGATTTCGATCTCAAAACAAGTCTTTACCTTAATATTTCTTCCCTGCTGCGCTCTGATTCTCTGGAGCGCAGCTTCCGCTTTTTGGGCTGGCTCCATTTTATCGGTCGTTCATCACACTTTGGTTTGGGCTGGCTACCTGATTTTTTTCCTTTTCGCCGCCCGAATCGTTTCCGATAAAAAACTTTTTAAAATCAGCCTTGCGTCGCTCGGCGCAGTAATCGCAATCATCTCCGCGTCGTGCATTCTCGAATTTACATTCTCGGAAACAGTCATCGACCGGTTCGGCTTTCGTTACAGCAGATACGCCGAAATTTTTGCCGCTCTGCTGCCTTTATTTTTCTCTTTCATTATCAGATTAAAAGGGAAACATTTAATCGGCGCGATTTCAATTACATGCGCCGTGTGGCTGTCAATTTTATATACCACGAGCCGCAGCGCTATGCTCGCGTCGCTCGTCGGTTTGTTCGTTTTCGTTTCGCTCAGAGTTTTCAGCCGAAAAACCTTTGTCGAAAGAAAGCGGCTCGTGTTAGCCACCGCAGGAATTGTTTTGTTAGCCGTCGCTGTCCAATTTCCAATCTTTAGCTCAATCGAAGACAAAGCCACGACAATTAGCCGCTTCGCGTCGCAAGTTGACAAAAGCGCCGACAACAGCGTTTCGCAAAACATCCGGCTTCTGTTTTATCAAGTCGGATTGGAAATGTTTTCGCAAAACCGTTTATTGGGAGTCGGCGCGGATAATTTCGGTCTGGAATTTAATAAATACCGCGAATCATTTTCGGCGAACCCCGAAACCAAATCGCTCGCGGCGCAGCAGGATTGGCTGCTTCCCGAACGAGCGCACAACGAATATTTACAAATTCTGACCGAGCTTGGAGTTGTCGGCGGAATATTTTTTTCGTGTTTTATTTTCGGCATTTTCAAGCTCGGCTTCGGTGAAATCAAAAAACTTAAAACCGACCGATATAATATCCTGACTCATTCCGCCGTCGCCGGAATCGCCGCTTTTTTGGTCAGCTCGTTTTTTAGCTCGTTCTCATTCCGGTTGATGCAAAACGGATTGGTGTTTTTCTTTCTGCTGGCAATCTTACTGAGAAAACACTTTCAGAAAAAAGCCCGCGAAAAAAGCGTTCAACTTTATTTTCCGCCGCAAGCAAAGCTCGCTTTTGCTTCAATTTCGCTTGCATTTTGCTTGTCATTAACAACCTTCTCTGCACTCAAAGCCGCGAGCCAATTTTATGTTTATCAGGGCGAGCGGCAAACGGATTTTGAAACGGCTCGAATTTTCTTCGAACGAGCCGAGGCGCTCGATCCGGCAAATGCCTCAGCCGATTTCTCTTACGGACATAGACTGCTGAACGAAAATCGCTATCAGGAATCAGCCGCGCAACTGCGCGAAGCCGTTGACAAAGGGGTTAACACAACCGTTTCTTATTCGTATCTGATTTCGGCTCAAACTTTATCGAATGACCTCGAACAAGCTGAAAAAACAAACGCCGAAGCCGTTCGGATTTTTCCTTATTCGGTATTTATGCGAGTTCGCTACGCATCTTTGCTCGAAAAACTTCACTTAAAAGACGAATCTGTGAAACAATACGAATCGGCTCGGCAGCTTGACAAAAAACAAGCTGAAACCTGGCGGCTGTTAATAAACAACGGAGCATTTGCGGCAAGCCAAAGAGCCAAAACCGACAAAGAAATTCTAAATTTAATGGAGCTTCGTCCCGCGCCCGCGCTTTATGCAATTTTGACCGAGCGCGAAATTCTCTATCCCGAAGAGAAATCTAAATTTAATTTTGGTAAATAAAGATTTGTTATCCGAAGAGGCAACAGATGATTGAACAAACCGCTATTCAAGAAAATCTGTCAATTGCAGCACAAAACAAAAAACCTTTCGACAGTTTAACGAAAATCGCCGCTATCGCCCGCAACGCTTTCCGCGAAGCCGTCCGCGACCGCGTGCTTTACAATCTCGTTTTGTTCGTGCTGCTGATTACGGGCGCGGCGATCTTTCTCGGCGAGATAACAGCCGGACAGGAAGCCCGCGTAATTACCAATTTGGGTTTAACGGCGATGCTGGTGTTCGGCGCTTTTATATCGATTTTTGTCGGCATCGGGCTGGTTTCCAAAGAAATCGAGAAGAGAACCGTGTTTGCGATTTTCGCCAAACCGGTCGGACGCGGCGAATTTCTAATCGGAAAATATCTCGGATTATGCTTGACGCTCGCCGTTAACATCATCGTGATGGGCGCAGGACTTTCACTCGCGCTATTTTATGTCGGCGGCGCATCGCTCGCGGTTTCGATTTGGAGCGCTGTTTTTTTGATTTTCCTCGAATTGACGATTTTAACCGCCGTCGCAATTCTCTTCTCTTCTTTCTCGTCGCCCGCGCTTTCGGCTCTGCTCACGTTTTTTGTTTTCGTCATCGGTCATTCGAGCGCCGCGCTCAAAGATATGGCGGAAAATCTCGGCACGGCTTCGGCGCAATTTTTCTTCAGCGCGCTCTATTACGTCCTGCCGAATCTCGCGCATTTTAGCTTTGTCACCGCCGCCGCCAACGGCAAAACGCCGACGGCAAATCACGTTTTCGGAGCAACGCTTTACGCCGTCGTTTACGTTTCGATTCTGCTCGCCGCGTCCGTGCTGATTTTCAGCCGCAGAAATTTCAAATGAATTTTGTTCGTTGTTCGTTGTTTGTCGTTCGTTGATTTTCTTTTTTAAGAAGCGTTTTTAATTCAAACGACAACATTCTTTAGCGATTTGCAACGAACTACGAACTACGAACCATGAACAAGCAGATTTGGCTTTTCGCAATTTTGATTTTCGGTTTTCCGGCGATTTTCGGTTTGAGCCGTTTTTTGGAAGCGAATAAACCTCAGCTTCCCGCCGAAATGCTCGAACAGGATTTAGCTTTTAGCGGCGCGACTTTGAAAAAGGCTTCGCTCGGTTTTGAAGGTCTAATTGCCGATTATTACTGGATGAACGCTCTGCAATACGTCGGCGGCAAGCTGATCGAAAGCAAAGGCGAAGTCCAGCTCGACGATTTGCGCCCGCTCAATCCGCGTTTGCTTTACCCCTACATTGATACGGCAACTACTCTCGACCCTGAATTTTCTGCGGTTTACGCTTACGGCTCAACGGTTCTGCCCGCAGTTGATTCGGAACAAGCCGTTAAAATCAGCGAAAAAGGCATCAACGCGCTCCCCGAAGATTGGCGAATGTATCACAATCTCGGATTTATTTACTGGCAGCTCGGAAATTATAAAAAAGCCGCGGAAATCTACGACGCCGGATCAACAAAACCTGACGCGCCCGCGTGGATGCGACAGATGAGCGCGAAATTACAAGCCGAAGGCGGCAGCCGCAATACGGCGCGCGAGATTTATCTGCAAATTTACGAATCGGCGCAAGATGAACAAACGCGCGAACTAGCGGTCAAACGCTTGCAGCAGCTCGAATCTCTCGATGACCGCGACGCGATTCGCGGCGGGCTTGCCGAATTTCAAAACAAAACCAATCGCTGTCCGAACAACTGGCGCGAAGTTTTTCCGGTTTTGAAAAACGTTAAATTTGCCAACGGCGGCGCGCTTCGTTTTGCGCCGGACAATTCGCCGGTTGATCCTTCTGGCGCGGCATATTTGCTCGTTCAAAATAAAGGCAGATGCGAAGTTGATTTGGATCAAAGAAATTCCAAAATTCCTTACAAATAAAAAAATATGGTTGTAATTGAAATCGAAAATTTGACGAAAGATTACGAAGTCGGCTTTTGGAAGAAAAAGAAAGTGCGTGCTCTGGACGGTTTGAATTTGTCGGTCGAGCGCGGCGAGATTTTCGGTTTTCTGGGCGGCAACGGCGCGGGCAAAACCACAACCATCAAACTGTTAATGCGCCTGATGTTTCCGACCGCCGGAACCGCAAAAATTTTGGGGCGCGACATCTCGGATGTAAAAATGCACGCGCGAATCGGTTATTTGCCGGAAAATCCTTATTTTTACGATTACCTGACGGCGCGAGAGCTTTTAAATTATTTCGCCGAGCTTTTCGGAATAGAAAAGGCTGAAAGAAAACGCCGCGTCGAAGATTTGCTCGATAAAGTCGGTTTGGAAGAAATTTCGCGCGGCAAACAGCTTCGCAAATTTTCAAAAGGAATGCTTCAGCGCGTCGGGCTGGCGCAAAGTTTAATTAACGAGCCGGAAATTGTTTTCCTGGACGAGCCGATGAGCGGTCTCGATCCGGTCGGACGACGCGAAATCCGCGAATTGATTGCCGATTTAAGAGAAAAAGGCGTCACGGTTTTTATGTCAACGCACATTTTGTCAGACATCGAAGCTCTCTGCGACCGCGTGGCGATTTTGCGAAAAGGCAAACTTGCGGCAACTGGCAAGCTCGATGAATTACTCGCCCAATCCGGCGAAATTCAATCGTTTGAAATCACTTTAAACGGAATCTCGCCCGAAGCTCTCGCGCCGATTTTGCAGAATTTAAATCCGATTTCACTCGTCCCTACGGCAAGTGGAGCGCGCGTTCAACTCGAGGAAG
>DASVQU010000180.1:0-6691 GCA_036388995.1 Pyrinomonadaceae bacterium | reverse complement strand
CTGTAACCCGTGCTATTGATGTCATTTTAATGAATTAGCTCCTTATTAAATATTTCAGTCAGTTTGACATCAAAAAAAGTGATTTACGGTGCGCTTTCGCACCGTAAATCACTTTTGCTCAATATCGCCTTTTATTTAATGATTTCGGTTTTCATTCGCCCCGCTTGTCGCAATCGTCGCTGCCGAACGATTACCATTTTCGTTAAATGAAGCCTACTCTGTCTCCGCAGATTGTTTCGGATTTTCGGCAAGCCAATCGAAAAGCATTTGCTCTTGTTTATGTAAGGCGTGAATCGGCTGGGTTTCCGCCTCGTTTTCGACTTGCGGCAGTTTAAAAAAGACGCTCATTTGTTCCTGAACGCCCACTGCGCCGCGCCGCCGCGCCAAATCCAGCACGCGCGCAATTTCAATCACGAGCGGCGCAGCCAGAATCGAATCTTTGCACAGAAAATTAATCTTGATTTGCATTGCCTGACCGAGAAAACCTGTGATGTCAATATTGTCCCAGGATTCTTTGTTGTCGCCGCGCGGTCGGTAATAGCGGATGTCAACCAAATGATCTTCGACTTTATAGCCCAGGATTTCGTCGAGAACCGAACCTTTCGTATTGATTTTCGATTTGAGCGATTCGGGATCGCTCAAAGCCAAGCCATCGCGGTTGCCCAAAATATTGGTCGAGTACCAGCCTTCGACTTTAAGTGCGCGGGCGCGCAACCCCGGCGCAATCACGGTTTTCATCATCGTCTGCCCTGTTTTGCCGTCTTTCCCGGCAATCGGCACGTTTTTTTGTCTGGCAAATTCCACGAGCGCGGGAACGTCAGCCGCAACCGAAGGCGTAAAGTTTGCAAATGGAACGCCTTCGGCAATCGCCGCATAAGCGTAAAACATCGCCGGCGAAATTTCCGGCGCATCCGTATCGAGCGCTTGTTCAAAAGATTTGAGCGAAGCAAATATTTCCGAATCCCGGTCAACTGCTTTTTCGGTCGAAGCGAGATTTATCATCACAACGGAATCGCACCGGTTTTCAGAGCGAAAATCTCTAATGTGACCGCGCAGAATCTCAATTGCATTTCGATGCGATTGGGTCTGAATACAATTTTTGCCTGTCACCTTGGCGCAAAACTCGACGCTTCCGACCGCCGCAAGCGGTTTTATCACCTCAAGAGCCGTCCGCGCGGCTTGAAATTGCTGCAAAGTTAAAACATTGTGCGAAGCGGCGGCGGCTGCCAAATCGTCGCCGTCCAAATCCCAGCCGCCGAAAACGAGATTTTCGTATTTCGCGAGCCGTTCGTTTAAATTTTCCGGCGCCTGGGCGAGCGTGAGACCTTCGGTTCCGATTTTCCCCTGTTTAAGCAATTCGATTCCGGCGACCGCAGTGGTCGCAACCGCGCCGCCCAAACCGACAATTAAAACGCCCAAACGTTCGGGTGCGTCAAATAACTGATTCATAAATTTAATTGATTTCTTATTACCCTTGATTCGGATAATTTATCACGCCGCGCCGGGTTAAACGAATATCGAACCGGGTTATAGGGCAAATATCGGCACAGCCTGCTCGTTCTTTTTTGGTGTTGTTATTTGATGCCTTCTGCTCTCTAAAGTTTGTGCGAGAACGTACCGAAATGCGCCGGATATTCGGTCATTATAAATTATATTACACAGATTTTAAGGAGTTTTTATGCAACCAGAAGCAGGAAAATTAGATGACCAGGGAACAACCGCCGGCGACGCGGCGCGAATGCTGCAAAATATGCTTAAAGATGGATTTGAAGGAGACGTAAAACTGCTCGCCATCGCTATGGGCAGAAGTCAGGAAGAAATAGAACACGCGCTTTCGGGCAATGCAGATGCTTTTGACGACGATTTGGTGATGAAGATGAAAGGAATCGCCAAAGAACGGGACATAGAAATCTAGTTCAAAGTTTAAGGTTCAAAGTTCAAAGCTTAAATTCGGATTGTTACCGACTTTGAGCTTTGAACCAAAATCGAAAGATGCAATATCAGGAATTTATCAAGCGCGTGCGGGAACGCACGTATATTGATTCGGATGAGGAAGCCTTAACGCTGATTCGTGCTACGCTCGAAACGCTCGCCGAACATCAGGCAGGCAACGCTTCGGCTCAGCTCGCGGCGCAGCTTCCAGAACAGATTGGCGAGCTTATCACCAATCAAAAATCAGGGGTCGAGTCCGAGGGCGAAGCATTCGGTGTGCAGGAGTTCGTCCGCAGAGTCGGCGAACGCGCCAAAATCGGCGAGGCGAACACCGCCGCGCTTTTTGCGTCGTCTGTTTTGGCTGTTTTACAGGATGCCGTTTCGCGCGAAGAATTCGACAAGATGCGAGGCACATTTCCGCCTGAGTACAACACGCTCTTCGAGCAGGAAAGCAGCGAAGCAATGTCTACAAGATATTAAATCAATCTTTGCCGGATTGCTTCAAAGCTGCAAAATTTGTGCGTTTCGGCGCCGGTGAAAAATGAGGACGCTCTTCGTCGCAATCTTTGTCGTTATTTTTGGTTTAATCGGCGGCATCGCTCTGGCAATTGCTTTGAGCGGAACGAATATTGTGCTTCCGGGTTTGGGATTAGTGATTACGGGCGCATTTATTGGTTTTATTATCGGCGTTTTCTGCGGCGCGATTTTCGGATTCATCGTCGGTTACCTTGTGTCGAATCGTTTAAAAATTAATGCCTGAAGGTCCCGAAGTCCGCCGTTACGCCGATTTGCTCGCAGCGAATTTGGAAGAGCAAACGCTCACTCAGCTTTGGACGCGATTAAAAATCGCCAAAGCGTGGCTTGCCGAGCGTGAAACGGAAATCATCGGACAAAAAATTTTAAAAATCCGCTCGCACGGCAAACACCTGCTTTGCCGTTTCAACGGCGATTTTTATTTCCACTCGCATTTAATGATGTGGGGAAAATGGCTCGTTTTCGCCACAGCGCCCGAAGAATTTGACCGACGCGAACGGGCGCGCATTGTCACGCCGGCGGCGACCGCCCTTTTATTTTCCGCGCCGACTTTCGCTCTTGGACAGGGTGATCCATACGAGCAAATTCCGATTCTAAATGAACTCGGCAAAGATGTTTTGCCTTACACCGGAGATTTCGACCGCGAAGATTTTATTCAAAGGCTGTTTGCACCGGAAAACTTGCCGGAAACAATCGGCGCGGCTTTACTAAATCAACGCATTGTTGCAGGCATCGGTAATTATCTGCGGGCGGAAATTCTTTTTAACTGCCGAATCAATCCGTGGCGCGAAGTCGGCGAATTGACGACGAAGGAAATCGAATGTTTGACATATACAATTCCGCATTTCGCCGTCCTCGCTTACAAAACCGGCGGCAGAACCGTGACCGATACCGAACGCGACAGACTTTCGACCGAACCCGGTTTGGCTTATCGCCCCGGAACTGATTGGGGCGCGCGTCATTACGTTTTTAGGCGTACAAATCTGCCGTGTTTGATGTGTGGCGAGAAAATTCGGCAAAAACGTCAAATCACTTATACCGATGATGAACGAGAGAAAACCAGAATTATTTATTTTTGCCCGAATTGTCAGAATGTGAATTAAACCTTTTCAGTTGATTTTATGAGTTTATTCCTGCGATTTTGCGAAACTGCCGAGCGCGTCGGTGCAACGGCGAAGCGGCTCGAAAAAGCTGCCGCCTTAAAAGATTATTTTGAAACTCTATCCGATGAAGATTTGGTTTTAGCGGCGCGCTTTTTTGCCGGACAAGCATTTTCGCTGCGCGACCAGCGAACGACGAACATCGGCGGCGCGGCGCTGTATAACGCAATTTCCGCCGCGACTGCGATTGATGTTGAAGAATTAAAACGCCTCACAGTCGTTTCCGGCGATCTGGGCGACACTGCCGCGAAGATTTTCCAATCCGAAATCGCCGCCGGTTATTCTCTGCGCGATGTGGCGAATTTCATCGAAACGGTTTCAGAAACAAGCGGCACAAAAGCCAAAACTGCGCTGCTGATTGATTTTTTAAAACCCGCCAATAATCTCGAAGCGAAATACATCATCAAGATTTTAAGCGGAGATTTGCGAATCGGTCTGCTCGAAGGAGCGGTCGAAGACGCAATCGCCAGAATGTTCGACGCGCCCGTCGGCAAAGTGCAGTGGACGAATATGCTGACGGGCGATATCGGCGAAACCGCGCTGCTGTTTCGTTCGGGCAAAGCCGATGCGGCGAGAATGCGTTTTTTTCATCCCATCAAATTTATGCTCGCGTCAGCTTCCGATTTGGACGACGCGGCAAAACGAATGCCCGATTCTTTCGTCGTCGAAGACAAATTCGACGGCATCCGCGCGCAAGCGCACATTGCATCCCAGTCAGAACCGGGAGCGATAGCGACCGGGTTAAATGCTGACAAAAACCCGGTCGCTATCGCTCCCGGTTCTGACTCGTCGCATATTCGCGTCGCTTTGTTTTCCCGAACTTTGGACGAAATCACCAATAGTTTTCCCGAACTCATTGAGCCGTTATCGAAATTGATTGAAAACCAGCCGGGTGGAGTTATTCTCGACGGCGAGATTTTGCCCGTCAAAGACGACCGAATTTTGCCTTTTCAGGATTTGCAAAAACGTCTGGGCAGAAAAACCGTTTCCGAAGAAATGCTCCGACAAACTCCGACCGCGTTCGTCGCTTACGATTGCTTGTTCGGCGACGGGCGAATTTTAATCAATGAGCCTTTTGCGGCAAGAAGAAAAATTTTGGAGAGCCTGAGTTTTGACAATCAATTTGCGCTTTTGACCGAATCGAAGATTTTTACCGAAGTCGCCAAACTTGATGAAGAATTCGATGCGGCGCGCTCTCGCGGCAATGAAGGCTTGATGGTCAAAAATCCGTCTTCGCCCTACAAACCGGGCAAACGCGGGCGCGATTGGCTCAAAATCAAACGCGCTCTGGCGACGCTTGATGTCGTCGTTACGGCGGTGGAAGTCGGCAACGGTCGCCGCTCGCGTTTTTTGTCCGATTACACTTTCGCCGTCCGCGCTTCGGAAACGGACGCAACGCTGCTCAATGTCGGCAAAGCGTATTCCGGTTTGACCGACGCTGAAATTCAAGAGCTTTCGGAATGGTTTACGGCGCACACTCTGCAACAATTCGCACACGGCAAGGTGCGCATCGTCGAACCGCGAATTGTTTTGGAAGTCACATTCGACCGCGTGCAGCCTTCGCCGCGACACAAAAGCGGCTATGCTCTGCGCTTTCCGCGCATTTTGCGAATCAGAAATGACAAACCCGTCGAAGAAATTGATACGCTCGAAACAGTGAAAAAACTAAGCGAAGGTTAATGAAAAAAGTTTGAAATTTTTCGGATTTGGGCGGAAAATCGGTGCAAGACAAAACGCCGAGCGCGTTCAAACAAGCAGTTGAAAGGAATCCGCCACAATGAACAGACACATCTATGGTTTAACTCTTTTTCTAATCATCGTCAAAATACATTTCCTGCTTTACTGGACTTTCTTTGCGCCGGTTAATTTTTTCTCTTCGCCGGAAGTTGCCTTTAAATCAAATGCTCAAAAGATTGAAACAACCGAACTCAAATTAAGACAAAAATCAGATTTGAAATTACAAAACGTCGCAGTTGATTTTAAAAGCGGCGCAATCTCAGCAAATGTTAAAATCAATAGCAATAGTGATAACTCAGTTGTTCGGCGTGTACGAATTCAATTTTTTGACGAAAACAAACAATTTGTTTGGGCGAGCGACATCGAAGACTTGTATTTCACCCCGCAGCAGAGGAGCGTTTCTTTGAATGATTGCTCGGATCAACTTGATTTTTTAAATCCGAATAAAAATTATTACGCAAGAATCTACGAGTTCGGAATATCGCCAGCCGATGATTATTTTAATATTCAAACTTTCGAAGGATTAATTGCGGTTTTGCAAATCAAGAGCAAGAGCGGAATCGGCTGCGGGAGAGGCTTTGCAGTCGGCAGACGCATCGGAGGATGATTTCCATCAAATAATTCGACATTGGGAAGCCGCTTTAAGAGGGCGGCTTTTTTCTTTGCAAGTTCCAAAACGGTTCTCGTTCTTTCCGGTGTTGTTCCCAAATTGAAATTTCTAAAACAGGAGAATTTCAATGCAACACCGTAAATTTCAGTTCCCGATTATTCAACTTTCAATCAGCTTTCTTTTGATCTTTTCAATCGTTCTTTCGGGGTGTTCACGTACCTCGCAAGAAAGCGTGAACACAAACATCTCCGACCAAAGCCGGATTGCGTCGGCACCCGTTAGCACAACGTCGAATATGTCAACAACAGCTAATGCCGGGACGACGTCGGCGAACAAATTAGCCGCCTTGCAAGAAGAATCCCGTTCCGGCGGAGAGCGTTACGCCGAAATCAACGAAAATCCGTTTCTCGAATCCGCCCGCGCGCCGCTTTCAACGTTTTCGATTGATGTTGACACGGCTTCTTACGCGAACGTCAGAAGATTTTTAAACGACGGGCAAAAGCCGCCCGCCAATGCAGTTCGCATCGAGGAGTTAATCAATTATTTCGATTACGATTATCCGCAGCCCGTCGGCGACGTGCCGTTTTCCGTTGTCACCGAAGCGGCTGGCTGCCCTTGGAATCCGAAACACAAACTGGCTTTGATCGGTTTGCAGGGGAAACAAGTTTCTCTGGACAATCTGCCGCCGTCGAATCTGGTTTTTCTGGTTGACGTTTCC
>DASVQU010000179.1:0-2344 GCA_036388995.1 Pyrinomonadaceae bacterium | reverse complement strand
CTTGCGGATCATCCTGCTTGCTTTCGAGGACAACGAGGCGGTCGTTCGGATTGCCGTAATGTTGATAGGCGCCCCATGACGAATCCAAAACCTGGAGTTTCGTCGTTTGGTTATTGACCGTTTCGCGCGCTCTGCTTAACGCTTCGCCGAGCGTGGAGATTTTATCTGCGGACAATTCGCTATCAAGTGCTTCTTCGTAAAACTTTTTGGCGAAATTGATGGCATAAATGTCGTTAACCTGCCAACCGGTTCCGATGTAATTTTCGATTCCGTGCAGGAAAAAAGCCTCGGCGAGTCCGGCTAAGCTTTTGTTCGATTCAAAAGTCGGAACTTTTTCGCACATCTTTGTCGAACCGAGCTGCGCGGAAAAACAAGCGTTGGAAAAAACGATTCGCGGGATTCGACGGAGCGGGAAAATCTCCTGCGCCGACAAGATAATCAACTCCTCGGTTTTGGCGTCTCTGCCGAAAATCCAGCCGCTTTGGTTTGGCGTTTTTTCGTTGAAAATCCCGTGTCCGGCAAAATGCACGAGGTCGTATTCTTCCGTAGCGATCAGGCTCAGAATTTCCACCACATCGCATTGTTCGTAACCGATGCGATAATCCATTTGAAAATCAATTGCCGGCTGCCCGGCGTCGAGCAGCTTTCGGTGTTTTTTTCTGAGCTTTTCAAAAAAGGCGCGAAGCTGCTCGCCTTCCATTCGCGCGCCGGGCAACCGCAAATTAACGTCTTCGGCTGGATCGGCGATAATAAGCGCCTTAAATTCGCTGTTAAGCGGCGGCGCGACGCCGGGAATCGGAGCATCGGCGGAAACAAATTGTCGGGTTAATCGCAAATCAATGCCGAAACTTTTGGTCGAAGTTTTGCCGCCGTATTTAACGAGTTCCCAGGGAATCGCCGCCGCTTCGCGGTTGAGCAGTAAAACCAGCGTTTGATTTGAATCAACGTAGCCTTGAAATTCTTCGGGAATCGCCAGAATATGCAAAAGACGACCGAAGCGGATTTGTTCTTCGATGCTTTTGGGCATTCGCAGCTCTTCGATCAGAGTTTCAACGACAAAATTTTTGACCGGGACGCGACGTTCGGGAATCGCAGCGCTAGCGGTTAAAGCCGAAAGATGAAACGAGCCGTTTTCGCGTTTGAAAGTCAGACGCGTGATTTCTTCAACCGGATTAGCCTTCGCTCCTCGCCCTGAGTTTTTATTGTCTGCCAATTCCGGGTCTTTTTCTAATCCGTTAAATTCAAGTACGATGTTATTCAGATCCTCGTCAGCGATTTTGCCGGTTTTTAAATCTTTAATCGTTTCTCCGGCAGATTCGGCGCGCGCTTCATCTATTTCGTAGATTTCAAGTTCGATTCCTTTTCCCGCTGCTTTCGGAAGCCGCCGAAGGGCGTCGGCGACGCCTTCAAACAAACTTATGGTCGCGCGCTCGGTCGTATAACGACTAAGATTTGAACCGATCAAAACGGTGGCGATTTTTTCGTAGCCGAATTTAAGCACGCTCAGAACTACGTTCAGCATCAGATAACGCAAGGCGTCGCGATTAAAACTGTTAAATTGTCCCATTCCGGCGACAAGCACAACTTCAACCAATTCGCTTAAATATATCGTCGGCTTTTCGCCGGTTTTAGCTTCGGCAGCTTTTTTATTACTGATCGGAATCACAAAAATCTCTCCCAAACCGGCTCCGAACATATTGTTTTGGTGAGCCAGGGATATTAGATCGCCGATTTTTCTGTCCACTGCGCCGACCGAGCCTTTCGGCGGCAAATCCTGATATTGACCGACGACTATTACCGGAGCTTGGGTTTTTTCGATTTTGGCTAGCCGCAAACGCACCTTTATCAAAGTTTTATTTTCGTCTTTGACTTCTTTCTTGCGAGCGGCTCTTTTGCCGCGCACGAAGCGCGGATTTTCCGGTTTGTCCAAGTCGCCGCCGAGCAGGGAGCGCAACAGTTTTTTCTCGGCATCGTAAACGAGTGCTTGAGTTAAGCCTTGCTCCTTGCCGCGATTGCGGATTTTTTTAATGTCTTTTTCGTCCTGCTCTTCAGATTTTCTCTTGACCGCCGCTTCGCCCGGTGAAATCGGGACGGCGACGTTGGTTGAAGAGACCGAGACGCTGCGATTTTCAATCTCGCGCTCGCGCATCACTTCGCTGGCGATTTCGCGTATTTTGTGAGCAACGATTTCCGCCTGTCGAACGTCGTCGTTCGACTTCAACGAGCGATTGAGAGTATTTGTCGAACGATCTTTTTCGGTGTGTGGCGGTTTTTGTCTGGTCAAATGTTTTGTCGGGCAATTGAGCAAAATATCCTTGATTGCCTTTAAAACGTCCAGGTTATT
>DASVQU010000178.1:0-20094 GCA_036388995.1 Pyrinomonadaceae bacterium | reverse complement strand
CAAGCTAAAAGTTTAAATAAGAATAATTCAGTTGCTGAAATTCATTGGCAATTGGCTTTGTTATACAACAAACTCGGTCGCAATCAAGAGGCGGCAGTAGAACTGGAGAGTTATCTCAAGATTTTACCAAATGCGAGTAATAAAGAGGATATTAAAAATTTAATTGCCAAACTGCGAAAAGAGACCAAGTAAAAGTTAATAGCTTTTAACTCAAAAGATGAAACAAAACATTTCTACTATTAAATTAATTACTCTGTAATCAAAATTATAGAAGGTTATGATACCCGGCTTGTAGCAGCTCATCGCTAATCGAAAGCCTGCTTAAGCAGTAACTCAAAACGCTTGACTGTTTGTCACTAAACATAATTTAACGTGAGTTCGGGATAAGAAAATAAGAAAACTTAAATAAAATCAATTCTTTGCGTAAAACCTTTGGGCACTTTGCGTTTAAAAATCGTCAGAATTAAACGCAAAGGGAGCAAAGGAAAGGACCCAAAGTGCGCAAAGAAAATCCTGTTTTGAGTTAACTCTTTATTTTTCAACAACTCTTATCCCGAACTCACGTTAATTTACAGGGTATTAAAGCTTGATTAGAATTGTAGGCTTTATCAAACATAAGAATCAGCAGATGGATACGTCGAAAACTGGTAAACCATCCGCGAAGTTTTTTCCGTCGCTGCGCGGCATTAATTTTTAATGGAGAAAGCAAGTTCTCCGCTTTCTTCGTACAACCTAATTTTGCCTGCTGTAATCAGCATTACCACTTACATTTGATTTGTGATAATTGACAAAGCAGACAAGCCGATTTGTCCGTCAAAACAGATTCTGCTGTTGCTTAATAGGCTTTAACAATTAAAGGGATTTGTACTGCGATTTTTCATTTCCGCATTACTTTTAGTTCAACACAAAAAAAAGCCCATCATTAAGATGGGCTTTAATATTTCTAGCTGAATAATCAAACTAGAACAGCAATCTGAAACCGAAGCGAACCGAGCGCGGTGCTTGGAATTGATTCGGAAGTCCTACTGACTGATTTTTATAGAAAGGATCCTTCAGGAATGGATCAAGAAAAGAACGAATACCACTGCTGGTCAGAATATTCGTTGCAGTAACTGCATTGCCACTCGGAACGACATCCTCAAAGGCTAAATCAAAATAACTATTCTGGCTCAGATTGGTATCAAGTCCGAGCACATTGTGTTCGTTGAGCACATTGAGAACGTTAACGTCAAACGCGAGCGCAAATCGGTCGTCGCGACCAAAGCGGTAACGATGCGACAAATTCAAATCGGTTTGAGTAAATCTTTCCGTGCGTCCCAAATCGTTGCGCGCACCCAAAGGAATGGGAATATGGAAAACGCTGACGAATGAAGTTTGCGGAAGTCCTGATTGAGCAGTCGTAAAGAACGAAACGTCAGTTGAATTTGCCTTGCTTCCCCACCAGTCGAAGGAATAAGTACCCGACGCTTTGAAGGCATGCGGTCTATCCAAACCAAGAACGCCGTAATCTTCTCCTCCGCTCGCGTTGAAACCAACTTGCGGCAAGTCAAAGGCACGGAGAACGTTTGGAGAAACACGACCATTTTCGTCAGTACCGCCGAGACCTGAATAGTTACCTTCCAAACGGCTATACACGTAGTTAAAATTCAGGCTGAAGTTTCTGATAAAGCGCGTGTCGAGTTCAAGCTGCAATGCATTGTACTTACGAACCGCTTCAACAGATTTTTGATAACCGGCAGCTTTCAGTGTTTCCAGGTGTAAGCCGCTGCCCGGATTGCCGATAATGTAGGCTTCACTACCTTCTGCATTAATGATACCGGCATCTTCAACTACTTGATCCAAGTTTCTACGCAGATAGCGAGCAGTGAAAACCGAAGCGCGCATCACTTCACGCTGGAATTCCAGTGTGAACTCGCTCTGACGATACGGTTTTAAATCCGGGTCAACAGCACCAGCGCCCGGGAATCCGATATTCGAAGGAATACGATAGTCCTGATCGCAAAGTGCCAATGTTCCGGTAGCAACTATCGGGCATTTTCCGCCAAGCGGCAAAGTATAGGTGCCCAGGATGTTAGTCGGAGTATAGTGTGAGAAATTAGTCGGAGCGCCGTTCGCGCCGATATAGAAATAGGTGACGTGATAGTAGTCGCCGCCGAATGAGCCGCGCGGCAATTCAAACTTCAGACGGTCAAAAAACCGACCGTAGAAAGCTGAAATCTTCGTTCTGCCGTCGGCGGTTAAAGCATAAGCAGCACCGAGACGGGGAGCGATTTTTTCGGTAAAACTAAATTCTAAACCGGTATTAGTGACGCCGTTGAAAGACGGAATCTTTTCACTTTCGGCTCTCACGCCCAGATTTAGCGTTAAACGATCCGTTGGCTGCCATTTATCTTGGACGAAAAGAGTATGAGCAGTATTGCTGGCTTGACCTACAGTTTGAAACTGTTGGTTACATCCTCTGCCGACAGCGTTGGCGGGAACTGCGAAAGTTACTGTCGAAGTCCAAGCATTACAGACAAAGCTGGGATCAATCGCCGGTCTCGCGCCGCCGGGTGTATAGTAGTAAAGATGTGTAATACCGCCGTTCATAGCGGTGCCCGAGTTAACATCATTAGAGATTTTGCTGTACTGGTAACCGCCTTTGACTTCGTGACGACCGCCAAGATTGCCCGCCAAATAGCTGGCATTTGCATCAACTGTATTTCGGATTGACACATCTCTTTCGACGCCAAAGTTGTTGTTAGTGGTTTGGAAACCTGTCAGACAACCCGATGTGGCTTGGGCAGCCGCGACAGAAGCGCGGCAACGAATTCTAGTCGTATTGGGAATACCATACGAACCTAGTTTTTCATTCAGGAAGCCGCGTGAATATCGAAGCGTGGTAACCAAACGGCTGGTCGGCGTCCAGTTTCCTTCAACTCTGAAGTTGTTTGAATTCTGGCGACCGCCTTGCCGAGCGGCTAAATCGGCACCCTGGAAGGATTGACCTCCGAATGTAGCAAAACTCGGACTAGCCTGAACAAAAGTTCCGCCAAGCAAAGCTCCCTCATCAATAATCGGATTCCAGGTATAGCTTGTAGATAGACGAAGCGTGTTAAACGGCGAAGCGTCAAGCTTGAACTGAGCATATTCAACCGTTCTCTTGAATCTGGCTGTTTGCGTCGTTTGCGCTCCTGCCAATTGCGGTATCGCAGCCGAAATAGCTACGGGTCCGCGGCAAGGGGCTAATCCCGCTGGCGCAGTAGTACAATTACCGAAGCCTTGTATAAAATTGCTCGTGCGCTCTGTAAACGTAGTGCGCGGTGCGTAAATACCAAAGAACCATAATTTATCTTTAATAATCGGACCGCCTAAAGTAGCCGATGGAAAGAAGGAGTGACCAGAATCTCTTTCTTGCTTAAGATACTCAACTCCCTGACCGCTGCCGGTAACTCCGCCGAAAACATCGGCTCCGAATGTTAGATAATTGTTCAAAACCGGTCGCGGTCCGGCATTCAATTTTTCGCTAGCGAAATTTGCGCCGATTTCACCGCGCAATTGATTTGTGCCGCTCTTGGAAACAGCGTTGATAACGCCGCCGGTCGCGCCGCCGAATTCAGCTTCAAAACCGCTGGATTTGACTTGAATTTCCTGCACGGCTTGAAACGGAATATCGTTGTTGCCGTTTAAAATTCCGGTGCGGAAGTTCTGCGTTTCCTGTCCGTCAATGATAAAACTGTTTTCCGGACCCGTTGCGCCGTTGATTGAAAACTGACCTGAAATCGGCTCGGGACGAACCGAAGCGGTTGTTCTCAACAAGCTGGTAAATCCGGTGCCTTTCGGAAGAAGTTCAATCTCGCGAGCGGAGATATTATCTTGTGCTTTTGTTTCAGTCGGGTCAACGATTACGCCCGAATCGGTCGTAATATTAACCGTTGCTCCAACAGCCGTTCCAACCGTCAAATCCAAAGTGGTCAGGTTATCCAGAGCCACTTGGACATCTTCTTTAACTAACTGCGAGAAACCGCTGATCGGTGCAACCGTCACTCGATAAGTTCCCGGAGGAAGCTGGCGAGCGCGGAAAAAACCTTCATTATCAGTTTGAATCGTTTGATTGAAACCGACATTCACGCCTGCAATGGTAACGCTGGCGTTTGGAATGACGGCTCCGGCAGGGTCTTTAACTGTTCCTTGAAGTTCACCTGTCGTTTGTTGTGCGAAAACACTCATGCTCATGCACAGAACGACAAGCAAAATCGAGGACAGAAAAGTTATACTCTTTTTCATGTTTTGCTCCTTAAGAAAAATTAAGATCAAAAAGTTATTGCAGCTAATTGTTATTTTTTTTACTACCGACAATAACTCTGCTTACGGATTGGCAACTTCCAGACCACAAAAAAAGTAAAAAACAGCAACAAGCTAAGCTGTGTTTTATAAATGATTTGCAGAAAATATCCAGAGAAAGGGAAAAATATTTTAATTGTAAACAATTCCAAAAATATGAATTTTGCCCAAATTACTGAATCTCTATCTGCGAAAAAGAATATTCTCGTGCGAAGTCGGTGTTAATATTAAGGCATTGAAAAATAAGATAATAAGCAGTTAATTTTGAATGGAGAGAATTTACCGCGACCCGGTTCATAACATTATTCGCCTACAGGCGGATACGCCCGAAAACCGCCTGTTGATTCGGTTGATTGATACAGCCGAATTCCAGCGTCTGCGACGCATTCGACAACTCGGGCTGGCGCTTTTTACTTATCAAGGCGCGGAACATTCCCGCTTTACTCATTCATTGGGCGCACTGCATCTCGCCGCTCGAATTCTTGACAAATTTTCCGCCAAATATGAGATTTCGGATTTTGACCGTCTAGCGGTGCGTGCCGCCGCTCTGCTGCACGATGTCGGGCACGGCGCGTTTTCACACGTGATGGAAAACGTTTTGGGTTTTCACCACGAAGATTTTACGGTCCAAGCCGTGCTGAGCGAGGAGACTGAAATCGGAAAAGCACTTCGTTCGTTTTCCGAAGAATTGCCGGCACGAGTGGCTTCGGTTATCAGCGGCGATTTTCGACCGGCGGCGCTCGCGCAGCTCATTTCGTCGCAATTGGATGTTGACCGAATGGATTATCTTTTGCGCGATTCTCTAATGACGGGCGTCAAATACGGCATTTACGATCACGAATGGATAATTAAGGCTCTTGAGATTGACAAGGAAAACGACCGGATTTACGTTTCGGCGCATGGGCTTTTCGCAGTCGAAGATTACTTGCAGGCGCGTTATTATATGTTTCGGCAAGTTTATTTTCACCGCACGCTGCGTTCGGCTGAAGTCGTCTTGCGGGCGATTTTGCGCCGCGCTTTTGAACTGAATCAAAGCGGCAAAGCAATTTGGATTGCAAGCGGGACGGCTTTTGAAAAAGTTGTGCGCCGCGAGCGGATAAATCTTTTCGAGCATCTCGAAATTGACGACTCCGACGTTTTATTTCACATCAAGCAATGGCAGCGCAGCGATGATGCAATTTTAAGCGACCTCAGCCGACGTTTTATTAATCGCCGTCTATTCAAGGCTTTGGATTTGGATATGGCGGACGACGAACGAGAGCGGTTTCTCGAAAAAGCGCGAAACATTGTCGCGCAAAACAATTTCGATCCGGATTATTATTTTGTCGCCGACCGCGCGGCTGACGTTCCTTATTACGCTTTGTATTCGGCGCTGGGCGAAACTAATCCGAAAAATTTGATTTATGTCGAAGACGGTTTTTCGCGCCCGCAAATCCGCGAAATTTCCGAAGTTTCCGGCGCAGTGCGCGGATTGCAGCAAGGATTTGAGATTTTGCGCGCCTGCTTTCCGCCCGAATTAAATCGGGAAATTACCGAGCTTTATCATCAATAATGACTAGCCTTAGAGGCAAAATTTCAATTATCGCGGCTTTGATTTTCAGCGCTTTTTTTCTTGCGTCCGCCACTTCGGGGCAAACTTTTGAAATCGCGGTTTTATCTGTTGGAGAAACGGGGCGGAAATTTCACGAACGGTTTCGCGCCGAAGCGTCAAAGCAGAATTCCGTTCGGCTGATTGACGAAGATTTGAGCCTTTCCGCGATGCGCGCCTTGAACTACAAAGCTCCGTTTAATTTATCGCTCGAAGAAGCTAAAAATTTAGGGGCGGCGATTGATTGCGAGTTCTTTTTCGTCGTCAAATCCGACACGGTTCGGCGTTCGTCTTTCAAAAAAGACGTTTATTTTGAATCTTACGCCAATATTTTTCTCGTCAGCGCGCGCACCGGACGACTCGTCGCATGGGAAAATCCCGCTCAGGAAGCCGATAAATTGGAAGATGCGGAAAAACATCTTCTCCGCGAAGCTGACAAAATCGCCGCACGTTTTCTCGCTCAAATGCAAATTGCCGCCGCGCGCGAGCGCGAAGAACGCGCCGCGCCGCCAAAAATCTCCAATTTTTTAGAAATTTTCGGCGAAACGGCAGAAAATGAAAACATTCGGACGCCTTTGCCGTATAAGAGTTTGAAACCGGCTTACACGGACGCGGCAGCGCGTTTTGAAATTGAGGCTGTCGTTGAAGCTGCCGTTGACTTAAACGCCGCAGGCGGGGTCGAAAACGTCGAAATCGTTCGGTGGTCAGGTTTCGGATTAGACGAAGAAACGATCAAAACAATTAAGAAGATGCAATTTCGTCCGGCATTGCGAAACGGCAGCGCAATTCCCGTTCGGTTTGTGCTGCGTTACAATTTTCGCCGTCCCCGCGAAAAGAAGGATTAAAAATTTATGCGTCGTTTTGTCTCTTTTGCCTTAATCATTCATTTTGTTTTCGCTTTTTCGCTGGTTCCGGCGCAGCCCCGAAACGGTGTTTCGCCGGAAAAAAATCTGGCGGTTTTCGACGAAGTTTGGGAGACGGTTCAAGAGCGTTATTACGATGCGAAGCTGCGCGGAATTGATTGGGCGGCGCAGCGCGATGATTTTCGGGAGAAAAGCGCAGCGGCGCAAAATTCGACCGAGCTTTACCGGGTTTTGCGTGAAATGCTGGGGAATTTAAATGATTCGCACACTAGAGTTTTCGCGCCCGGCGAAGACGCCAACTGGATTGCGCCGCGCGTCGTCAGCATTAACGTCGCCGTCCGCGAAGTCGAAAATCAATTAATCATCACGAAAGTTGAAAAAAATACGGCTGCGGAAAAAACCGGCGTTCGTCTGGGCGATTTGCTCAAGAGCGTTGACGGCATCGCGGCAACCGATTTTTTTGACCGACGTTTGGCGGAAACAAGCGGCGCTTCGACTCCGGCAATCAATCGTCTGCAAACCGCCGCCAAGCTTTTTGAAGGCGAGGTCGGCTCAAGCGTCCGAATTTGCTGGCAGCGAGAACGCGCCAAAGAACGCTGCGCCAATCTCCTGCGCGAATGGCGCACGGTAAAATCCGACGTTCGCATAAAAAAGGAAAACGGAATTTTGATCGTCGGATTCGACATTTTCACAATTGAAACGGTCAGCCGGGTTCTAGGAGCGCTGCGCCAGCATCGGGACAATTTACGCGGAATCATCCTGGATTTACGCGCCAATCGCGGCGGCGTGACCGAAGCGAGCGTTGATTTGGCTTCGGTTTTTCTGCCGGAAAAAACTACGATTGGCAATTTTTACGACCGCGCCGGTCGCGTAGCGCAGGAAGCTGAAACGCGCCAATCACCGATTTTTATCGTCAATTCCGAAAAAGTTACAAAAACTCCTCTGGTAATTTTGACCGGAACGGCAACCGCCAGCGCCGCCGAAATTTTTGTCGCTGGACTCAAAAACGCCTCCAGAGCGCGCGTAATCGGCGCGCAGACTTGCGGCTGCGTTCTCGCCGTTCGACGTCAGCACACTTTGCCGGACGGCGGCAAGCTCGAAATCAGCGAGCTTGATTTTCGCCTCGCCAACGGCGACCGGCTCGAAGGCGTCGGCATTGCGCCGGACGAAACGCTCAATTTAACGCGCAGCGACGTTCGCGCGGGGCGGGACGCAGCGCTCGAAAAAGCGCTCGAATCCTTCCAAAGAAATCGCGTCAACGCGGCTGATTGATTTTCATTTAACTTCCTTTCGCCAACTTTTTAATAAAAATACTGATTGAAATATTTCAGCGGCGTTTGTATGATGCCGCGAGCAGTTATTTTCCCCAGAACGAAAGGCAAAAGATGAACGAAGAACAAAAAGTTCGAAAGGATGACGCTCGCAATGAATATTCCGAAAACTACGAACGCGAGCTGGAGACGGATTTGGACGACGAGACCGCGGACAAGCCGCGCGGAATCGCCCTGCACACGAAAATTTTAATCGGGTTGGTCGTCGGCGTCCTCGCCGGAATCATTGTCAATCAAATCGGCAAAGCGGGCGGCGAAGCCTCGATTGCCAACGTTGATTGGACGATTCGCAACATTACCGAGCCAATCGGAACGCTTTTCTTAAATTTGCTGTTGATGA
This sequence comes from Pyrinomonadaceae bacterium, assembly GCA_036388995.1. Classification (GTDB taxonomy): domain Bacteria; phylum Acidobacteriota; class Blastocatellia; order Pyrinomonadales; family Pyrinomonadaceae; genus JALZCH01. The sequence goes on along the minus strand of DASVQU010000178.1, from coordinate 11,649 downwards.
TTGTCGTTCCGCTCGTGTTTTCCTCTCTTGTCGTCGGCGTTGCGGGAATCGGCGACATTCGCAAATTGGGGCGCGTCGGGTTGAAATCGTTTGCTTATTGTTTGATTATTTCAGCAATTTCGGTAGTTATCGGTTTGGGTTTGGCGAACACGATTCGACCGGGCGAGCGAATTGATCCGGTAGTTTCCGCGCAGCTTCAGGAACGTTACAAAACCGACGCCGGAAAGCGCGTCGAAGCTCAAGCCAAAGATGCTTCCGCCGTAACTGATTCGCCGTTAATGCAGGCTGTCAAAACCGTTGTCCCAAAAAATCTGTTTGCTTCAATATCCGGCGAAAATCCGAATATGCTGCATTTGATGTTTTTCGCTTTGATTGTCGGCGTTGCAATAACTTTGCTGCCCGAACCGGTTTCCGCGCCGTTTGTGCGGGGAATGGCGTCGCTATTTCAGATCACGTCAAAAATTATTGACATGATTATGAAATTCGCGCCGTACGCCGTCGCTTGTTTGATTTTCAACAATATGGCGAAGTTCGGAATTGATTTGCTCGGCGCGCTCGGATGGTTTGTGGCGACCGTGTTGCTCGGTTTAGGATTGCACTTTTTTGGGGTTTATTCGCTCTCGCTGGTGTTTTTGTCCAGAATTAATCCGATTGAATTTTTCCGCCGCATCTGGCTTGTAATTGTGACGGCGTTTTCGACCAGCTCTTCAAATGCGACTTTGCCGACGGCTTTGCGCGTTTCCGAAGAAAATTTGGGCGTTCCGCCGCAAATCAACAGCTTTGTTCTGACAGTCGGCGCTACGGCAAATCAAAACGGCACGGCATTATACGAAGGCGTCACCGTATTATTTTTGGCGCAGCTTGCCGGAGTCGAATTGACAATGGCGCAGCAGCTTTCCGTTGTTTATCTGGCGATTTTGGGCGGCATCGGAACAGCCGGAGTTCCTTCCGGCTCGATTCCGTTTATCATCGGAATTCTGGCGATGATCGGTGTTAATCCGGCGCTGATTGCAATTATCTTGGGTGTTGATCGCATTCTCGATATGTGCCGCACGACTTTAAATGTCGTCGGCGATTTAACGGCAGCAACATTTGTCGCGCGTTCTGAGGGCTTTGAATTATTGAAAACCGCAAATCCGGTTGATTAAAATATTTTCGAGGTGAAAGAATTTATGACGGCTTATCCACAACCTAGGCATCTCCGGTTCACAGTTGACGAGTTTTACAAAATGTTTGAACTCGGATTTATCAAAGACTACGAACAGACGGAAATTATTGACGGAGAGTTAATCAAAAAAATGTCTATCGGAGATTTGCACGCTGCTGTTGTTAATTTTTTAAATAAATTTTTTGTCAGAAATGTTTCGGATGACATTCTAGTTAGTGTTCAAAATCCGGTGCGACTTTCGGATTATCACGAACCGGAACCGGATCTGGCTTTAACAGATTTGACGAAATACGACGGGAGGCGTCATCCACGCCCGGCGGAAGTTTTGCTGATTGTCGAAGTTTCCGATTCGACTCTGGATTATGACCGAAACCGGAAATTGCCGCTTTATTCCGAAGCCGAAATCCCGGAAGTTTGGCTCATTAACGTGCAAAACGAAACAATCGAAATTCACACCCAGCCGCGCGGCGGCGTTCACAGTTTGATTCGAGTCCTCCGGCGCGGCGACACAGTTCGTTCCGAAAGCGTACCGAATTTGCAAATCGAAGTTGATAAAATACTGGGTTAAAATCAAAAACATAAGATTTTAACGTGCAAAAGGAAAAACAAATGGCGAAACACACAATTACATTAATTCCGGGCGACGGCATCGGACCGGAAGTCGTCGCAGCAGCGGTTCAGATCATCGAAGCGGCTGGCGTCGAAGTCGAATGGGAAACGCAGCTTGCGGGAGCGCACGCTTTGGAAAAATACGGCTCGACGCTTCCAGACTCGCTCCTTGAATCCGTGAAACGCAACAAAGTTGCGCTCAAAGGTCCGATTACGACGCCGATTGGCAAAGGTTTTACGTCGGTAAACGTCGGTTTGCGAAAGGCTTTGGATTTGTACGCCAACGTGCGTCCGGTGCGCGCTTTGCCTAATGTTCCGTCGCGTTATCCCGAACTCGATCTGGTGATTGTGCGCGAAAACACCGAAAGTTTGTACGCCGGAATCGAACACACGATTATACCGGGCGTGGTTGAAAGCCTGAAAATCATCACGGAAAAAGCTTCAACCCGCATTTCGCGCTACGCCTTCGAATACGCGAGCAAAGAAAAGCGCAAAAAGGTGACAGCCGTTCACAAAGCCAACATTATGAAATTGTCCGACGGGCTGTTTCTCGAATGTTTTTATAAAGTGGCAAAAGATTTTCCAGAAATCGAAGCCGATGACAAAATCGTTGACAATGCCTGTATGCAGCTCGTAATGCGACCGGAACAGTTTGACATTATGGTGATGGAAAATCTGTACGGCGATATTTTGTCGGATTTGTGCGCCGGTTTGGTTGGCGGTCTAGGACTAGTTCCGGGCGCCAACATCGGCGAGCTAGGCGCGGTTTTTGAAGCCGTTCACGGTTCAGCGCCCGACATCGCCGGTCAAGGTTTGGCAAATCCGACTGCCGTTTTGCAATCTTCGATTTTAATGCTCCGGCATATGGGCGAACGCAAAGCGGCTGACAAAATCGAAAACGCAATGTTCGAAGTTTTCCGCGAAGGAAAAGTCCGCACTAAAGACATCGGCGGCGAATCGAAAACCTCGGAATTTGCCGCCGCGATTATCGAAAAAATGAATTCGGCAAAAAGCTCCGGCGAGAAAGGCAAATCCTGAATTCAATTAATTTTTCACCCCGCTAAATTTAACAGAAAATTTATAGAAAAAAGGCTGACATATTGTTCAATGTCAGCCTTTTTTTAATTTTCAAATTTCATCAAACGCGCATTGGCATAACAATGTATTTGTAATCGTAAGCCGATTCTTCGATGACGGGAACAAGCTGTCCCTGCGCGTTTCCGTCTTTGAACTCAAAAGCTACAGCGCCTTCACGCACAACGTTAAAAAACTCCTGAAGATATTGCGAGTTAAAACCGATGACAACATCTTCGCCCTGATAATCCGTCGCAATTTCTTCGATTGCTTCGCCTTCTTCAGCCGCGCTCGCGCCGATTTGAATAACTCCCGATTTAAATTCCAGCTTAACTGCTTTTGTCCGCTCGTCGGACATTAACGAGACGCGCCGCAGCGCATTGTTAAATTCCGAGGCATCGAACCGCGCAGTTTTGTCGTTGTTTTTCGGCATCACCATTTCGTAATTCGGAAACTGACCGGTCAGTTTTCTGGAAACGAGCAGGCGCGAGCCGACTTCAAAATAAATGTGATTCGAATCTTCGCCGAGCGCAATGTCCCCGGTCGCGGTTTCGGCGAGCTTAGTCAATTCGCTCAAAGTTTTTTTCGGAATCAGCACGTCAATCGCTTCTGCGGGTGCCGCATCGCCCAAATCGTTCTTTTCGATAAATGCCAGTCGATGACCGTCAGTCGTCACCATTCGCGCGCCGTCGGCGGCGAGCATAAATTTTGCGCCCGACAAAGTAAAACGCGATTGTTCCTGCGTGATGGCAAAAGCCGTATGTTTGATGAAATTTCGGAAAAGCTCTGAAGGCAGGCGTAAGGGCGCAGATTTGAAAGCAGGTACTTCCGGGAACTGTTCGCGCCCAACGCCCGCGAGACGGCTGTTGTAGCGTCCGCATTCGACCTTTACCCAATCGTTCTCATCTGTTTTGAATTTCACCTGCGCGTCCGGCAGCAAGCGAACAATATCGAAAAGCTTTCTGGCGGAAATGCACATCGCTCCGCTTGTTTTGATTTCCGCTTCTGCTTCGCAGCGAATCGTCACGTCCAAATCCGTCCCGGTGATGCGAATCGTGTTTTCGCCGATTGATTCGATCAGAATGTTTGCCAATACTGGAATCGTATTTTTTCGTTCGACGATTCCCTGAACAAATCCCAATTCATTTTTGAGTGCTTCCTGGCTGATTACAAACTCCATTATTTCTACTCCTTTTTATTGCCTTTATTATTGCCTAATAAATGTTCGATTTTTATCTTAACTCGCAATGCCTTTTTACTACTTTAACTAAATACATATTTTCTCTTTTTATCTTAGTAGTAGTAGTAGGGGCTGTGGAAATGTGGAAAACTTTTGTTAAATAATTGCATAAAGTAATTTTACATCGAAAAGACCTGTGGAAAACCCTGTGGATAATGCTGTGGAAAAAACAGCTCCGCCTGTGGATAACTTTTTCCACAGAGAGTTTTCCACGATTTCCACAGGGCAAAATTTTAACAGCCTGTGGAAATGTGGAAAAAAATTGTTTAATTACAGAAATAGTTTAACTAAACACAGGTTTAAACATCCTTTACCTGTGGAAATCTTTTTCCGGTAATTTCAGCTAACTAACTGCAAAGATTATCAATTAGCTCGGAAACTACCCTGTGGAAATTTTTGTCCTCCTGAATTAATGAATCTATCTTTTCGCAAGAATGAATAACGGTCGTGTGATGTTTGCCGCCAAATTCGCGCCCGATTTCCGGGAAACTGTGTTTGGTTAAACGTTTACACAAATACATCGCAACTTGTCGCGGCACTGCGACTTGTCGAGAGTTGTTTTTTGACTTTAACTCTTCGATTGACAACCGATAATGCATTGCCACTGTTTTTTCAATCTTGTCCATCGTAATTCCGTCCGGCTTATCGCTATCGGAAATATTGCGAATCGCGTCTTGCGCCAGAAGTTTAGAAATCGGCAAGCCTCGCAAAGATGAAATTGCGACGAGGCGAACGAGTGAGCCTTCAAGCTCGCGGATGTTGTTTTTAACTTTCGACGCGACAAAGAGCGCGACCTCATCCGGCAAATCAACGCCGTCTAAATCGGCTTTGCGTCTTAAGATGGCGACTTTCGTTTCCAAATCCGGCGGTTCGATGTCCGCAATCAAGCCCCATTCAAAACGCGAGTGCAGACGCTCTTCAAGAGTCGGAATCTCGCGCGGCGGGCAATCCGAACTGATAACGATTTGTTTTTGTTTGTCGTAAAGCGCGTTAAATGTATGAAAAAACTCTTCCTGCGTGCGCTCTTTTCCCGCCATAAACTGAATGTCGTCCATCAGGAGAACATCAATCGAGCGATATTTTTCGCGGAAAGTTTGAGTTTTATCGTAACGAATGGCGTTAATTAACTCATTCATAAACTTTTCCGCCGAAATATAAGAAACGCGCAGATGACGATTGCGTTCTTTAATCGCGTGACCGGCGGCGTGCATCAGATGAGTTTTTCCCAAACCGACTCCGCCGTATATATATAAAGGATTGTAGGTTTTGCCCGGCGCTTCGGCGATGGCTAAGCTCGCGGCGTGGGCAAACTGGTTGCAAGAGCCGACGACGAAAGTCCCGAAAGTGTATTTGTGACTTAAAGATAGCTCAACCGGCTCGATGTCCACAAAAGTCGTCGGCGCTGCCGATTTGATGGTTTCGGCTTCAACCGATTCGAGAATTGAAAAAAGATTAGTCGTTTTGCCGCTGCCGTTTGTCGCAGGCGATTGACTTGAAACAAATTTTGATCCGGTTTCGCCGCCGTCTTCTTCCAAATCATCGCGCGAGCTTTCTTCGGCGAGCCGTTCGGTTTCGGTATCGTCCCAGCTCCAATCAAAACGGTAGCTGCCCAAGTTCATTTCTTTAAGTGAATGATTTAAAAGGTCTGAATAATTGCTGCTAATCCAGTCTTTGCTGACTTTGCTCGGCGCGTGCAGCCGAACAACGCCTTGGGCGTGGTCGCAGCCTTCAAACTGTATCGGGCGAAACCAAGTGTCGAAAATGTGCCGGTTGATTCTTCGCTCTACCGATTGCAAGACATTGCTCCATATTTGTTGTTCCGCCGAGGGTGTCATATTTTTATCTCCAAAATTCATTTTTAATAATTGAATCGTCTAAAAAAATTGCTCAAAATTCCGTCTTTCGCCGTTCATCAAAAACATTTCCTTCAACTGCGCAAGTAACTAAAAAACAAGGTAGAAAACTCCGCTTCCGAAAAGTTTTCCACAGGTTTTTCCACAGGGTTGTGGAAAAGTTTAGAAAAGCTAAAGTTTTACTTTAACTCTTTTACTTTCAATAATTTACAAGCAATCGAAATCATCAAAACGGGGCAAAGCCTAACACGAAATCAAACTAAAATGCAAGAGTTATCCACAGGTTTTTTTTGCAAAATAATTTGACTTAAATTTGGCGATTTTATCTGCTTTAAAATTGATTTGGCAGGCAAACGGCGAAATGTTAGACTTCACAGCAATTTGCAAAAAGTGAAAAATTTTCTCCGATGAGAAAAAAAATTCGAAACCCGAAAATGAAATCGGAAAAAAAATCTGTAGAAGAAAAATCTTCGGAAACAAATCCCGGAAACAAATCGGATGAATTATTTTCGATTTTAAAAGCCGCCAGTGAAGGTTTGTTTTATATCAGCGAAACCGACGCCGGTTTTGAAGCCTTTGTTTGGAAAACAGATAAGCCCGCCGGTGATGTTTCAATCGAAAGCGTTTTAAAATTAGCCGGAGAAAAGCCGGACGCCAAAACTGCGGAAAAAACTTTGGACGAGTTTTTCAAACACCCGACGGAAATCCAGGACTGGTTCGGAGACGAGGAAAAAGCGCAGGTTGAAAAATATTTGAAGTTAAAAGATTTGCTTGCAACAAAGTTAAAGAACACTAAAGTCTTTAAAGTCGGCGACGTACAAATTAACATTTACATTGTCGGAATTGACGGCGAAGGAAATCTCGCCGGCGTTAAAACCAAAGCGGTCGAAACATAAACCGGCAATTACAAATGCGACAAATTCTTTCGAGAAAAAACTGGGCGTGGATCGCAATCGCGATTACCGTTTTAATTCTCATCGGGGCGCTTCGCAGCCAGGGACGTTTGTGGTTCTGCGAATGCGGACGGATTTTTCTCTGGGTGAGTGATGCCTGGGGTTCAAATACTTCACAGCATTTCCTTGATCCTTATAGCTTTACACATCTTTTGCATGGCTTTCTTTTCTGCTGGCTGATAACTTTGATTTTTCCGCGTCTGGCGCGTGAATGGCAGCTCTGGGTGGCAGTTGCGATTGAAGCGGGTTGGGAAGTTTTGGAGAATTCAAGGTTTGTCATCGAGCGTTACCGCGAAAACACAGCCGCGCTCGGTTATTACGGCGATACAATTATCAACTCGTTCGGCGATGTTTTAAGCTGCGGAATCGGTTTTGCAATTGCGCGCGCTTTAGGTTTTATACGTTCCTTGATTGTTTTTCTGGCAATCGAAGCGATATTGATTTTCTGGATTAGAGATAGCTTGCTGCTCAACATTCTGATGCTCGTTTACCCGCTCGACGCGGTTAAACGATGGCAAGTAAGAAGTTAATCAAAAGGTTTCAAACAATTAAAAATGGACGGCTTAACGGCTGTCCATTTTCGTTTCGATTGCGTCTTGAACGTTCGGCGGTAAGCCGGAAAGCAAATTGTAGCCGGTTTTTTGTTCTATTTGGCGAATTGTCGTGCGATATTTTCTCCAGTCATCATTGCGAACGCCTTTCGCATTTGGAATGTCAACCGCAATAATCCGCGTGTTCGCATTGATTTCTGAAACATCGGAGCCGTTTGGCAAAACGACGACGATTTTCCACATACTTGAAGGAATAGCCACTTTATTTTTCACGCGACCGCGTTCGCCCATAATTCCGGCGGCGACGTAAATCTCATTTCCTTGTTCGACGAATCTGCGGCTTTCGTCTTCGAGAGATTTCCAAACGCCTTGATTGCTGTCCGGTTCCTGCGGGACGATATTCGACATAAAAAACGTCGCGCTGTTGGCTTCCGGCGTATTTGAGCGGTCTTTGGACGGAACTAGATGACCGCGGTCAAAACCGCTTCCGGTGTAATCAGTTGGTGTAATTCTGGGAAAATTGGACGGCAAATTAGGATCGGGACGAAAATCGTTGGCGCGCTCGACGTTTCCGATGTCTGCTTGAGTGACGCGCCACGAAACCCAATTAGCCGTGCCGCGCGAGCGATTGTAAGACAGCGCATAATACGGTTTGACCATCAAAAGATTGTTCGGATCGGAATTGTTGGCTCCGCTCGGATTTCCCAATCTTAAATAAATTTCCGTCGCCTGTTCGACTGTTAGACTTGAAGAAGGATTCTGCGTCGGGCGCGAAGGTTTTTTATTGGTTTGGTTTGATTCAACTACAACATTCGCATTATTTACATTGTTTGGCGTTCGGTCACTAACAAAGTTGTAGCAGGCGCGGCAGCCGAAAACGATTAAGCCGATAACGACAACAAGCAAAGCCGTCCATTGACGAACGGTTAAACCGTAAATTTTATTTTTTGACATAAAACGCGAAGAATTACTTAACGGTTAAAATAAGCTAAAATCAAAAGAAATGGAACAGAAAACGCATTTAACGGAATTGCAGCCGGCTGAACTCACCGAATTAGTACAAAATCTGGGCGAGCCGAAGTTTCGCGCGCGGCAGATTTTTAAAAATTTGCATAATCGTCGTGTGTTGTCGTTCGACGCAATGACCGATTTACCCAAAGACTTTCGCGCAAAGCTCGGCGAAATTGCGAAAACGCAGAGTTTAACGGTTGAATCTAAATATGTTTCCGAAGACGGAACACGCCGATTTTTAATGAAGACCGAAGACGATCTGCCGGTCGAAGCCGTTTTTATTCCGACGGAAAACCGCGACACGATTTGTTTTTCTTCTCAATCGGGCTGCCCGCTGAAATGCGATTTTTGTTTGACGGCAAAGCTCGGTCTTCTGAGAAACTTGACCGCCGGGGAAATCGTCGAGCAAATAATTATTGTTTTGAACGACGTTTACGGCGCTGGAAACGAAACGCCGCACGGCACAAATCTGGTGGCAATGGGTGCGGGAGAGCCGTTTCTGAATTTTGAGAATTTGCTCAAAGCTCTGAAAATAATGTCGGACGAGGAGGGTTTGTTTATCGTCCCGAACCGCGTAACCGTTTCAACTGCGGGAATCGTGCCGAAAATTTACGAGCTGGCGAAAACCGAAGCGCGCCCGCATCTGGCTATTTCTTTGTCTGCGCCGAACGACGAGCTGCGAAACAAATTAATGCCGATTAACAAACGCTGGAAAATTGAAGATTTAATGCTTGCTTGTCAGGAGTTTGAAAAATCTCTCAAACCGAACGAGCGTTTTACGTTTGAATACGTGATGCTCGCGGGCGTCAACGATACGGATGAACACGCCCGCCAGCTTGCAAATTTGATTAACAGATACAATTTCCGGCACGTTAAAATCAATTTGATTCCGCATAATTCCGCCGAGCCGCTCGAATATCGCCCGTCTTCCTGGGAGCAAATCGAGCGTTTTCAGGAGATTCTGGCGAGCAAAGGCGTTGACGCTTTTGTCCGCCGACCGCGCGGGCGCGACATTTACGCCGCTTGCGGGCAGCTTGCGGCAAAAAGCACCCCGAATCTGGTGCAAATCACAGCCGTTTAAACCGAAAATTAATTTGAACCGTATTTTTTCAAGTAAGCGCATTTGCGCTGGTAATTATTTTGTCGGTAAAATCCGAATATACTCTCCGAATTTTACGAAAAACTATGATTTATAAATTGGCAGGTAAAATTATTTTCGCTTTGGCTTTTGTCTTTATTTTCGGCGCCGATTCTCAGGTTTCGGCGCAAAACATTAACATCGGCGGCGAAGTCGGCAACGGGCGGCTGGAAAAAGGCAAAACCGCCGTAGTTTCAATCATTTTAGACATTCCTGGTGATCTTCATACGAATTCAAACAAACCGAGCAAACGCGAATTGATTCCAACCAGATTAAGAATTTCAGGTGCTGGATTGAAGTTCGGCGCAGTGAATTATCCGAGCGGAAAAGTTAAAACTTTCAGCTTTTCCAATACGCCTTTGAGCGTTTATGAAGGTCGAACAATTCTTCGCGTGAATGTCACGGTGCCTCCGAATTTTAAAGGCAATGTCGCTAGAATCCGCGCCGTGGTTGATTATCAAAGCTGCACCGACGAAGTTTGCTATCCGCCCCGCAGCGGTGATGTAACTTTAAGCGCGTCTGTTCGATAAATTTCACCATGAAGACACGGAGATTATTATTGTTTAAATCTCCCTGTCTCTGTGGTGAAATCAACGTTGTCTGCCGATTACAGAAAGCAGTCTGCCGGTTTTGCCGTAAAGTCGTTTTTCAACGCGATAAGAGAAAAACAAATCGGTTCGCTCCATTGTGCAAAGCTCTGAAATATAAATGTTTTCGGGTGCAACGCCACTGGATAAAAGCTGGAAATTATTGGCTTTGAATAAATCAACAAGAGCGTGATTTTCTCGCGTCGGCGCGAAAAAATCTTGATAATTTTCGGGAAAATTTTGTTGAAAAAACTCGATCACGTCCCCGCCGACTTCGTAATTTCTACCTGAAGCCGCCGGACCGATTGCAGCAATTAAATCTTGAGAATTTGTGCCGAATTTTTCGCGCATTTCGGCAATTGTTTTCGGCACAATCGAAGCGACCGTTCCGCGCCAGCCCGCGTGAATTGCCGCAAACGCTCCTGTTTTCACATCTCCGAGCAAAACCGGAACGCAATCCGCTGTTTTTACTCCGAGCAAAACTTTTGGCGCGTCGGAAACGAGCGCATCCATTTTATAATTGCCATCTTCACTATCGGAAAAATCTTTGACGTGCCGGATTAAATCGCTGTGAATCTGCCAGCACGAAGCGATTTTCCATTCTCCTTCAAAGGCTTTTAAAAAGCGGCGGCGGTTTTCGTAGATATTTTCCGGCGAATCGTCGTCAAAACCCGCGAGATTTAAATCTTTTTCGGGAAAAGGGCTAACACCTCCGGTTCTGGTCGAAAAACCGTTTACGAAGCCTTCTCGCTCCAAAGCGACGCAGGTTAAAACACGAACGCCGTCTTTTTCTCGCCAGCGAAAACCCTTTTCGGCTAAACTTTCGTCAGTTGAATTTCCTGTCGTGATAGTTTCAATCGGAATTGACATAGTTGAAGTTTATCGCATCCGGCAAACAATCGAGCGCACGCCTCGTTTTGTCGTGCGCGTTTTTACCGAACAAGAGCGCGCTTACTGCGAAGGCAAAGGCGTTGTCGCAGCACAGCATTACGCCGCGCGCTTTGCCGCCAAAGAAGCCGCGCTCAAGGCTTTGAGAACAGGCTGGCGCGGCGCTGTCGGCTGGCAGGATATTGAAGTCATCGGCGATGAAAACGGCGCGCCTCGTTTGGAAATTCGCGGCGGCGCAAAACAGATTTTCGATTCGCTCGGCGCAACGAGAGCGCATCTTTCGCTCTCGCATACCACCGAACACGCTATCGCTCAAGTCATTTTTGAAAGATAAGTCAATGTTTTTCCGTAATAATTTTTAAACCGAAAATATTTTTAAAATCGTCAGGATTGTGAGTAACGAGCGGAATATTGTAAATCAAAGCCGTTGCTGCAATCCAAGCGTCGCTAACCGAAACAGGTTTACCTTTTTTTCGTGCTTCGGCTTGAATTTCAGCCCACTTTACGCTTATTTCCCGACTCGCTTCAATAAAAACATAATTTTTCAAGTTCTCGCGTAATTTTTCATGACGTTTCC
>DASVQU010000177.1:0-11080 GCA_036388995.1 Pyrinomonadaceae bacterium | reverse complement strand
AAACAGAATAAACCGTTTAATAAAATTGTGATAAGAATCTTCAGTGCGATGGCTCAAATGACGCCCTCTGGCGACAGCCCGAACCTGATCAAGTAATTTGGGTTTTTGTGTCATAAAATCTCGTTGCCAATCTCAAATTTCTCTGTATAATCATTCCGTCTATAAGGTTATTATGAAGAATCGTTCTTCATAATACACGAAAAATGAGTGTTATGCGGAACTGTTCCGCATAACACTCAGAATCTAACGATTGGGCAGAATGATTCTGCTCAATCAATAGTTGGGCATCTTTCTTTTGACTGAGACAGAACAATGATTAAGAACTTTCACATTATTATTGGCATTTGTTTCTTGGCTTCATCATTGTTTTTATTCGGGGCTTGTTCTGTCGCTGACTCGGCAGCACAGACAAGCAATCAAAATTCTGACGTTCCGGCAATAGTGACAGTTAACAGACCAAAGCCCAACTTGAACGGGCGCGTTTATAACTCAAAGACCGTTATTCTTAACAAAGAACTCTTGAAAAACTTAGATTGCAATAATCAAAACGGATTCAATTTAGTTGAAGTTGAAAATTATCACGAGGACGAAGGTATCACTTCACGCGACTTAAATATCGTGGTCGACGATGAGGTTGTGATAAAAATCGGGTTGCCGACAGGTTTAGAAGTTAAGAACTTTATGCTTGTCTCGGCAAAGAAAACCAAAAACGGTTTTCAGATGAACACAGAATGGGGCGGCAGTTTGCATCATTACGAAATTCAGTTTAGTTTCCGGTGTCGGGAAAACAATTTCTATCTTTACAAAGTAAAAAAAGACAGTTTTTCAACCACAAATTCCGATATTGAATATTTGGACAAAAAGGAAACGGAAGAAACTAAACCGAACTTACCGATTGAGAAGTTTGTTATCAGCGATTATTTGTAAAAACAACGCCATGCCCAACAAATCAATGGACGTGAGGGCGAAACAGCGACTCTCTTATCACGTTGTCCATTACCCCTAGCTTGCGGGTAATCGGTTTCGCCCCACGTCATCTCAGCCGTTGGGCGTTTTCGCGTTTTGGGAACAAACCTTTCATTGTGAGTGTCTTTATTTAGGTTTGTGTTTCAATCCTTGAACTTCAACTTATGCCAACCAAAATCCTTTGCAGTTTTCTTTCATTCTTTGCACTCATTTGGCTCTTGGGGATTTTTGAACGGACGACTCAAACTTACGGTAGTAGAGGTTGGTTTGCGCTTTTGATTGGTTGGTTCGTTGCGTGGATTATCTTAGAAATCTTTTGCGCTTGGCGAAAGCAAAACTTATTGCCGCGAGTTAGGATACATTTAGCTTGCGCGCCTGCTGTGGTGATGATTTTCGCGCTTGCCTTTACTTTTGTTTTTGACCAAACCTTGATTTTGCACTCGAAATATCAACTACGCGATTATATTTACGGCAACTTGCCGCCTGAAGAAAAGGTCTCTTTTGATTTGCACAGCGATTTTCGTTTTGGTTGCGGCAATGCGATACCGGAGCGTTATCGTGGGCTTTACCTGGACACGGCTTCGGAAGGTCTTTCAAGCTCAGACTTTAAAATCCGCGCTCGTTCCTTAAGAGCAACCATAGAGATTTACAGATATGCCGTTGGTTTTGGCGGAACAGATGAAAGATTCAATCAAATAATCAGCGCAGCAGAACAAGACACAGATGAAGCTGTCAGAAGTATTGCAGCGCAGGGACGAAATATAAAAGATGGTTTCTAAGCTAAGCAACGCCCAACAAATCAATGGAGCGAAGGCGGAAACAGCTACGTTTTTATCAACCTTTCTCGTTAAAATCTGGCTTGCATGGTTGCGGTTTCCGCCTCGCTCATCTCAATCGTTGGGTGGCTATCTTTTCCCTAAACGATTTATGTGAATTAAAAAATGTGAATATAAGTTGAATGAAATTCGAGGCGGACAAAGTTTAGAAGAGTGCAAATTTAATAATCAAAACTAAAAATAAAAGGGATGAAGGACGACGTTTTGGCTTCGTCCTTTTTTGTTTTCTGTTACCGCTATAACTCGAAAAGAGTTTTGAAACATTTTTAAAATCTTTACGTTAGCCTGTTTTATCAGGACGTTAGCAACAACCTTAAATAACAAAACGAAATAACGATTTACGGAACCGATACATTTTTTTCCAAACAATGAATTAATCCGATCTGAACCGGCTAAAACGAATTAAAAACAGAACAGCATAAATACCGAATAAAAAATCATGGAAGAAAAAATGAATTCACTGAAAAGGGCGGCAAGACTTGCAGGCTTACTTTGGTTATTGTCCGTAGTTCCGACCGGTTTCAGTCTGATGTATGTTCGACCTAAGCTGATTGTATTTGGAGACGCCGCCGCGACAGCCAGTAATATTTTGGCTAACGAGCCGCTGTTTCGGATGGCGATTGCGAGCAATCTTTTCTCATCAATCATTTTGTTGTTTTTTGGATTGACGGTATTCCGCTTATTTAAGGGAGTTAATAAAACACTGGCGACATTTTTATTGATTTCGATTTTGGTCACGGTTGCCGTAGGCGTCGTTAATTCGCTTAATAATCTTGGAGCCTTAGTAGTTTTAAGCAATGCCGATTACCTGAAAGCGTTTCAACCTGAGCAGATTAACGCCCTGATGATGATATTTCTCAGGCTGAACAATTTCGGAATAGGAATCATTGAACTATTTTCGGCGCTTTATCTATTTACCTTTGGGCTGCTCATCATAAAATCAAAATATATTCCCGGCATTTCAGGCGTTTTGCTGATGATTGGAGCCAGCGCTTTTCCGATTAATACTTTTACCAAAATACTCTTTCCACAATTCTATCCGGCGATAATAACCCAATTAACTATGTTGTTTAATTCTCTGGGCGCGCCTCTGACTATCTTGTGGCTTTTAATTAAGGGCGCAAAAGAACAACAACAGATCAGCGAGGTTTAATGCCAAATATTAAAATGCGGCGTGCGGGAAAACACAATTTGTCTAACGTTAACGACATCATTGAACAAGCCAAACGGCTGTGATGGGCAAACAACCGGATTTGCTATTCACATAACAAATTGTGCCGGAACTTTCTCGTCGTCTTTCCGTAAAGCTAACCAAGTATTGCCTTAAATCTTCTTCTAGTGAGCCAATTATGAGATCTGCAAAGAGCATCGGTAGAACTGTCGGCATCCTGTTGTTGTTACAGTTAGCCGCCGGACTTATGGTCCCCTTCATTTTGCTGCTGCCGCTGGTAAGCGGTTCCCCGGGCTTTCTGACGGCGGCGGCTGAGAGTTCTTTTCAGATACGGACGGCTGTGTTTATCTTTTTCATCGGCGGAGCTTTTACCATCGCTCTCGGCATTACGTCGTTGCCGGTATTTCGTCTATATAGCAATGCGACGGCGCTTTGGTTCCTGACTGTCTGTGTGATCAGCTTTGTGCTGGACGCCGTACACGGCTCCACTGTGATGTCTATGCTGTCTTTGAGTCAGCAGTACGTGAACGGCGGCGCAGCAGATTCCGGGCTGTACCAGGTGGTTGGTGCAGCGGTCGCTTCGTCGCGGCGTTGGGCGCACGCGGTGCAGTTGGTTGCCATTGGCGGTTGGATCTTTGTCTTCTACAGTTCGCTCTTGCGCTTTGCCCTGATTCCGCGCGCTCTGGCTTTACTTGGACTTCTTGGGATTGTGTCTCAGTTTATAGGTGTCACATTAATGATGTTCCTTGGCTATAGCACTATAGGGCAAATGGCTATGCCAATGCTTCCGATCCAAATAGTTGTTGCAGTATGGCTGATAATTAAGGGGTTCAATGAACAGCTTCCAAAGGCAACTGCTGAACCCAGCTTTTAATGACCTCAGAATAGAAATGACAATTTATAAAAATTCAACTCGCAGGCGCTAAACAAAAAAGGTGAATTATGTCTGAAAGCCAAATTAGTCCGATTCCTTCGCAGGAACGCATTGAAATTCTCGACGTGCTGCGCGGATTAGCCATCTGCGGCATTCTGATCGGTAATATGCAGTGGTTTTCCGGTTACGGAATGATGCCGCAGGCGCTTGCCGAGCAAAGCCCTTTCGCCGACCGGATTACGCATTTTCTGGTTCATTTTTTTGTCGAAGGCAAGTTTTATTCGATTTTTTCGTTTTTGTTCGGTTTCGGCTTTGCGCTGCAAATCAGCCGGGCGGAGGAACGCGGCGACGCAAAAGCCTCGCTTTTCAAACGGCGTTTGTTCTGGCTGCTAATCATCGGTCTGCTGCACGCTTATTTGCTGTGGGCGGGCGACATCTTGAGCATTTATGCCCTGATGGGCTTTGTGCTCATTCTGTTTCGCAGGAAAACCGACGACGCGCTGCTCAAATGGGCGTTCGCCCTGATGGTGATTCCTATTCTCTCGTACCTTCTGATTTATATTTTGTTTATCGCCTTTGTTCCGCCCGAAGCCCTGGCGGCTTTTCAAGCCGGACAGGCGGATTTTTGGAACGAATCAGTCAAAAAGGTTCAGCAAAGCAGTTATCTGCAAATTATAACTGGTTTTAACCTGCAATATATCATCGGCAGGTATGCCGGTTTGATTTTCGATATGCGCCTGCCGAAAATTCTCGCAATGTTTCTTTTAGGGTTTTATGCGTATCGGCGCGGCTTTTTTCAGGATTTATCGAGTCACCAGCCTTTCATTCGCCGCGTCCTTATTTACGGACTCGTTTTAGGTCTGATCGGCAACGTCGCTTTTTCGGCATTGGCAGGAAAAGAAGCGCTTATTCCGCCGACGCCTGCGGGAATTGCAGGCGTTGTCAGCTATGCGTTCGGCGTTCCTGCGCTGGCGCTTTTCTTTATTGCCTTAGTCGCAACGCTGTGGCAAAAAGCGGCGTGGCGGAGACTGCTCGCTTTTCTTGCTCCGGTCGGGCGGATGGCGTTGACCAATTATTTACTGCAAACCGTGATTTGCGTTTTCATTTTTTACGGTTACGGTTTCGCTCAGTTCGGACGAATCGGCGCGAGAACGGCGACGCTGATTGCGCTTGCCATATTTCTATTTCAGATATTGCTGAGCGCTCTGTGGCTGAAGCATTTTGCTTACGGTCCGATGGAATGGATTTGGCGACAACTGACATATCGCCAACGGTTAAGTTTACGGCGCGAGCCTCGGCAAACCGCAGTTGATTCTCCTTTGTAAAACCGCTTTCGCACAGCCCCAAAAGCCAATGGACTTAAGTAGCGAGTCATAATGTATTCCCAAACATCATCACAAACAAGCGCTTCGTTCGACGCGATTTACGCAAAAGTTCCGACGGAACAAGTCGAGCGGCTGAAAGAATTTCGCCGCGCTCATCCCGTTAAACGGCTGACCTTCGGCGATACCGATTGGGAATACATTTCTTGCGGGCGCGCGTCAGAGCAGGCTTTACTTTTGCTTCCCGGAGCATTGTCCGTCGGCGAATCAACTTTTCCGCTCATCACGGCTTTTGAGAATGAATACCGGATTATCGCGCCGTCCTACGCGCTGTCACAGACAATGACCGGATTGTGCGAAGGAATTGCTCATATTCTCGAAACCGAAGCTATCAATCGGGTTCACGTCGCCGGCGGTTCATACGGCGGGCTTGTCGCGCAGTATTTCGTTCGTAAATACCCGGATAAAACGCGCAGCCTTGTTCTCTTGCATACCTTTTTGATAACTCCGACATTTGAGAAGCCGCTTAAAATCGCTGGCAAGCTGTTTCTTGCCGTGCCGAAAATTTTGTTTGTCCCGCTGCTGAAATTGCGGCTTAATAAAATGCTGCTTTCGACTCTGCGGCGCGCAAAACACCCGGAGTTTGAGTTTTGGCGGGCTTATCTAAACGAAGCCGTCGCTTCCAACCGTTTAAAAGAAGTTGCAGTTCATCAGAACAAGTGCCTGCTCGAACTCGCGCGGCAGCGGCAGTTCACGGCGGACGATCTAAAAGAATGGCACGGCAAAATTTTAATCATTGATTCGGACGATGATCCGGCAATCGGAGCAAAGGATAGAGCGCTGCTGAGAGAAACTTATCCGCAAGCCGAGGTGCAAACTTTCCGCGATGCCGGACACGCATCTTCTATTCTGAAGCGGGAAGAAACCTTTTCAATTATTAGAAACTTTCTAAGGCGAGTTGTTTCAGATGGCGAGTGTAAATGAAACACCACATGACAAATCATTGAACGCTAGGTGCAAAACAGCAATGCTTCTTAAAAGCGTTATGTGTTATCTCTTTCGCTGCCTTTAACCGATTTCCCCGCATCAAATTCAACCGTTGACAATCTACACCTGGCAATTCTTTTCGCCTTAATCTTCAATCGAAAAACTCTCGGTGCAGACGTTTGACGGTTTCAAAAACGTCTGCTTCTTTGACGACGAAAGTAAAATTAACGCTCGAAGCGCCGTGCGAGACGAGCGAGACATTGATGTTGGAAATTGTGTTAAAAAGCCGCGCTGCGACCCCGGGCGTCGAGCGCAAACCTTCGCCGACGACGCACACGACGGCGTTGTTCGGTTCGACTTCGGTTTCGCCAAAACGTTTCAATTCGTTGACGATTTGTTCAATCGAATCGGTGTTGTCAATTGTCAGAGAAACAGAAACTTCAGAAGTCGCCACTACGTCAATCACCGTGCGGAAACGCTCGAAAGTCTGAAACAGCATTGACATAAAACCGTAAGCGCCGAGCATTCGCGCCGAAGAGATTCGCAAAATCGTGATGCCTTTTTTATAGGCGATTGATTTAATCAGATTCGGCGTTTCTTCCGGTTCGGCGAGAATCATCGTCCCGGCGGCGTCCGGCTCGCGCGAATTGCAAACTCGAACCGGAATTTTTTCCCTAACGGCTGGCAGGATGGTTTTCGGATGCAGAACTTTAGCGCCGAAATATGACAATTCGGCGGCTTCTTCGTAACTTAAAACCGGCAAAGTTCTGGCTTCCGGCACAATCCGCGGATCGGTCGTTAAAACTCCGGTCACGTCCGTCCAAATCTGAATTTCCGCCGCCTTCAAAGCCGCGCCGACGATTGCGGCGGAAAAATCCGAGCCGCCGCGTCCTAAAACCGTTGTTTCGCCGTTTCTCGTCGCGGCGATAAAACCGCCCATCACGGGAATTTCACCGGCGGCTAGATGCGGATTTAATTCAATTTCGAGCAGCGGATTTGTTTCTTCAAAAATCGGTGAAGCCGCGCCGTGTTCGTCATCGGTGATTATTAAACGGCGCGCATCTTTATGAACTGCATTGACGCCTTTCGCGCGGCAGACGAGGGCGAGAAGATATGACGAAAGCTGCTCGCCGTAAGCGACTATCATATCTTTGAGAAGCTGAATAGGCAGGCTGCGGCGAGCGGTGCGCTCCAATAATTCCTGCAACTCTTCGCGCGATTGCATCAGTTCTTTCGCAAAAACGGTTTTCTGCTCGTTTGTCAAAAGCATTTCGGCGACCGCGACGTGCCGCTCAAAATGCGGTTCGAGCAAGTGAAAAGCATTCTCCGAATCGCCTTTACGCGCAGTTTCAAAGGCGGCAAGAAGCGCGTCGGTCATTTTCGACATCGCCGAAACGACGACCACAGGTTTTTGCGCGACGCGCGAGCCGACAATTTCGGCAACGCGGGCAAAAGCGGCTTCGTTTTCGACCGAAGTGCCGCCGAATTTCATTACAATTGGACTTAACTTTTCGCTCACTGCTTTCGCAAGTTCAATTCAAACGCTTCTCTTTGTCAAGCATAAACTAACCGCAGAGAACCGAGCCGCCGTTGATGTTTAAAATCTCTCCCGTGATATGCCGCGCCCAATCGGAAGCGAGAAAACAAATCGCCAGCGCGATGTCGTCGGTCGCAGCCATTCGTTTTAGCGGAATCGAATTTAAAACCTGTTCTTTATATTCCGCGTCCTCGAAAACCGGGCGTACCATCGCCGTTTCAATCCAGCCCGGCGCGACGCAGTTGACGCGGATTTTCGGCGCCAGCTCCATTGCCAGAGCTTTGGTAAAACTGATTTGCCCGCCTTTTGAAGCGGCGTAATTTGAATAATTAGCTTCGCCGCGCTGTCCGGCGGTCGAGGAAACGAGAACAATCGCGCCGCGTTCCTGCTTTTTGATTTCCGGCACAATCGCGCGCGACATAGCCCAGCCGGATTTCAGATTTGTGTCCAAAACTTCGTCCCATAATTCTTCCGACATTTCATCAACCGGTGCGCCTTTCCAGATTCCGGCGTTGACGACCAAAACGTCAACGCGCCCGAATGTTTCGACAGCGATTTGCCTGATTTTTTCGGCATCTTCAAATCTTGAAGCGTCGCCTTGAACGGCGATTGCTTCCGCCCCCTGATTACGGCATAATTCGACGACTTCTGCGGCGTCTTGTTCGCTTTTCAAATAATTAACCGCGACATTTGCGCCCGCCTGCGCGAATCGCAGAGCAGTTGCGCGCCCGACTCCGCGCGAAGCGCCCGTGATGACGACGGTTTTTCCCTGAAAGAGTTGTTTGGGTAATTCCAACGGTAAATTTTCGCTCATATTTCTTTCGTGTTATAAAATTTCTTCGATTCTACTTTCTATCAAACAAAATGAACGAGCAAGATTCAACTTTTGACCAGCCCGTCGCGTGGCGACCGACCGAAGATGTTATCAACAGAGCGCAATTGACCAAATTTATCAAACAAGTCGGCGCGCGAGATTTTGACGATCTTTACCAAAAATCAATCGAAAACGTCGAATGGTTTACCGACGAAGTTTTAAAGTTTCTCGATATTAAATTCAATCCGCCATACGAAAAACTGCTTGATTTGTCGGACGGGATTCAATTTCCGCACTGGTGCGGCGGCGGCGGTTTGAACATCGTCGAAATGTGTCTTGACCGCTGGCAAACAGACGAAATGAAAGACCAGCCCGCGATAATTTGGGAAGGCGAAGAAGGCGAAACGTTTACAGTTACTTATAAGGAATTACTACTTTATGTCGAAGGTTGTGCGGCGGGCTTACGGGCGAATGGTTTGAGTAAAGGTGATGCAATTGGAATCCATTTACCGATGGTGCGAGAAACGATTATTGCACTTTTGGCGATCAATCGAATCGGCGCAATAGCTGTTCCCGTTTTTAGTGGTTACGGGGCAAATGCAATCGAGACGAGATTAAATGCTGTGAAAGCAAAAGCGCTTTTTACCTGTGACTATTTCCCAAGACGCGGAAAAAACTTCAATGCTTTTGAAATAGCTCAACAAGCAGTTGCAAATTGTCCAACAATCGAAAAGGTTCTCTTGGTCAACCGCGAAGAACCTGATTTTGTTCCACGAGAGAAAGTAACTGACTTTCAAGAATTACAACTTGACGGTTCAAAGAATTGGAATTTAAGACATACTGAGCCGACAAAAGCGGAAGACCCGTTAATAATTCTTTACACTTCCGGCACGACCGGAAAACCGAAAGGCATCGCGCACACGCATTGCGGTTTTCCGATTAAAGCGGCGCAGGATATGGCTTTCGGGACAGATGTCGGGCGCGGAACCAGAATTTCCTGGGTGACTGACATCGGCTGGATGATGGGACCGTGGCTGATTTACGGCGCTTTGATTAACGGCGCGACGATTTGTATTTACGACGGCGCGCCCGATTATCCCAAAGCAGACCGAATGTGGGAATTTTGCGCGCGCCATAAAGTCGAGATTTTGGGAATCTCGCCGACGCTCGTCCGCGCGCTGGCAAACTGCGGCGACGATTTGCCGAAACAGCACGATTTATCCGCGCTCAGGGCGTTTGCTTCGACGGGCGAGCCTTGGAATCCTGCGCCCTGGTGGTGGCTGTTTGAAAAAGTGGGCGACTCGAAATTGCCGATTATCAATTATTCGGGCGGCACAGAAATTTCGGGCGGGATTTTGATGGGAAATCCGCTGCTGCCGATCAAGCCCTGCTCGTTTCCCGCCCCTTGTCCCGGAATCGCCGCCGATGTTTTGGACGAAAACGGCAAATCGGTCGAAGCCGGAAAGGTTGGCGAATTGGCGATTCGTGAGCCTTGGATTGGAATGGCGCGCTCGTTTTGGCAGGAGCGCGAAAGATATTTGGAAACTTATTGGTCGCGTTTTGAAAACATCTGGGTTCACGGCGATTTTGCAATGAAAGATGCAGATGGACACTGGTTTATTTTGGGGCGTTCGGACGACACTTTAAAAGTCGCCGGAAAACGAGTCGGACCGGCTGAAGTCGAAAGTTTATTGGTCGGTCATCCTTTGGTTGCCGAAGCCGCTGTAATCGGCGTGCCGGACGAATTAAAAGGAACGGCGATGGTTGCGTTTTGCGTTTTAAACGGCGAAGCGAGGGAAAATCTTGAAGAAGAATTAAAAAACCTCGTCGCCGAAGCGCAAGGGAAACCGTTGAAACCGAACCGTGTTTTGTTCGTTTCCGCTCTGCCGAAAACGCGCAACGCCAAAGTGATGCGCCGCGTGATTCGCGCCGCTTTTCTCGGCGAAGACGCGGGCGATTTATCGGCGCTGGAAAATCCACAGGCTGTTGAAGAAATACGAAATGCCGCAAAACAATAGAACTGTTTACCAAGCCGATTTGCTCTAAAACAAATCTTTTTGTTCGTTGAGCAAATTCCACACTTTGCGGATGTGTTTCTCTTCAACTCGAATGTTTCCGATAGAAAGCCGCAAAGTGTATTTTCCGTTTAACTTTGTGTGTGAGATGTAAGCCGCGCCGCTTTCGTTAATCGCGTTCATCAGTTTTTCGTTAAAAGCGTCCAAATCCGTCACATTTTCCGGCGCGGCGCGAAAACAGACGAGCGCAAACGGGACGGGCGCAAGCAATTCCCAATCGTGGCTTTCATCAACGAGCGAGGCGAACATTTTTGCCAGACGGCAATGCTCGCGGATTCTTTCAATCAAGCCTTGCTGCCCGAAATAACGCATCACAAACCACAATTTCAAAGCTCTGAATCGGCGTCCGAGTTGAATGCCGTAGTCCATTAAATTTGTAGTCGCCTCGTCTGTTTTCAAATATTCCGGGACGAGCGAAAACGCCTGTTTTAATAAATCCGTGTGGCGGCAGTAAAGAACCGACAAATCAAACGGCGTGAACAGCCATTTGTGCGGGTT
>DASVQU010000176.1:0-2864 GCA_036388995.1 Pyrinomonadaceae bacterium | reverse complement strand
GGCTTTCAAATCGCCGTCGTAATCGCCCGGTGTAATCACATCGCCGTTTGCGCCAAAGGTTTCGCCGCGAAAAGCGTTGTTGCTGCTGTTGGTGATATACCAGTTTCCGCCGTCGGGACGGAAAACCGAAATGTCCGTTTTGCCATCTCCATCGAAATCGGCAACGACTTTGCTCGAATTTAAATCAATTTCATACATTCCGCGACCATAAGTTGCGGCTTGTATCAAGCCACTTGAATTGGCATCCAGCTCGGTAATAATCGCCGGCGGCATTCCCATATTAAAGGTTTCCCATGTATTGCCGTCTGTAGTTGAACGGAAAACGCCGATGTCGGTTCCGACGTAAAGCGTGTTTGCATTGCGCGGATCAATCAACAAAGTATTGGTTGGAATATCGGGTAAGTTTCCGCTGATGTCAGTCCAATTTGCTCCGGCGTTTGTCGTTTTGAAAACGTGCCCGGAGTTAAAGCCGGAAACCGTCAGATAAGCGGTGTTTGAGTCGGTCGGGCTGACAATGATGCTCTTGACCCATCTATTAGGCAAGCCTGCCGAAATGTTTGTCCAATTTATGCCGCCGTTGGTGCTGACCATTACTTTACCGTCAGACGAGCCGGTGTAAATTATGTTCGTGTTTGATTTCCCAACCCCAATGGCAGATAAAAATCCGCCGTTGGTTAAATCCTGCGTTCCGCCCGGTGCAGTCCAACTCACGCCGCGATTAGTGCTCACGCGTAGCCGGTAGGTGCCGAAATAAAGCGTCGAATCTACATCGTTCCCGACAAACGGCGGGTAAAAAAGCACCCGGTCGTTGTTAAATTTGGTCTGGTTCCCAATTTGTGCGGCAACGCCTTGTATCTGACCGTGGTTAGCGTGGCGAAAAACGAAGTGATAAACGGCTGTCGAGTAAACAATGCTCGGATCAACCGGGTCAATCACGACTTGACCGCCGTCACCGCCTTCGAATTCGCTCCAGCTTAAATTTCCCGTTCGTCGCTGCGTCCCGTTGTCCTGAGTTCCGCCGTACGAGCGTGTCCGGTCAGTCGGATGCAGATCGAGACTCGTAAACATCGTTAAGCCGAGTGTCGCATTAAGATTTTGAAATGTATTCCCGCTGTCGGTAGTTTTATAGAGTCCACCGTCATTGGCGAGATACATCAAATTCGGATTTGAAGGCGAAATATAGAAATGATGCTGATCCACGTGAACCTTTCCGGTTCCATAATTCCAGCTTCCATTGGTGATGTTCGTGGTGAGATTCGCATAGCTTGTTCCGCCGTCGGTCGAGCGCCACAAATCTCGTGTCCCGACATAAATGATGTTCGGGTCTGCCGGGTGGACAAACAAATAACAGTTGTAGCCGAATTGCCCTATGTCGAAATTAGATCCCTTATTCGTCCAACTGCCGCCCTCGTTGCTGCTGATTTCGAGGCGCACGGTCGAATCGGTGCCGGCGAGGACATAAACGTTTTGCGGAGCCGCAGGCGTTACTGCGACTTTGATGTTGGAAGTTGCCGAAAATGGCGCGGTATAAACCCGCGTCCAGGTTAATCCGTTGTTAGTTGATTTAAAGACGCCAGGTGTAGGAATATTCCCCGGCTCACTAACCGCCTGCATCGCCATATAAAGCGTACCGGGAGATGTCGGATGTTGAACCAAATCCATTGCTAAGCCGCTGAAAGTTTTTGTCCAATTAATGCCGCCGTCGGTCGAATACCAAAAACCGCTCTGCGCGTTGATTCCGTTTGTATTACGATAAGTAAATTGAGTCACATAAACTCGATTTGCATCCGTAGGATCAACTTCAACTTTTGTAATTCTACCGGGAGTGGGCAAAGTGTTGCTGCTCACGCGCGTCCAGGTTTGTCCGGCGTCGGTTGATTTGAGAACGCCGCTGCCGAAATAAGCATTAGAGACTTTATCGCCCATTCCGGCATAAACAATATTTGGATCACTCGGCGCAAAAGCAATCGAGCCGACAGCCAAATCAATATGATTATCAGAAACGGGAGCGAAATTCGCTCCGCCGTCAATAGAGCGCCAAACGCCGCCAATCGCCGCGCCAACCAGAATGAGGTTGGGGTTTGCCGGAGAAACGGCAACTGCGTTGATCCGTCCGCTGGTTACTCCCCAATTGTTGAGCAAAAGTGTATTAGTCGGCGTAGGTCCGATAGATTTCCATTGCGCCGTAAGCGGGCGATCTCCATACCTTTGCGCCCGTTCAGGGCGCCGTTCGAAAGCCTTTCGCCGCGCATCCGGCGGCACGTCGTTAAACGGATACATTCTTTGCGAGATAAGCCAGTCGGCGCGTTTTTCGCCGTCGCCTTCAAATTCCTCTTCGATTTGCGGCGGAAAAACCTTGAGCGCCCGCGTTGCTTTTCGTCGCAGTTTTTTCTTCGCGCGTTTTTTGGAATTGCTCTTTTTAAGAGTTCGCTTTTTGTCGAAACTCTTTTTGGCAGCCATTTTCTTTGATCTTGGAGTTTCGGCAAGCAATGAAGTAGCTCCGCTGAAAACCATTGATAAAAGTAAAAGAAGACAAAATCCAAAGCGAATTTTGGGCGAGGTTGACAGTCGAATTTCTGTTTTCACGTTATTGTATTCTCCTTTTTTTGTATAAAGGCTTATTAATAAAAGATCGGTTTAAGCATTTCAGACAAAAATGGGTTGGTTAACAAGGGGCTGCCTTGAAAAGGGCAGGGCGGCAATCATTGCCAGCCCCTCGTCATTTAGGGTAGAAAAGCAGAAGGAATCGCTTTATCTTCCGCAATCCCAAACTGTTGACCGAAGAATACGCCATTGCTGCTGTTTAAACGGTACCAGTTTCCTTGTCTGAAGACTGCAACGTCTGCTTTTCCATCTCCATCGTA
>DASVQU010000175.1:0-14401 GCA_036388995.1 Pyrinomonadaceae bacterium | reverse complement strand
AAAACGATTGTATCAACAAACGAGCTAAACGATGCCGCGCCGTTTTCCGCAAATTGATTAAAATTGCCGCGCCCGACAATTGTTTTCACCTGTAAATATCTGTCGCCGCCGAGCTTTTGAACGGCTTTCCGGATAATGACTTCGGCTTTTTGCGTTTCCGGGTTTTTGTCGGTTTCCTGCGCGGAAGCCGAAAACACGCCGAATGCTAAAAGAAACAAAAAAACGAACTTGTGAGAAAAACTGTTTTGCTTACTGTTTAAAAACATAGTCCATAACTTTGAGTTGACTGACATTTTTGCCGCTTTTATGAACTGCGGGAGTGAACTTTATTTTAGTTGCCGCTTCGCGCGCATTGGTTTCAAAAACTTTCGGCAAATCGGTTTTTGCTTCGATCACGCGAACGCTTCCGTCAGCCGCCAAAACCAACTCTATCGCGACAACGCCCGACACGGAATTAAATTCGGCGGGATGAACGGCATCCGGTTTTTCGATAATTTCCGCATTGCTTTTTAATTCTTTATCGTTTTCATCGAAATACATCGTAAATCTGTATTCGACAACTTTGCTAACGCTCACCGGAACACCGTTTCGTTTTGCCGGTATAAATTTTATAAGGCGGGCAGCGGCAATCGCTTTTTCGGTCAAACCGAAAGGCAAAGATGTGACCGGAGAAATGCTTGTAATCTCGCCCGATGCCGAAAAAGTTACTCTTACTCTGACTGTTCCTTCGGTTAAATTATTTCTGGCTTCTTCGGTGTAGCCCGGAGCCTGTTGAGTTAATATTTTGAGCGGTTCGGTTTGGACTGAATCCGCTGGTTTTGCCTGTGAGGGTGCTGAACCTGTCCCGCTGCCCCTTCCTATGCCGTTGCCGGAACCGACGCCGCTTCCGGTTCTGGGTGCGGTTGGTTTAGGCTGCGGTTCCTGAGCAAAAATAGATTGGCTAAAACAGATTGCAAAAAAGAAAAATACCAAAATCTTATTCATAAAAATCTCCAAAGAAAAAAGGCTCCGATGATTTTAACATCGAAGCCTTTTTTAACAAGTGTTTTCGTTTGTTTTAGTTCAAACTGTAAGCAACGTCGGGCGCTGGCGTATTCGCGCCTGCTGTAACGACAATTTCGTTGTCTTCGACATCAACCAAAAAGCGCGTCGCCGTTTTCCACGAATTGGTTATCGGCAGTTTCACTTTCTCGTCAATGTGGCGTTTCAGGAAACGCGCGCCGTAAGTCGGGTTATAGCCTTTTTCCGTCAATTTATCGAGCGCCGCTTCCGTCACGTCAACGACTTTGCCCTGATGCTCCATCTGGCGGGTTAATTTGCTCAGATAGATTTTGGCGATTTCACGAACTTCGTCCATCACGAGCGGTGAAAAGATGACGATTTCGTCAATGCGGTTGCGAAATTCAGCCGAAAAACGCTGTTCGGCGGCTTTCATTACCGAGCCTTTGATTTCGCGAATGTCGCCGAGAGTTTTCTGACCGAAACCGAGCGGTTTTTCGTACTTTTTAAAGTTTTCCGAACCGAGGTTTGAAGTCATAATCACAATCGCGTCGGAAAGATAAACTTTCTTGCCGCGTCCGTCCGTCAGCCAGCCTTCGTCAAAAGCCTGCAAAAACAAGTTCATCAAATACGGGTTGGCTTTTTCAACCTCGTCGAGAAGAAGAACCGTGTACGGATTTTCCCGAAGCTGTTCGGTCAAAATACCGCCGCGTTCCGAACCGACGATTCCGCGCGGCATTCCGATGAGCTTTTCGACGCCGACCGTGCCTTCGCCGTATTCGCTCATATCAATCCGCACCATTTTCTCTTCGTCGCCGAACATAAATTCGGCAACGGCTTTTGCCAATTCGGTTTTTCCGACGCCCGTCGGTCCTAAAAACAAAAGCACGCCGTCCGGTTTGTAATGATTTTCTTTAAGCGGTCCTTTGTTCAAACGCAAGCGTTGAGCAACGGCTTTGACCGCGTCTTTTTGTCCAATCACGCGATTTCCGAGATCGCTTTCCATTGTCGAAAAACGGTCGGTCGTTTCGCGGAAAATCATATCCTGCGGAATGCGGGATTCCTGTGAGATGACTTCGATAATATGTTCCGGTTTGACGATCAAAGACTGCGGTTCGTTGATTTCAACTTTGACCGAAGCCGTATCCAGCCAGCCGATTGCTTTATCGGGAAGATGCAGATTGCGAATGTATTTCGGCGACATTTCCAAAGCGGTATTGATCGCTTCGTCGGAAATCGTGACCGAATAATTTTTCTCCAAACGCGGACGCAATCCCAAAAGAATCTCTTTGGTTTCTTCGAGCGTCGGCTCGTCAACTTTGACCAGACGAAAACGTCTCGCAAGAGCTTCGTCTTCGCCGATGTATTCTTTGTATTCGGTAATTGTCGTCGCGCCGATGATTCGGAGTTCGCCGCGCGCCAGACTCGCTTTAAACATATTTGCCGCGTCGCTTGAAGTTCCGAGCGCCGCGCCTGCGCCGATAATCGTGTGCGCTTCGTCAATAAACAGAATCAGATTATCGCGTTCTTTAACTTCGTCAATAATTCCTTTGATTCGTTCCTCGAACATTCCGCGCAGCATCGTTCCGGCGACGAGTCCGCCCATTTGCAATTGAACGATGTGAGCGTTGCGAAGCCGAGCCGGAACTTTTTCCGGTTCTAATTCAATCAATCTCGCCAAACCTTCGACGACGGCGGTTTTGCCGACGCCGGGTTCGCCGACGAGCATCGGCGAGTTTGAGCGTTCTTTGTGGCAGAGAATTTCAATCATCTGCCGGATTTCCATTTCACGCCCGATTGTCGGCGGAATCTTGTCTTGTCTCGCTAATTTATTGAGCGAAACGCCGAAATGTTTTAAATATGAAGGCAGTTCATATTTCTTGCGCGAACGTTCTTCTTCCTGCTCGCGCAGGCGAATCCGCTGTCGAACTTGCTGCGCGACTTCTTCCGAAGGAACGCCTAAGTTACGCAGAACGTCATTCAGGACGCTGCGTTCATCATTTGATAAAACAAATAAAATATCGGTCGAATCAATCACTTTGCGACCCTGCGCTCTGGCTCTGTCCATCGAGCGTTTGAAAAGCTCTGTTGTTTCCGGCGCAATGCGAAAGCCTTTGCCAATGTGCTGACGACTGTTTTCGACGCGGCGCTCAATCATTAATTTGACCGAGCGCGGATCAACCGAAAGGTCGCGCATCGTGCCGTTAAAAAGGTCGCCCTCTTCGTTCGCCAGCGCGTAAAGAATGTGTTCGACAGCAACAAAATTCTGGTCTCTGCGGCGCGATTCTTCGAGCGCGCTTTCCAAAATCCGTCTGCCGGTGTCAGAAAATTTATCTTTATATGCCCCTAGGTCTGTCATAATACTCCTAACTTTAGTTACGCGCTTTTAGATGCCACGACGCGCGCGTCGTTTGTCCCAGCCGAAACCGATATTAGCATTAAGTTCTATGCGCTGAACAGCGTCAATTTGACCGTTGTTCGTACCGATTTGAAACGTCAAATAGCTACGTTTCCTGCACAGCTAATTTCGTGCCGTTTAATCGCGCGCCAGTTTTGCCGCGCGATCAATCTCGGCGGCAAAGCGCTCGATTGTTTGCGCGGCGATGCGGATTTGCTCCGTTGCTTCACTCCAATTCCGCTGTTCGATGGCTTCGCGGACGCCGGGCAGCGTTTTGACTCCGTAGCCGGTATAAAAACCGGGCGCGTAAATCTGGTGTCGAAACCACGAGCGGCGCGGCAAGCCGTTCGGATTGGTCAAAGCCCGCTCGGTTTGGTAAAGCATCGTGTCCAACGCTTGCCGGTTTTTCGGCGAAATTCGCCGGTCGCGCGTCGCTTTTTCGTAATCTTCGGCTTTGTCCTGCAAATTTTTCAAAGCATCATCGAGCAATTTGAAATCAATCGGCGGAACTTCCGTTTTCGGACGCGGTGCAGCAAGATTTTGTTTCGGGTCTTGCACGGCGACATAGTTGCCATCCGCAAGCATTCGATTCATCGTCCGCGTTTCCTCGCGCATCGTGTCGGCGAGCCGCTTGATTTCCCCGACATATTGCCCGATTGTTTCGGCTGCGTTGGTAAACTCAAACGGCAAAACGTCGGCGTTTGCCAGCCGCAAAGTCGCGCGTCCGGCTGTTTGTGCCAGCGCGATGCCGTAGGAAAAATCAGTGTCACCGAATCTCGTGTAATGATCGAACGAATCGTAAACCGAATGATACGAGCCGCCGCCCGATTCGCCGCCGAAGCCTAGATTTAAAGAAGCAATGCCGAGATGCTGCAAGAACGGCGTGTAATCCGAACCCGAACCGAGCGGATCAATCCGCAAATCCGCGCGAGTTTCAAGCTCGCGGCGCGCCGTTGCAGAACCATTGACATATTCAAACGCGCGCCCGCGCTGCCAGACGGACATTTTCGTTTGCGGATCGGGAACGTCTTTGGCGACCTCGTTGATAAATCGTTCGAGCGTGTGCGAGCCGCCGATGCCCAGAAAACCGCGCCCGTTTGAATCGGTATTGATATAAACGGCGGCTTTGCGGCGCAATTCGTCGGCGTGCGTTTCCACCCATTCGGTCGAACCCAAAAGCCCCGGCTCTTCGGCGTCCCAAGCCGCATAAACGATTGTCCGTTTCGGACGCGAGCCTTGTTTTGCCAGTTCGCCGATTGCGCGCGCTTCTTCCAATAACGGAACCAAACCGCTAATCGGATCAGCCGCGCCGTTAACCCAGGCGTCGTGATGATTGCCGCGAATAATCCATTGATCGGGAAATTCGCTGCCCGGCAATTTCGCAATCACGTTGTAAGCCGGTTTGATGTCCCAATTAAAAGCGAGCTTTAAATGAACTTTTGTCGAATCCGGCGTGCCGCCGATTTTATAGGTAATCGGCAAAGCCCCGCGCCAGGCGGCTGGCGCAACCGCGCCTTTTAGATTTTTCAAAAGCGGCAAAGCGTCCGAATATGAAATCGGCAGAACCGGAATTTTCATAATTGTCGGCGCATTTTTGTAATCCAGCCTTTTGACGTTTCCGGTCGAACCGAAGCCGGGCGTGGTCGGATCGCCGGGAAAAACCGGCATATCCGCGACCGAGCCGCGCTGTGCTCCGTTTTCATTTCGATAAGCGCCTTTCGGATAAACATCGCCCTGATAAAATCCGTCGTCTCGCGGGTCAGAATAAATAATGCAGCCGATTGCGCCGTGTTCGGCAGCGACTTTCGGCTTGATTCCGCGCCACGAACCGCCATAGCGCGCGATGACGATTTTGCCGCGCACATCAACGCCGCGTTT
This sequence comes from Pyrinomonadaceae bacterium, assembly GCA_036388995.1. Lineage (GTDB taxonomy): Bacteria > Acidobacteriota > Blastocatellia > Pyrinomonadales > Pyrinomonadaceae > JALZCH01. Next base: position 9,126 of record DASVQU010000175.1, on the reverse strand, counting down.
TTCGAGTTCTTCGTAATCCGCGGGAATGCCGTAATTGACATAAACAAGCTGCCCGGTCACATCGCCGTCAGCGGAATAAGCGTTGTAAGTTGGAAGCTGTTCGGCTTTTTGATTTGAAGTCCGGTCTTCTTTGAGCGCGGGTTCATCCAATCTGGCGACAAATCTGGTCGGCGCGGTCATTTCAAGAAGCCGAATTTTCGGCGTCGGAAACAGCACGTCAAAACGCTCCAACTGGGCGTCGTAGCCCCACGATTTAAAAAGCGCGAGCATAAAATCGGCGTTTGCTTTGCCATGAGGCTGCCCGACGGCGTGCGGTCGCGCCGACATTCGTCGCATCCATTCGCGCAGATTCTCGCGGAGTAAAACCGAATCGAAACGCCGTTCCAATTCCTTTTGTCCGGCGGAGCTTTCCGGCGAAAAACCGAGCAGCGGCTTGTTTTGAGCGAGCGTTGTTTGGGCGAAAACGGCAGACAGCAAAATCAGACTCAAGATAAAGCGCGGAAGCGAACTTAACATTATTGAAAACCTCTCTACCAAAATCGAAGATGTAGCTTTATACCCAAAAATAAAAGGCGAGCACAAGCCACGCCTAATCAATTACGAATTTCAAATTACGAATTACGAATTAAGGAATTTGTTTTTTGAAATTAAAATTCGAATCAATAATTCGTAATTCGTAATTCGTAATTGCTAATAATCGTAGTCATCGCCGCCCGCCATTGGTATCGCGGCTTTTTTCTTTTGCGGAGCGTCGCAGATAGCCGCTTCGGTTGTTAGCAGCAAACCTGCAATTGAAGCCGCGTTTTGCAGCGCGGTGCGCACTACTTTTGCCGGGTCAACAATCCCGGCAGCGAGCAAATCTTCGTAATCTCCGGTCGCCGCGTTGTAGCCGACCGCACCTTCGGAATTGATTACTTTTTCGGCGACCAGCGAGCCTTCGATCCCGGCATTTTGAGCGATGCGGCGAAGCGGTTCTTCCATCGCTTTTTTGACGATCCGAATACCGGTTTGCAAATCGAGATCGCCGTTTGTTTCAATCGCGTCGAGCGCTTTTGAAGCCCTCAGCAAAGCGACTCCGCCGCCCGGAACAATTCCTTCCTGCGCTGCGGCTTTCGTTGCGTTCAAAGCGTCTTCGACGCGAGCTTTGATTTCCTTCATCTCGGTTTCGGTCGCCGCGCCGACTTTAACAACTGCGACGCCGCCAGCTAGTTTTGCCAGGCGTTCCTGCAATTTCTCTTTATCGTAATCCGAAGTCGAATCTTCGATTTGGCGGCGAATCGCTTCGATCCTGCCTTGAATCGCTTCGGGTTTTCCTGCGCCTTCGATAATCGTGGTGTTGTCTTTGTCAACGACGACGCGCTTTGCCGTTCCGAGTTCTTCGACCATCAGACTTTCGATTTTAATTCCGAGTTCTTCGTTGACAACGGTCGCGCCAGTCAAAGCGGCAATGTCTTCGAGCATCGCTTTGCGGCGGTCGCCAAACGCCGGAGCTTTCACGGCGCAAACTTTGATCGTGCCGCGCAATTTGTTGACAACCAGAGTTGCCAGCGCTTCGCCCTCAACGTCTTCGGCGATGATTAAAATCGAGCGCCCTTCGCCCAAAACCTGTTCGAGAATCGCCAGCAGGCTTTGCATCGAAGAGATTTTCTTTTCGTGAATCAAAATATACGGATCATCCAAAACCGTTTCCATCCGGTTCGCGTCCGTCACAAAATAAGGCGACAAATAACCCCGGTCAAACTGCATTCCTTCCACTACATCAAGCTCGGTCTGCATCGTCTTCGATTCTTCGACCGTGACTACGCCGTCTTTCCCGACCGCTTCCATCGCGGCTGAAATGATTTCGCCGATTCTGCGGTCGTTATTGGCGGAAACCGAAGCGACGTTTGCCAATTCTTCCTTGCCCGAAACGGGTTGCGCCATTCTTTGAATCTCGGCGACCGCCGCCTCGCTCGCCATTAAAATCCCGCGCTGCAAACCCATCGGATTCGCGCCCGCCGTGACGTTTTTGACTCCTTCGCGGTAAATCGCCTGCGCCAGAACAGTGGCGGTCGTCGTCCCGTCGCCCGCGATGTCGTTGGTTTTCATGGCGACTTCCTTGACCATCGCCGCGCCCATATTTTGATATTTGTCTTCCAGTTCGATTTCTTTGGCGACCGTCACGCCGTCTTTCGTCACGAGCGGCGAGCCGTAGCTGCGGCTAATCACAACATTTCGCCCTTTCGGTCCGAGCGTCACGCCGACCACATTCGCCAAAACATCAACGCCTTTGAGCATCGCGCTCCGGGCTTCTTCTCTAAATTTCAATTCTTTTGCTGCCATTTTTTAATTTCTCCAAATAAAGTTCAATTTTTAAATAATCGGTAAAATTGCAATCATACTCAACTTCAATTACTACGGCGGCGCGGAAAGATTGAATTTACAATATTTATTGTGCCACCTCTGCCAAAACAAAGATAAAACCACCGTTTTCACTTTCTCTTTTGGCATAAACTTTCGCAAACCTGACGCCGTTAAACGTTCCTCGCCAAACTTCCGATAAAGGCTCTTTTGAATCAATTTTAAACGGCGCATCGCCGACATCTATGCCAAAAACTTCTTTCAAACTTTGTTTTGACGTTGGCAGCGGTGCGGACAAAATCAAGTTAAAATCAATCGCTTTGTCGCCGTAAAAACGCACTGCTAAGCCTTTTGGGTGATTTGGAATTTTGTAAACTCTGTATTCGCCCGCCGGTTTTTTTATCTGCTTGACGGTTTCGGGTTTTCCCAGGATTTCATCAACTTCAAACGTTGATTTGCCCGCAAGTCGAGGCACATCAACAACAGCTTGCAGAGTCTCATTTTTAATAATTGCGGGCGACGGCTGAATTTGCGGCGATGGCGAAACTGTAACGTCGCTGTTCTGCGTCGTCCGACAACTAGCCGTAACCAGCGCAAAAAAAATAAGGCAAAAAATTGAAAACCTCATCTTTTGTTTTTAAACTGTGCAGCTACAACCGCATTCAAATTCAATCGCAACGGGCGAATTCTTTTCGAGCGTTTCGCCTTCTCGAAAATGTAAAACTTCGTTTGTATAAGGATTAAGCACGATGACATCTTTGACGCCGTTTGCCAGATAAATCGGCGGCGAGATTTCCAAATCTTTTGCTTCGTAGCTTTTGCTTATAACTTCGACAATTGCCGCCGGAACCGATTTAACGGCTTCCTCGCGCTCTTTCGGTTTTTCACAAAAGATTGAAACGTCCGGGCGTTTAAGCGAACCGTCTGGAAATTGAATGTAAATATCCGAATAATGAAAACAACCGCAGGTTTTTCCCGATTCGGGTGCGGGTTTCTTAATTGTCGCTCGGATTTCGTCAATTTTTTCCTGATGGAAAATGACGGGTGAGGCTTCCCAAATCGGCAAACCCGCCGCAATTTCTAATTTGATTCCTAATTGCTCGGCGCGAAAAAGATTTGAATCCATAATTCCCCACAACTCAATTCCAATCAAAAAGCGATTTGAGCATTTCTTTTGTGCCTGTTTGCCCAGTCAATTCAAACGCGACGCTTTCGCTGTTTGATTCGACAATCAGTCTAAAATTCAAAAACGGACAGCATTTTCGCTCAAGATTAATTACATTGACCAATTCCCGCAAAACCGTATCGTTAGCCGCAAAACGATAACTGAAACCGTTTTCGAGTTCCCGAAAATCAATCAAATGCGCCGCGACCTGTCGCAAAACAGTTTCGCGGCGCATTTGCAATTCTTTATCGGTTAAAGCGCAGGCAATCGGGAGATTTTGAGAGTCCATAAATCATTCAGCCGCCGCTTGAGCCGAAGCTCGCCCGACCTGCACGCGAGCCGGTCTTAACAATCTCTCGCCGAAACGATAGCCGCGCGAATATTCCGCCGTCACAACGCCGTCCTCGTCGGCTTCGACAATATCAACGGCTTCGTGAAGTTCGGGATTAAATTGATCGCCGACAGCCATAACCGGCTCGACGCCGACTTGCAAGAGAGCCATTTCAAAACCGTTGACCGTGCCTTGCAAACCTGCCAGCAGATTCTGGTCGGGATTGTTTTCCGCCGCGCGAATCGCCAAATGCAGATTGTCCAAAACGGGTAACAGAGTCGTCAAAAAATTAAACTGTCCCTGCATCGCCCGCTGTTCGAGCGTTTTACGCATTCGCTCGCGCATCTCAGCGGTCTCTCGTTCCAGATTGTTTTTGACTTCTTCAAATTTCGCCTGAACGCCGACGAGCTTGGCTTCGGCGGCTTCGCGTCGCGTGCGTTCTTCTTTTAAAGCATTTTCCAATTTGATAACTTCAGCCGATTTCGTTTCGGCTTTCGGCGTTTCGGCGTTCGGCTGCGCGCCTTCGCCGTTGATATTAATGCGTCGTTTATCGGTGAAGGGAATTTCTTCCGTCATTTCTTCGTCTCTCATTTCTTCGTTAAAATCCTCTTGCTCGGTCATTTTCTTTTTTCGTCTGAATAAATCCATATTTGCTAAAGGTTAATGGTTAATGATGAATTGTGAAATTGCCAAAAAAGCAAATTACAATTTACCACTAACCATTAACAATTAACCATTAACTAAACCGCCGCAGTTGCCGTAGCTCCATCCGACGTAAACGTCAGCGCGTCACCGTCAGCAGAAACTTTGACCGTTTCTCCCGCCGCGATTTCGCCGCGCAGCAATTTTACCGCGAGCGGATTTTGAATCAGCGTTTGAATCGCGCGTTTGAGCGGTCGCGCCCCGTAAGCCGGATCGTAGCCTTCGCGCGACAACAAATCTTTTGCCGATTCATCCAAAGCAATTTGGATGTTGCGCTCCGCCAGCATTTGCCGCAGACGCTCCAATTGGACTTCGATTATTTGCGCGATTTGTTCGCGTCCGAGCTGGTGGAAAATCACGATGTCGTCAATCCGGTTTAAAAATTCCGGTTTGAAATTCTCGCGCAAGGTCGTCAACACGGATTCGCGCATTGCCGCTTCGTTGCTTGCGTTTAGTTGAATGTCACGCGAACCGAGATTCGAGGTCATAATCAAAACGGTGTTTTTAAAATCAACAGTGCGACCTTTTGAATCGGTCAAACGCCCGTCATCCAAAATTTGCAGCAAAACATTGAAAACGTCCGGGTGCGCTTTTTCGATTTCGTCAAACAAAACCACCGAATACGGACGACGCCGCACGGCTTCGGTCAATTGCCCGCCTTCTTCGTAGCCGACATATCCCGGCGGCGCGCCGATCATTCGCGCGACCGCGTGTTTTTCCATATATTCGGACATATCGAGCCGAACCATTGCGCGTTCATCGTCGAATAAAAACTCCGCCAAAGCGCGTGCGGTTTCGGTTTTACCGACGCCCGTGGGACCCAAAAAGATGAATGAGCCTACGGGGCGATTCGGGTCTTGGAGACCTGCGCGAGCGCGTCTGACGGCATTCGCCACAGCAATCAAAGCCTCCTCCTGACCGATAACTCTCGTGCGGAGCTTGTCTTCCATTGTCACGAGCTTTTGCATCTCGCCTTCGAGCATTTTTGAGACGGGAATGCCCGTCCAGCGCGCGACGACCTGCGCCACGTCTTCCTCGTCAACTTCTTCTTTGAGCATCACGCCGTCGTTTTGCAGTTCGGCGAGGCGTTTCTGCTCGTCGGCAAGCTGTTTTTCCAATGTCGGAATCGTGCCGTACTGCAATTCGGCAGCGCGGTTTAAATCGCCCGCATTACGCGCCTGATCGAGCTGAATTCTGGCTTGTTCGAGCTGCTCTTTCGCGCCGCGCATTTTGTTGATTTCTTCTTTTTCGGCTTGCCATTTCGCTTTCATTCCAGAAGATTTTTCCTGCAAATCGGCAATGCGTTTTTCGATGTCGGCGAGCCGACCTTTCGATTTCTCGTCGGTTTCGCGCGACAAAGCCTGGCGCTCGATTTCGAGCTGTAAGATTTCGCGTTCAAGCTCGTCAATTTCCTGCGGCAGCGAGTCAATTTCGATTCTCAAACGCGAAGCCGCCTCGTCAATCAAATCAATTGCTTTGTCAGGCAGAAAGCGGTCGGCAATATAACGATTTGAAAGCGTCGTTGCGGCGACAATCGCCGAATCTTTGATTCGCACGCCGTGATGAACTTCGTATTTTTCCTTCAAACCGCGAAGAATCGCAATCGTGTCTTCGACCGAAGGCTCGCCGATGTAAATTTGCTGGAAACGGCGTTCGAGCGCGGCGTCTTTTTCGATATATTTTTTAAATTCGTTGAGCGTTGTCGCGCCGACGCAGCGCAATTCTCCGCGTGCGAGAGCGGGCTTTAACATATTAGAAGCGTCAATCGCACCTTCCGAAGCGCCAGCGCCAACAAGCGTGTGCAGCTCATCAATAAACAAAATAATCTGCCCGTGCGCGTTTTCGATTTCTTTCAAAACAGCTTTCAAGCGGTCTTCAAACTCGCCGCGATATTTCGCGCCCGCAAGCATTGAACCCAAATCCAAACTAACAAGTCGCTTGTTGCGCAAAGTTTCCGGCACGTCGCCCGAAACGATTCGCTGCGCCAAACCTTCGACAATCGCCGTTTTACCAACTCCCGGTTCGCCGATCAAGACCGGATTGTTTTTTGTTCTGCGAGAAAGAACCTGAATCGTCCGACGTATCTCGTCGTCGCGCCCGATTACGGGGTCTAATTTTCCTTCGCGCGCAAGCTCGGTTAAATCTTTGGCGTATTTATTTAAAGCCTGAAAATTCTGCTCCGAATTCTGGTCTGTGATGCGGACGCCGCCGCGCATCTGTTCGACGGCTTTGTCCAAATCTTCGCGGTTGACGCCGTTTGATTTCAAAATTCTGGCGGCTTCGCTGTTTTTCTCGTCAACAATCGCCATCAGCAGATGCTCGGTCGAGATAAATTCGTCCTTCATCGCCTCGGCTTGTTTTTGCGCGGCGGAGAAAATCTGCGATGTGCGCGGGCTGAAATATTGCTGCCCGCCAGTGACTTTCGGCAGGCGGTTGATCGCCGCGACCGTTTCATTCATCACCGCATCTGCGTTTGAGCCGAGTTTTCCGAGAATCGGACGTACAGTTCCTTCGGGCTGACCGAGCATCGCCACAAGCAGATGTTCCGGTTCAACCTGTTGATTCTGGTTGCGCTCGGCAAATTCAGTCCCCGCCTGAACGGCTTCTTGTCCGCGTAATGTAAATTTATCGAATCTCATAACTGTAATCTGCTAATAATTGCTGTATTAATTTCCGATATGCTCAGAGTTCATATTTTAGCCCCGTGTTTCTGCTTTATATCAGTACGCTAACGCATCAACTCTAAGTTCGGAAAATGCTTTGCAAAAATTTACGGGCGACAAGGCGACGTATCGCCTTTGTGCGCCCGTCGCCTTGATGTATCAATCAAATTAAGCGGAAGCCGATTTGGCTTGCGTGTTAATTTGCTTCGGTTCGCTTTGGCTTCCCGCTTTGATTTCGATTTTGCGCGCCTTGGCTTCTTCGCGTTTCGCTAGTGTCACGCGAAGCACGCCGTTTTCAAATTCGGCGTTGCAATTTTCGCTCGAAACGGTCGGCGGCAGAGTGAAAGAACGGGTGAACGAGCCGTAGCTGCGTTCGACGCGATGGAAATTATCGCCCTCGTCTTTCTTCTCGAAACGACGCTCGCCATGCAGAGTCAGAACGTTGTTTTCAATCGAAATCTCAACATTTTCCGGTTTCAAGCCCGGCAATTCGGCTTCGAGAACGATTTGATCTTGGTTCTCGAAAATATCAACGCTCGGATTCCATGCGCCGCGCGTCATCTGGTCGCCGTCGCCGCGCGAAAAAGTCGAAGAAAATAAACGGTTCATTTCGTCTTGCAAGCCGCGTATATCGCGGAAAGGATCGTATCTGACAATGTTCATTTTTCTTTACCTCCAAAAATATTTCGTTTGAAAGTTTGTTTTGCTCAGCGATGCGTTGTTCTATTTGCTGAGCTAATTTAGATGATAAAATGTGAGTGTTTCATTGTCAAGTCCTCTAAGAAGATTTTTTTGAGAAAATTTTTGCTTGTTTTCGAGTGACACGAAAAGCCGATAAAGGTTATATTTGTCGGCAATTTGTTACACGCATTTTAAGAATCACGACATTTACAGAATGAATTTTCTACGAGAATTGTTTTTTCCGCTCGTTGCTGTGTTAGCGGCGTTCATTGTCGGCGGAATAATCGTCTGGCTGATCGGCGACAATCCGTTTGAGGCTTACGCGATTTTGCTCGGCAGCGCGCTTTCCTACCCGGAAGGCATCGGCTACACGCTGTTTTACGCAACGCCGCTGATTTTTACCGGCTTGGCGGTTGCCGTCGCTTTTCGCTGCGGGCTTTTAAATATCGGCGCGGAAGGTCAGCTTTATGTCGCCGCGCTCGCCACAGCTTTTGTCGGGATGAAATTCGGCGGAACCGTTGTTAACGTTTTCGGCAAAGATGAAAACTTTTCGTGGATGAGCTTGCCAAGCATTTTGCTTGTTCCTTTGTGCATTTTGACTGCGATTGCGGCGGGCGCGTTGTGGGGCGCGATTCCCGGAGTTTTAAAAGCCAGATTCGGCTCGCACGAAGTCATCAACACGATTATGCTCAATTTCATCGGCATCGCGTTGGTGAGCTACGTCACGCAGTATTTTTTGAAAGTTCCGGGCGATCCGATTCTGCAATCCGCTCCGATTGGCGAAGCGGCGCACATTCCGCGTATTTCGCAATTCTTGCCGGGAATGCCGACTTTTATTCCGCTCAATGTCGGATTTTTGCTCGCGCTTTTAATGTGCGTGCTGGTTTACTTTTTCCTCTGGCGCACGCGCTGGGGCTACGAACTGCGGGCGACGGGCGCAAATCCGGCGGCGGCGGAATACGGCGGAATTTCGGTTCGCACGCAAATCATTCTGGCAATGACGATTTCCGGCGGTCTGGCGGGAATGGTCGCCATTAACGAAGTTTTAGGTTATCGCTATCGTTATTACGACGGATTTTCGGACGGTTATGGTTTTACCGGAATCGCGGTCGCGCTTTTGGGCAGAAACCATCCGGTCGGAATCGTTCTCGCGGCTTTGCTTTTCGGAATGCTGACGCGCGGAAGCATTTTTCTCGACGCTTTTACCGAAAACGTTTCCAAAGACTTGGTGCAGGTTCTCCAGG
>DASVQU010000174.1:0-9721 GCA_036388995.1 Pyrinomonadaceae bacterium | reverse complement strand
TTTAGCTGCCGAAACGCTTCCCATGACTCACGCGGTCTCAGATTATCTCCGGTTGCCGCGTCTGAGCCGAAAAGTATTCGTTTGACACCGATCCGGCGAATCAGTTTGACCAAAAGGTCGGAAATTTCCGCCGGATTCTCCGGATGTGCATTTGTTGATAGTTCAAACCAAAGCTTTCGCGTTCGAGAGTCTTTTTTCGCCACGGCATCAGCCAGCACTTCGATGACCGAATGCCCCTGAGGATCATTGTAACCCGGACCCGAGCTGGCAAAATGAGCAATCTGCACCGGAATATCGGGAGCGAAAGAAAGCAATTCCAGAAAAGCGCGTGCCTGTTCCGGTCCGTAAGGTCGTTTTTTGGAGATCGAAGCTCTCATATGCACGGCGATTGCCATTCGATGGGTATTTGCCGCCTGGAAAACTTTCTTTAATTTTTCGAAATGCTCGGGAATTTCCGTCTGCACGTCCGAGTTGCCGAGATGTAGTTTAATTCCGTGGCGGAGATTTGGATCTTTCGCACACCGGGCAAGCTCATCGAGAGCATAATCTTTGAGGGGATTGAAACCGCAAAAGGCGATCAGCCTTTTCGGAAAAAGGGCGGCTTGGGCAGCAGTCCAGTCATTTTCTGCTTTGACCTTGGCATATTCATCCGGCGGTTCTGCGCCGGGTCTTCCATACCGGTATCCGGTAGATAAAAGCACCGCTCGCTTGATTCCGGCTTTGTCCAATAATTCAATAACATCTTGAGCCGTAATAGTCTTTGTGCCCGGGGGTTGAAGCTCGACATAAGAGGGACTGAACAGATGCTGGTGATGATCCGCCGAAGGAGAGATTTGCTCGGATTTGGAATTTGATCGAGAGGATTGTACGTCCTGGGCGATTGCTGCGGCAGACGCCAGGAAAATCAGTGAAAAAGCGTGAAAAACTAAAAATAATCTTTTTACCACAAAATAACCTCCTGAATTGTTTACAACTAGCAAACACCACGGGCTGACGGTTTGTGACAAAACTTATCGCTTTAAATCTCAAGTTCCGCAAACTGTTGTTTCATACTAAACATCTGTTACATACAACAAAGCACCGAACTCCCGAATTAACCGTGCGCGCATTCAACGCCAATTAAATACAGGTCTCGCGAATGAAAGCAATGCTATTCGCGCTCAGGTTGAATGAGTTGTCAGATGTCGGGCTAAGACAGCCTTCGGCTCATAGAGTCAAGGATTTCACCGTTTGCAACGAGCTTTCTTAAAGATTCGATGTGCGGTTGTAAATAAGCGTCGGAGTCGAAGTAATCGGTTGAACGCCGGATTTTTTCATAAATTGAGCGTGTCCCGTTTCCGAGCTTGGAATTTTCGTTGATTCGCCGATTTGCCTCGTGTTTCGAGTCGCGTCGTCGGCAGTCAATCCCCTGGGCGGCAGCGAGAAGTTCGAGCGCGAGAATCGTTTCGACATTTTTCAAAATCTGCCGCAATTTCAAACCGGCTGTGACGCCCATTGAAACGTGGTCTTCGACATTCGCCGATGTCGGAATCGTATCAGCCGAAGCCGGATGCGCGAGAATTTTATTTTCCGTGGCGAGAGCCGCCGCCGTGTATTGCACCAGCATAAAACCCGAATTCAAACCGCCGCGCTCGGTTAAAAAAGCGGGCAGCAAATTGTTGTTACAGCTTGCATCAACCATTTTCGCAATCCGCCGCTCGCTCATATTCCCGATTTCCGTCAACGCAACAGCCAAATAATCAAAAGAAAGCGCGAGCAATTCGCCGTGAAAGTTGCCGCCGCTGATTACATCAATTTTCTCGCCTTCAACGAAAATCAAAGGATTGTCCGTGACGGCGTTTAATTCCAAATTAAAAACCCATTCGGCGTAATCTATCGAATCGCGCGCCGCGCCGTGAACCTGCGGAATGCAGCGCAGCGTATAAGAATCCTGCACATTTGTCGAGTCGAACGAGCGTACGAAATCGCTGCCTTCGAGAATTTTTCTCAAATTTGCGGCGCATTTCTGCTGGCGCGGATGCGGGCGCAGGGCGTGAATGCGTTCGTCAAAAGCATCGGTCGTGCCGTTTAAGGCTTCGAGCGAAAGACACGCCGCGATGTCTGCGGTTTCTTTTAAATTCTGACATTGATAAGATGCCAAAACGCCCATCGCGCACATAACCGCAGTGCCGTTTGTGAGCGCCAAACCTTCTTTCGCGGCGAGCGTCAGCGGTTTTAGATCAACTTTTTCGAGAGCCTGCGCGCCCGTCATAATCTCCCCGTTCAATTCGGCAAAACCTTCTCCGATCAAAGGCAGAGCAGCATGCGCCAGCGGAGCTAAATCGCCCGATGCGCCGAGCGAGCCTTTTTGCGGGATTTGCGGATGAATTCCCAGATTTAAAAACGCGAGCATCGTGCGAAGCGTTTCGAGCCTGATGCCTGAAAAACCGCGCGCCAGTGTGTTGGCGCGAATCAGGAGAATCGCCCGCGTCGTCGGAACATCGAAATTATCGCCGACGCCGACGGCGTGGCTCAATAAAATATTGCGCTGAAGCATTTCAACGTCCTCGCGCGCAATAATTTTGTCTTTAAACGCGCCGAATCCGGTCGTAATTCCATAGGCAATCTCGCCGCGTTCAAGCAGAGTCTGCACTGCTTCGGCTGCGCGCAAAACGTTTTGTTCGGCGTTGTCGGACAGAGAAACGCGCGGCTGGTTAGGAGCGCCGTAAGCGGCGGCGACGACTTGTTCGATTGTGAGGCTTTCGCCGTCTAAAACGATTTCCTGCATTTAATTTTTCATTAAATCGGCGAAACGATTCTACCTTTTTTTATCACAGTTTCAATCAAATTCGCCCCGAACTCATAAGCGACTTGGCGATAATCCGCGGTATCGAAAATCAAAACGTCGGCATATTTTCCCGTTTCGAGTGAACCGATTTTATCGCCGATACCAATTGCAAAAGCAGCGTTGACGGTAGCCGCGTTAAAGGCTTCCGATGGAAGCAGCTTTTGATAACGACAGGCAATCGCCATTGCTGCGGGCAGCGACGGGCAGGGCGCGGAGCCGGGATTGTAATCAGTCGAAACGGCGGCTGCGCAGCCTGCGTCAATCAATTTTCGGGCGTCGGCAAATTCCTTTGAGCCGAAATTAAAATTTACGGTCGGCGTCACGACGGCGATTGTTTCCGAATCTGCCAGCATTTTTATTTCTTCGTCGCTTGTTCTGTCCAAATGGTCAATCGAAGTCGCGCCGAGTTCAATCGCCATTCGCGCGCCGCCTAAATTTGTAAATTCGTCAACGTGCGCTTTTAATTTAAATTTAAGCTCCTTTGCCGTTTCCAAAACACGACGCGATTGCGCCAAATCGAAAGCGTTTCGCTCGCAAAAAACGTCGCAGAAAAACGGCGTTTCTTCCAACGTAAAATGCGAATCCTGAAACCAGGCGGCGGCAAGCGGCAGCATTTGCTCGCAAATCAAATCAACATATTGATGGGTTTTTTCTTTGAATTCGGGCGGCACTGCGTGTGCGGCTAAAAATGTCGGAACCAAATCAACCGGATGCGTATGGTCAAGCTCGGCAATCGCGTCGAGCATTTTGAATTCGGTCGTTAAATTCAATCCGTAGCCGGTTTTGACTTCGGCGGTTGTCGTGCCGTTTTTGAGCATTTCATCCAGCCGTTGGCGCGACTGTTCCGAAAGTTCGTTTGGCGCAGCGTTTCGCGTTTGATTGACGGTCGAAATAATTCCTCCGCCTTTTTCGAGAATTTCGAGATAATCCGCGCCTTTGATTTTTAGCTCAAATTCGTCCAGACGATTTCCGGCAAACACAATGTGCGTGTGGCAATCAACAAAACCCGGCGCAACAGTTTTGCCGCTCGCGTCAATCGTATTTCCTGCTTGAAATTGGCGGCGAATTGCTCCGGTTTTCCCGACGCCGACAATTTTCCCATCCCGAATCGCCAACGCGCCGTCTTTTATCAGCCCAATGTCCTGCATCTCGACCGCGCCGCGTTTCGGTTTTCCGCCGCTCGCGCAAGTGATAATCTGCGCCGCTCGTTCAATAATTAAATCAACTTTTTCCATTGCACAACCCAGAGTTTATCCGGCTCCGTTTCAGACAACAAACCGTCTTAAGTTTACCTTTTATTGATTTTTAAATTAACTTGATTTAATTTAGCTGACAAATCCTGTTTGTTCGATTCTGGAGGAAACAAAAAAATGAGTCAAAATGCCGCGCCTTCGCCGCAATTATTCTGGGAAACAATCACCGCTTTTCAGCGTTCAGCCGCGATTAAAGCCGCCGTCGAGCTTGACGTTTTTACCAAAATCGCGGAAGGAAATAAAACCGAATCGGCGATTGCCGAAGCCTGCGGCGCACAATCGCGCGGCATCCGAATTCTCTGCGACACAATGACCGTAATGGGGTTTTTGACAAAGGAAAACGGCGAATACGATTTAAACGAGATGTCAGCCGCGTTTTTAGATCGCCGTTCGCCGATGTATTTGGGCGGCACAATTGATTTTATTCTGTCCCCAATGCAAAAGCGCGGTTTTGATGATTTGACAAACGCCGTCCGACAAGGCGGCTCGACCGTTACGGAAAACGCCTCGCTCTCGCCCGAAAGCGATATGTGGGTGAAATTTGCGCGCGGAATGACCGGAATGATGATGCCCGCCGCGCAAATGATGGCGGGAAATTTAGGTTTTGAACCCGAACATAAATTTAAGGTTTTAGACATCGCCGCCGGACACGGAATTTTCGGCATCACCATCGCCCAAAAATATCAAAACGCCGAAATTTACGCACTCGATTGGGCAAACGTCTTGCAGGTTGCGACGGAAAACGCCCGAAAATTCGGCGTCGCCGACCGCCATCACACAATTCCGGGAAGCGCCTTTGAAGTCGAATTGGGCGACGATTACGATGTCGTTCTGCTCACCAATTTTCTGCATCATTTCGACCGGCAAACGTGCGAAGATTTACTGAAAAAGATTCATCAATCGCTTAATGCGGACGGAAAAGTTCTAACGCTTGAATTCGTCCCGAACGACGACCGCGTTTCTCCGCCGTCCGAAGCAATGTTCGCTCTGGTTATGCTCGCGGCAACTCCGGCGGGCGACGCCTACACTTTTACCGAACTGCGAGAAATGTTTGAAACGGCGGGCTTTTCGCGCAGCGAACACATTCCGCTCGCGCCCCTGCCGCAGCATTTGATTGTTTCAATGAAATAGCGATTTTTAATAATTAATTTACCCTTTTTCATTTTGCTTTTGCCGTAATAAGATCAGGCAAATGCTGTAAGAGTAGTTTGAAAACAAACACCAAATAGTACATTTACTGCACTAAAAAGTTACAAAGATAAATCTGGATATAGGCTAAGCTCTTTAAATTGCCGCTGAAAAGGCGGCATCGTAATTGCTTGTAGCTTGACGTTGTAATAATTAAGCAAATTAATTTTGCAATAAAAAACTCAAAGGGGAAGGCAATAAATGAAGAAATATTTAGCTACACTCATTATGATGGCGTTCATGGTCGGCATAATGCCGCTTTTAATGCCGGTTACTGCTGAAGCTCAGCAAAAAATATATGCAAGACGCGTTGTTGGGAGAAATGGGCGCGTGCGTTATGTCAGAACACAGAAACCGAGTTTTTATCGACGCCACCGCAACCGCGTTAACGTGGGTGCCGGAGCTGTCGGCGGCGCGATCCTCGGCGGTCTGCTTGGCGGCAAAAAAGGCGCTTTGATCGGCGGCGCGGCTGGCGCGGGCGGCGGCGCGCTTTACACTTATAAAATTAAACCGAAACAACGTAAATACGTTAGAGTCAAAAGATATTAATTCAACTTTGACTGTTTAATCTAAAAACCGTGAAGTATTTTATACTTCACGGTTTTCTTTTGTGATTCGGTTAATGCCTTAAAAATTTGAAACCTTACTTCTGCATTTGTTTTGCAACTTTCTGCACTTCGTCCAAAACACGCAGAAGATTGCCGCTCCAGAGCTTGGCGATTTGTTTTTCGGTATAACCGCGCCTGACGAGTTCGAGTGTGACATTAAAAGTTTCCGAAGCGTCATCCCAACCTTCGACTCCGCCGCCTCCGTCGAAATCCGAACTGATGCCGACATGATCAATGCCCATCTTTTTAACCAGATAATCTATGTGATTAACAAAATCCTTGACATTGACATCCGGCGCGGCAGTTTTCAATCGCTCATTGATTGCCGGTCTCATCTTCGCCCGAAAAGCCGTCAGTTTTGTCCCGTAATCAGCGCGCTCGGTTTCAGGCATTTTTAAAACATCAGCCCGTTCAAGCACTTTGAATCCCTCTTTTTCGCCAAGTTCTTTCAATATTTCGGCTGTCATTTTCGCGCGCAAATCGCTTTTTTCTTTACTGACATAGCCGCGAAACGCAACAGTCTGAACGACTCCGCCGTTTTTTCTAATCAATTCAAGCTGCTCATCGTCAAGATTACGGCTATGGTCGCAAAGCGCGCGGGCAGATGAATGCGAAGCAATAACGGGAGCTTTTGAAAGCTGAATCGCCTGAATGTTCGCCTGTTTTGAAGGATGCGAAACATCAATCATAATTCCCCATTTGTTCATTTCATAAACCGCTTTTTTGCCGAGTTCGCTCAAGCCGTTATGCAGCCATTTATTATCTCTTTCGCCGGTGTTTGAATCCGAAAGCTGGCTGTGACCGTTATGCGAAAGCGACATATAACGCGCGCCGCGCGCCGCAAAATCCTTGATTCTGCTCAAATCGGTTCCAATCGGATAAGCGTTTTCGACGCCGATCATCGCCACCAATTTCCCGGATTTATTAATCCGCCGCACATCACTTGAAGTCAAAGCCAGCTCGATCTGGTCGGGCGCAATTTTCTTGGTCAAACGCTCTATTGCGTCAAATTTATCAATCGCGTTTGCATACGCCTTTTTATAACCTTCTTCATTGAGTTCGCCCTGCCCGGTGTAAACGATCAGCCACGAAACATCCAATCCGCCCTGCCTCATTTTCGGCAGATTAACCTGCGTCGGCAGATTCTGCGTGTAGTTGACCGTTTCGGTAAAGTTTTTCGTATCAATGTCGTTATGCGTATCGAGCGTAATCACTTCCGCGTGAATCTTTTTCGCTTTGGCAATAAGCGCCGCATCGTCCGTAAACTTTTGCGCGGTTATTCGGACGCCCGAAAATGCGAATAGAATGGCAACTGCGAGCAGTGCAGACAGGAATCGTT
This sequence comes from Pyrinomonadaceae bacterium, assembly GCA_036388995.1. Lineage (GTDB taxonomy): Bacteria > Acidobacteriota > Blastocatellia > Pyrinomonadales > Pyrinomonadaceae > JALZCH01. Next base: position 2,506 of record DASVQU010000174.1, on the reverse strand, counting down.
TCATAAATTTCTCCAGATTATTTTGAGTCAAACGGCTTTAGTTTACTTCGTCACAACTTCGTTGGGCAAGGGAAACCAATTAGGCAGACAAAATTCCAAGGTTGTATTCATAATGATACGTTTTTGAAAAGATTTGCGCGTTAAAGGTTGGCAGTAAAACCTGAAATTTCAAGAAAGCAGGAAATCATAAAGTTATGAAATCAACAGAATCAATCCAAAACGAAGTCAAATCGCTTTCGCGTCGTTTGCGCGCGACTTACATTATCTTCGGCGCGATTTTGCTGGCGCAGTCGGCGCTTTTTTTCGGCATCGAATCGCAGGCTGACAGTGACATTGTGGACAACTCAAGCAAAGTCATCAAAACGCGCGGCATCATTGTCGTTGACGATCAGGGGCGCGAGCGCGTTCTGATCGGTGCGCCGATTCCGCAGGCTAAAAATCGCGTTTTCACCGACAAGACGCGCGCCATTGCGGCTTGGAAGGATAGAATGCCCGAAAGCGGCAAATTTTACTGGGATAAATTTAACGAGCTACACAAAGACGCCGTCGGAATGCTCGTTTTGGACGAAAACGGTTTCGACCGGGTGGCTGTCGGCGACCAATTGCCCGACCCAAACACGGGCAAGCGCATCGGAAAGCCGACCGGAATCACGATTCATAACGAAAAAGGCTACGAACGCGCGGGATTCGGCATGATGAAAGTCGGAGACAGAACGCAGGTCGGACTAGGAATGGACGACGAACACGGCGAGGCTCTGAATTTATTCTCGGCTAAAGGTTTCGGCGTCGGGATTCGCATTAACGATTCGAAAAACCAGTTGATTTTCGGAACGCTCGAATCGGGCAAAATGTATAACAAATCCGACCAACCGTTTAGCGGCTATATGTTTCGTCAAGGCAACGAGCTAAAACATCAATTCAACGTTCTTGAGAAAAAATAGATGTTCTTGTGGAAGTTCCGATGTTGAAATTAACATCGGAACTTTCACATCATTTTTTGCAAATTTAATTATTGCTCATAATCGGCATTGGCGTAGCGGACAACGCCCGTTTTCAGAGAATTAGAATTTTTCAGTTTATTTTATCCGCACTTTTTCAAAAGGAGATTCGGCTATGACGAGATCAAGTCTTGCGACATATTCGCTTTTTCTGGCAATTATTCTCTGGGGGACAATTCTCGGCGCGATTGTTTATTCGCATACTGTTTTCTTTCCAGTTTATCTTTCAAACCTGCCCGATTCGTCCGTTGTGGTCAAAGGAACCTACGCTCTGCGCGAGGCTCCGTTTTGGACGACGATTCACCCGCTTTTGATTTTCTCGCTCATCGCGGCTTTAGCGTTGAATTGGAAATTGAAGTCGCGGCGAAGGCTCATCCTAATAAGTTTTGGAATCTACATTGTTGTGATTGCCGTGACCGCTCTGTATTTTGTTCCCGAATTAATGGCATTCGAGCAAAGCTCCCAATCAAATCTGCCGCCCGCAGAATGGCGTGAACGCGGGCATCGTTGGCAATATTTGAGCTTGTTGAGAGGAGTGATAATGTTTATTGCAATTTTGCCGCTGCTAGTCTCGCTCACGAAATCCGCTGACGTTCAAAATCAGCAGGCTGAGTAAGCTGTTTTTCAAACCATTTTTTAGCTTAGCCGTATTTAGGCGCGTCTTCGTTGTAAGCGTTTAAAATGACGTTCGCATTAGGCGTTATCAACGCGCCGCACCTTCGATTTTTTCAAGCAGTTCTCCGATGTTGTCGAAATTTAATCTTTTCTAAAGCCCATTCGTTTGCTTCTGACTTGAAATTCTTCAGCGGTTTTCTGTTTTTTTCCTTACTTTTGAGGAGTTCTGCAAAATCCAACAACTCCCTGCCGACGAATGGCAGATAAGCTCTTGAACGTCTCTGACAAAACTTCTTCCGATGTCATAGCTTAACCTCGTTTCGAGATTTTATCACAACCTTAACGCATAAATTTTCGGCGTATTGCCAAAGCCAAAAGGGCAGCTTGTAACGGTGCGAGAATTTTTTCTAATATAACACAAAATCCGCTCCAAAAATTTTGGGGTATTCTATATTCGACAGTTTGAAATGTTGCAGTTGATAAACTATGTGAAATTGCTTCACCGTTCCAAAAATTCAAACTCCGAAATTCAATTTTGCAAACAGGTTTTAATTCATCAACTACGTTATTGCAGTCTTTAACAGCAACATCTAACGGAATGTTTTTTGGTGATACTTGAAATTCGGTTTGGGTATAAATAATTGGAAAGAAAGCAAAAATAATAATTGCTAAAACAAATGCCGCACGGCTCCAACTTTCACCATAGGAACTTGTCCACCGATAAAGGAAGTGAATATAGTCAAAGTGAAAAATATGATGATAAAGCGCGTTGAAAAAATTATGTAAGTAATGGACAGTATTCAACGAAAATGGGTAAATCAGGTTAAGTGTAATTTTAAGAGGGGCGGCTAAATCGAGCCTATCATTTGTATTACCGAATAAACGCTTTATTT
>DASVQU010000173.1:0-21602 GCA_036388995.1 Pyrinomonadaceae bacterium | reverse complement strand
TGTAAAACCTGTATGGAGAAATTCGGTGGTTGTTGTAGCAAGGAATGCGAGGATGAGGTTGCTTTGACATTTGGTGATCAACCACGCCCGACACGACAACACGATTCATTTAACAATAGCCGGAGTCGGTTGCGGACAAGGTTTTTTGATCTTTGTAAGAAGTGAGCCTTGCCCTCTGTTCTGTCAAACAGCCTGAAAACTCGCTGGAAACTCATTTACACAGAATTTCTAACACCATCGAAGGAAGCCGCAGTTACCAGCGTTTTTGGTTTTTATTGAATTGTCTGGTGATTTTTTTGATGTTCTTCTTCTTCTTTTGGGCGGCGCTTGCATCGTGTTTTTCCGTGATGTAAACAAGTTCTTTCTGCAATTTGTTGTGATTTTCCCACCGCTCCTGATCCAGACTGCCGTCCGCCAGTGCCGCTTCGATTGCACAGCCCCTTGTGCCGTTATGTTCACAATTAGAATAGAAACATTGAGCGGTCAAAGCCTCAATATCTTCAAAACTGTTTTCAAGCCCTTCTTCACTAACCCACAACTGCAATTCTCTCATTCCGGGCGTGTCGATAATCAGTCCGCCGTCCGGCAGCGCGATCAATTCCCGTTTTGTCGTGGTGTGACGCCCGCGATCATCGCCCGTCCGAACTTCCTGAACTTTTTGCCTCTCGCCGCCTAATAAATGGTTGGTAATCGTCGATTTTCCGACGCCTGAGGAACCTAAGAGCGCGACGGTTTCGCCTTTTTTGATGTAACTGCTGAGCGCGGTTAATTGCTCGTCATCCTTCGCGCTGATCGGCATTACCGGCACATTGGGAGCGATTCGTTTGACTTCAGCGAGCCTCAATTCAAGATCGGCGCAAAGATCCGCTTTGTTTAGTACGATGACGGTGTTTGCCCCGCTCGCCGAAACCATCACCAGATAGCGCTCGATTCTCCGAAGGTTGAAGTCATTGTCCAAACCAGAAACGAGCATAACCGTGTCGATATTTGTAGCGACGATTTGTTCCTTGATCGAAGAACCCGGAACTTTTCTGGAGAACTTACTCGACCTCGGCAAAATAGTGTGAATTATCGCCTTACTTTTATCTTCCTGAAGACGAAAGACGACCCAATCTCCGACAGCCGGAAAATCGGAGCGCGAGTCGGCTTGGTAAATCATTTTGCCGCTCACATCAGCCTTAACTTCTCCGACTTTGGTATAAAGCCAAAAGCTTCGACGGTTCTCCAGATAAACTCTCCCGACTTCATATCCCTGATCGGCGTAATCTCGGAAATTTTCCTCGAAAAAATCATTCCAGCCAAAATGCTCAAGTTCCATATGTTCATTGTATTTTACAAATTAAAAGAAAATAAGGGAAAAGAAACCGGAAATTGAAGGAGAGAGGAAGTTCCGGCTCGCTTTTTCCGGAAAGAGAGATGATTCTCTAATACTGCCATTAGAAGTAGTGATTCGGAGTTGGAAGTTTTTTGGATCTCTGCTTTTGTCTCAAAAAGGTATGACTTTTGACACATTTTTACTGTGGTTATAGGTGCCCCAAAAAGGGTCGTTTTCCCATTCGGACTAAAGGCAGCGACGTGCGACTGTTCAAGCAAACCTTGAGTCTTTTTCTCTCCGAATGTGCGTATCTCACGCGGCGATTTAGAAGTTTGCTTCATAATATGCATAAATAAGAGCATTATGAAGTTCACTACAAAACAATATTTTACAATAATTCTTGTCTCAAAAACGTTCCTTTTTGAGACAGCTTCGATGCTCTCTGTTGTGTCATAAAAAGGGGAATTTTGAAACACTAAAATCGGGAGCTGGTTAGGTGTTGTTTTAATAAGCTTTTTATAAACAAAGATAATCAATGGAGAATAAATTAGAAAAAGTTTCAAATCAGTATCTGATATTGTTCGCCTTATGGCTGCTCGTCTTTTCCGCCAGCAGTCAGTTGATGATCGTAGTCGCTATGCTGCCGGCTATCGGCGAACAGCTTTCGATTTCAACCGCGCGGCAAGGCTTGCTGGTTAGTTCGTATGCATTGATGGTCGGAATTTTCGCCCTCATAACGGGTCCCATTTCAGATAAAATCGGGCGACGAATGATGTTGCTTGCCGGCTCCGGACTGATGACGGCTGCTCTCTGCCTGCATGTCATCGTTGATGGTTACGCGATGCTGCTCATCGCTCGCACAATCGCCGGTGTCGCCGGTGGTGTGTTATCGGGAGCGGCTGTTTCTTACGTCGGCGACTACTTTCCATACGAACGGCGCGGCTGGGCGAATGGTTGGGTGATGTCGGGAATTGCTGTCGGGCAAATTGCCGGTGTGCCTTTAGGTGCGCTGTCGGCGGAATATTTCGGATTCCGCACACCTTTTTTGATCTTCGCCGCAACTATGGGCGCAACTTTCCTGTTGATTCTTAAATGCGTTCCGCAGCCGGAAGTAACTCGTAGCACAAGGAAATTAACCGTTAGCGTCGCGATTAAAGAATACTTTGCTTTGCTCAAGCAAAAAGACATATTCATCGCGGCGACAGTTTTCTCACTTTTGTTTTTCAGTATTGCGCTCTACATTACCTATCTTCCGGCGTGGCTGACCGAATACCGACAAGCAACATCGAGCCGTATCGCTGCACTTTTTTTTGCGGGCGGAGTGGCGAGCGTAATTACAGGTCCGTTCGTCGGCAAGCTCTCGGACAGGTTAGGCAGAAAACCTCTTATTTTAACATCGAGCATCGGATTGGTGATTTTGATGACCGGAACTACATTCGCAATCCAAGAATTTTGGCTTGCGTTTCCCGTATTCTTTTTTAGCTCAGTATTGCTCGCAGCTAGAATGTCGCCGTTTCAAGCTCTTTTGTCTGCGCTTGTGCCAAGCGAACGACGCGGCGCGCTGATGAGTTTGACGGTCGCGCTGGGACAGGTCGGTTTTGCATCGGGTGCAGCTCTGGCTGGAGTTATTTACGCGCAAATGGATTACCGAAGCAGCACTTTTGCCGGCGCGGGTATAGCTCTGATTGTTGCTGTGATTATTTGGCGGCGACTTCCGGAACCTATAAATTTAAAATAATCAGTCTCAAAAAGGGGCGTTTTTGAGACTGATTATTTCATAAACTATTTTTGAGACCATCTTCCCGCTTAGCCATGTTTCCCAGAGGCGGAGTATAACAATAGACCGAATTAAAATAGGGAACTTGAGCGTGACCGGTATCGTTTCAGATTTAGAAATCTTCTGCTCTCAGCATGCTTATGAAACTCGATCCGGGAGAATCACGATTGATCAACACACGAGTGCTGCATGATCGGCGCATTAACGAGGTATTTTATCCAGGCGGGATGCGGCAAGATAGGCACCGGCATCATTTCCCGGCATTGAGCTTTGTCTCATCAGGTCAATACCAGGAATGCATCGGACGTCAAGTCCATTCCCGAAGGATGTCTACGCTCATCTATCATCCCGCCGATGAAAAGCACGCTGTTGCGTTTGAGAGCGATGTACGAATCCTCAGCGTTGAGTTTCGCACTAACAGTAACGCGAGCAGCACGGCGGATAGTCTCGATTGCGGTTCCAGCCATCGCAGTGAGCTTATCGCTTGGTTAGGCTTTCGCCTTCGGCGCGAAATGGCGCGATCAGACAGCGCATCAGCGTTAGCGATAGACGGGCTTATCTCGGAGATGCTTGCCGAGGGGTCTCGCGGAAAAGTGCTAACCGAGGAAAAGGGCTTTGCTGCATGGCTGGTGAGAGCGACGGATTATGTGCATGACAACTTTAGGACAACTTTAAGCCTGGAGGAGGTCGCCAAAGTCGCCGGTGTTCATTCAGCCCACCTTTCGCGGGTGTTTCGCCAAAAAATGGGCTGCACGGTCGGCGAGTATCTGCGTCGGCTGAAATTTGAATTTGCCTGCCAGCAGATTTTGTCGACTGAGATGCCTCTGTGCGAGATAGCCCTCGACGCCGGATTTGCGGACCAGAGCCATTTTAACCGGATATTTCGAACAAAGATGGGGATGCCGCCATACATGTATCGTAAGCTTCACCAAAAGTCGCTGAAAAATGCTCGTTTTGTTCAAGATTTCGGTTCGCTGTCCTGATACTTTATGTTTACAGCGGTAAAACAGCCGTTTCTGTAAACAGCTATGAAACACATAATCATCTTTACTGTCATCAACCTAGTGCTTTGTCCGTTAGCAGTGCTAGCGCAAGCAGGAACACAAATCTCGGAGAAAGAATTCAACTCTGATCTCGACGCATACATTCGCCGAAGCATGGAAGCCATACCTGAGCTTCCAAGCGTAGCAATGGTCGTTGTCAAAGATGATAAGCCGATATTTATGCGTGCTTATGGGCTGGCAAATAAAGAGGCGGGTACGAAGGCGGACGCCGACACTCTGTATTACATAGCTTCGTCAACCAAGTCCTATATGGCTCTCGCAGCGGTGCTGCTTGATCGAGAGGGCAAGATTAAGCTGAGTGATCCAATGACGAAGTATGCGCCGGGCGTGACGTTCAAGACTGCCATACCGGATAAAGTGACGATAAAGGATCTGCTCACACATACCAGCGGTCTAAGGAATAGTCCGCTTGTTTGGCGGACGGCGTTCACTGGCGAGATTGATGACAAAGACATATTGCGCGTCTTTGCCGAGGGAACGAATTACGAAGATCAGAATTACGGCAAGTACGCATACACAAATCTCGGTTACAACATCTATGCGGTGCTGCTAAATCTCTCGCTCGGCAAGAAATGGCAAGACGTGCTACAGGAAAAGGTTTTCGCGCCGATCAGGTTAAAGCAAACGAGCGCATATGTTTCGAAAGCTCGCGCGGCGAAGCTTTCCCTTGCAGAATCGTACCTTTTTAGCCCCGACACCGGGACGGTGATCCGCTCGCCCATCGATAAACAGGACAACAACATGCAATCAGCGGGCGGTATCTTCACGAGCATCTCCGACCTCAGCCGCTGGCTCAGGGTCAATATGAATAACGGTAGGCTGGATGGTAAGCAGGTAATACCCGCGGAGGTGATGCAAAGCGTTCACACCGGTTATGCCGATACCGTCCGCGATAGCCCGCCATTCACCGGTAATGGTAAATACGGGCTGGGCTGGCAGATCGGCAAATATCGCAATGAGAATGTGGTTTACCACCATGGCGGTTACCCCGGATGGAGCAGTCATATCTCGTACATGCCGGATAAGAAGATCGGGGTCGCTGTGATGATCAATGAAAGCACTGCGGGCGGGCGTATCGGACACCTTCTGGCGACATATGCATACGACAGGTGGCTCGGAACAGAAACTCCTGAAAACTACGCGAAACAGTTGCTGGACATCGTCGAGCAATACGGCAAGATGAAGCAGGCGCAGATCGCCTCAGCTCGCAGCCGCTCAACGCGAACATCGCAACTGACGAAGCCGCTTGCAGACTACGCAGGCAGGTACAGCAACCACATGCTTGGGAATATCGACATTGTTGTCGAGCAAAATACACTTGGTGTACGCATGGGCTACTTACGTGTTGTTTCAACGCCATTCACCGAGAAAGAGACCATCCGCGTCGAAATGAATCCCGGGCAAGGTGACGTTATAAAATTTGACACGAACAGCGATGGTAAGATCGACTCTTTAACCTACGCGGGTATGAAGTTTGCAAAGGTGATTCGCTAAGATCTTCGCTTACTACAGAATAACGATTTGCGATTGACCATTGTCCGAGCGTTTGACAACAAACGATTGATTGTAGTGCTTGATAACGCGCCATCACGTAGGCATAACGAAATTGTAAGAGAAATTATGAGCATTTTGTATAACAAATCGTACCAGCCGCCCCGCAAGTAGGAGTTAAAGAGCATTTATAATGAATTATGATTTTTATCCGATTGCTGCTTTCCATCACTCTTTTTTTTACATTGTTCGATTATTCAAACGGGCAAAAAGTTTCGACCAAAGCCTTGTCTGAAAATCCGCCGCCTTATACACCCATAGAACTTGGCGAGTATTTGCGACGAGCGACAGCAAATGGCTTTTCAGGCGCAGTGCTCGTTGCCAAAGACGGCAAAATCATTCTGCGGAAAGGTTATGGCTGGGCAGATCAGAGGAATAAAATTCCAATAACCTCCGATACGGTTTTCGACATCGGTTCATATGTCAAAGCCTTTACGGCAACTGCGATTATGCAGCTTGAAGAACAAGGCAAGCTCAGCACTTCCGATTCTATTACCAAATATTTTCCAAATGTTCCTGCCGACAAAACCGGAATAACGCTTCATCATTTATTAACACACAGTTCCGGTTTTCAGCGCGAAGATTTTTATGACGAATCAACGCCGGAAATTCGGGAAATCCTAAAAGACAAAGACAAATTTGTCCAGAGAATTTTGAGCTATCCGCTGGCATTTAAACCGGGCGAAGGGCGCAGTTACTCAAATACCGCTTTTAGCTTTCTCGCGGTGATTATCGAAAAGCTCTCCGGTCAATCTTATGAAGAATATCTGCGCGAGCATTTGTTCAAACCCGCCGGAATGACGGAAACAGGCTACACAATTCCTCGCAATTACAAAAAACTTGTAGCGCGCGGCTATAACGACGGTCCGACCGATTACGGCTTTCCGTGGGAAACGCAATGGGACAAGAAAACGCCGCTTTGGGATTTATTAGGCAACGGTGGAATGCTTTCAACCGTTGACGATTTGCACAAATGGCTAATGGCAGTTGCAGGCAACAAAATTGTTTCGCAAAATTCGAAAGATAAAATGTTCACTGTTCATTACACACGGGGCGATCAGGGTTACGGCTGGAACATCTCGAAAAGCGAAGACGGCAAATTCACATTCGTTTGGCGCGGTGGGGACGCGACTCCGCAAGGCTGGAATATGGATGCTCGCTGGTATCAAAACCAAAATCTTTTTGCGATTGTCTTAACCAACAAAAGACTTCGTTACGGCAGTCTTCGCCGTCCGATTATGGCAAATCTGGTTGACATTGTGCTGCAAAATAAACAGCAGCAATTGCCGTTATTAGCTAAGACGGACCGAAAAAAAATACGCAAATACGAAGGGACTTATAAATTGGAAGCAGGCGCGATGTTTCATGTCAAAGTTGATGAATTTGCGATTGAAGGAGAAAAAACATACGGTCAATTGTTTATCGGCGGCGAAGGGCAGCAAGCGATTGATTTATTGTTCTCGGCAAACCAGCTTCCCAATTTAACCAAGCTTTCAAACGACCTCAACGCGAAAACCGCATTGATAATCGAAGCATTACGCGGGAAAGATGCCGAGAAACTCAAAACATTGCTGCCAGCGAATGTTTCAATGGAAAATGCAATCGACCGTTGGCAGGCTTACGAGAAACAAAAAGGCGGATTGCAAAAATATGAAATTCTCGGCACTTCGCCGACTAATCAATTATCGGGTGGGAGTCAAACGCTCTTTCGATTGTTCTTCAAAAACAGCGTTGAAGTTCATAAGGTTACTTGGAGAGAAAACACGCTTCGGGAATTGGATGATGACCGTTTGCAGCCTGCTATTGTTCCGTATATGCGGCTTTCGCTTTCTAATCTGCCGTTGGTTTTGCCGTTTACGTCCCAATCGGAAACTGATTTTGCGACTTATGATTTGTTCAAAGGCAGAACGGTAAATGTCAGTTTTACATCAGAAGGGAATTTAATTGTACACACAAAAGACGGTGATGTGACGGCACACAAGTTCAAGTGAAATAATACCTGACCAACAACGCCATCGAACGGTGGTGTTTTTGCCCTTTGGTCAAATGAAGCGGTTAGTGAGAAATTTACAGAAAATCTAAAGTCAGGGCATTTTCATTGTAAACCGATAAAGTATTTCCGGCTTGAGATGCGAATGCCCTGATTCTGCTGTATCATCGTTACTTTGTCGTTTAAGATGAGCAAAGTAAATATAGGCACTTGCGGTTTTCGTGGCAATAAAACCGAATACGCTAAAATTCTTTCTTCTGTCGAGATTCAGCACACTTTTTATCAACCGCCGCAAATCAAGACGCTTGAGAGCTGGCGCGCGGCGATGCCAAACGAGTTTGAGTTTGCGTTGAAAGCCTGGCAATTAATCACTCACGAAGCAAAAAGTCCGACATATCGGCGTTTAAGAAAGAAATTAACCGAAACCGAAAAGCAGGAAGCCGGAAGTTTTAAACCCACCGAAATCGTCCGCGAAGCCTGGGAAACGACTCTCAATTGCGCCGAGGCGTTAAAAGCCAAAACCGTTTTATTTCAATGTCCCGCCAGCTTTGAACAAACAACCGAAAACATCGAGAATCTCGAAAAATTCTTTTCTTCAATCAAACGAGGCAAAATGATTTTCGCTTGGGAGCCGCGCGGCGATTGGAATCCGCAAATCATCAAAAGCATCTGCGAGAGCTTGAATTTATGGCACGCGGTTGATCCTTTTAAAAATCAAACGGTGACGCCGGGTAAAATTTATTACCGGATGCACGGCAGAACAGGCTGGCGTTACAAATATGAGGAAAGCGAATTGGAAGAGCTTGCCGCGATGCTCCCGAAAAACAAAAACGCTTACGTTTTCTTTAACAACATATTTATGACGGACGATGCATTAGCATTACAAAACATCACAAACAATAGTAAGTAACAATCAGGATTTCTTCCTTCCGCATTTCTTGACTTTTTGTGTTGTCTTAACTTTCTGGCGATTTTTTTCTCGAATCTTGAAAACCACGCGGTTATCAAAATCGAACGTATTAGGAATTGAAATTTTATTTCCGGCAAGGTATACCACAAACTTAAAACAAAAAACCGCCCTGTCAGACCATTTCAACGAAATGCCTCTGACCAAAAGCGGTTTTTTCACAAAAAACCAATTAAATTTTTAGGAGTAGCCGGAGCCACGCTCACTTAAATTATACGACGGGCTGGAATGGAAAAACAACAAAATTGGGAAAAACTAGGCTCGACTTTTGCTCAAAAATCGCTTTAACGAAAATCCCAGACCAAAATTTGTTTGCAATTATAACGATATATATGTATAACAAAGTCCACAAAACAACTAATTTCAGTAATCAGGAGGAGATTTAACATGCCAATAGGAGCACTTACCGACGATTTAGTAAGGTTAATAGCCTTCGTTGTGGTAGCCATTGTTGGACTATTAGTGACAGCGATCGGTACTGGCAAATTCAAATACGGAGACATAGAGTACGAGTCAGAGGGGGTTCGAACAAGCGCCTCACTTATAGTACTTGGACTACTAATAGTCGTCATTGCAGTGATAGCGTACTTTTGGCTTAGCGGAAGTGGTAAACTAGCAACTGGAACTCGATGTGTAGCAGAAACTGTAGTTTGTCAAACCGGACAAAGCCCAATTGGATCTTCCTGTAGCTGCATTACTCCAAAGTTTACTTTTGAAAAGGGAACAGTGCAATAGGTTGAAACCGACGCTAATTAGACGCTCAATTACTGTTTATAACAATTCATTTCTCATCATACGCTTATAGGGCGTGCTATAAAACATTATCTTCCTCCCACTCCTAATTAAAATACTGATTGTTGAGAATTTGCATTTACAGGCAAACGGATAATAAGCTAAAACGACTTGCCTGTAAATTGAAATGAAAAGATTTTGGCTCTGATTTGTACCCCTGAAAAGCACTTAGTAGCGGAACAGCAGTATTTTCAATGTTTAATAGCAGCGATTATATTATCTTTAACAACATCTTTATGACGGACGATGCAATAATACTGCAAAAAATAACAAATAATACTCTTTAATTACCAGAGTTTGAGAGAAGTCAAACAAGAAAATTCTTTTTCTTCGTGTAGTGATTGGAACAAAGTCAAGATTGTGCGCGTTGTTATTTTATTGTTGATTTTATTTTATATCTAAGGAGATTCTTATGCGTTCTATTACTACCGTTATCATTGCAATTATTGCGGTCGCCGTTTTTTCCGGCGCTGCTTTCGCCCAATCGAAAAATGTTGAATCATCTGCACATCGGCAAATGTTTGAGGAGCTTGCTGAGAAAGACAGGGAGGTGTTTGATTCTGTTTTCAAAACTTGTAATCTCGACAAGCTTGGAGAGTTAGTGACGGAAGATTTCGAGTTTTATCACGATAGGGCGGGGCAAAATGCAAACTCCGGAAAGCAGTTCGTGAATTCAATTAGAGAGGCGTGCGAAAAACGAAAGACAGGCGCGGATGTACGACTAAGAAGAGAATTAGTAGAAAACAGCGTTCAGGTTTACCCGCTCAACAATTACGGCGCTATACAAATGGGAGTTCATCGTTTTTACATTTTAACCGATGGTAAAGAGCAGTTAGCGGAAATTGCAAAGTTTACTCATTTGTGGAAAAAGGAAAACGGAGCTTGGAAACTTGCCCGCGTGCTCAGTTATGACCATAAGCCTGCTAAATGATTTCCAAATCATTAAATAACGAACATTTTAAGAGAATGATAAAAATGTTTCGCGTAGGAATGCCAAAATCGAATTTGTGAGCAATCAATCGAAAATCAGGACCGTCAGCGTCACGCGCTATGTCACGCCGTTGCGCGAAGGCGGTTCATTGCCCGCAATCGTCGAAGCGGACGATGACGGGATGTATGTCTTAAAATTTCGCGGCGCGGGACAAGGCGCAAAAGCTCTCATCGCCGAATTGGTTTCCGGCGAGATAGCCCGTTTCCTCGGTTTGCCTGTGCCGGAAATCGTTTTTGTCAATCTCGACTCGGAACTGAGCCGCACCGAGCCTGACCCGGAAATTCAGGATTTACTGCGGGCGAGCGCCGGGTTGAATCTCGCTTTGGATTATCTGCCCGGTTCAATCACTTTTGATCCGCTGGTTGAAACAATTGCGCCGCTTCTTGCTTCCGAGATTGTCTGGTTTGATTGTTTTGTGATGAATGTTGACCGCACGCCGCGCAATACAAATATGCTCGTCTGGCATAAAAAATTATGGCTGATTGATCACGGCGCTTCGCTTTATTTTCATCACGCCTGGCAAAACGCGGAAGAGCAGGCGCGCCGCCCGTTTGCTCACGTCAAAGACCATGTTTTGCTGCCCGCTGCCGCTGAGCTTGATGCAGTTGATGCGGCGTGGCGCGATTCTTTCAACGCTGAAAAGATTACCGAAATTGTTTCTTTGATTCCCGATCAATGGCTGGCTGACGCGCCGCAGTTTGAAACAATTGCAAAGCATCGGCGAGCATACGAAAACTTTTTGCAAACGCGACTTTCCGCATCACGAATCTTTGTCGAGGAGGCGCAGCGTGCGAGAAAAATGCTTGTTTGAATACGCCGTGATTCGCATTGTGCCGCGCGTCGAGCGAGAAGAGTTTGTAAATGTCGGCGTGATAGTCTATTGTCCGGCGCAATCGTTTTTAGCCGTCGAATTTGAAATCAACGAAAAGAAACTGCACGCCTTTGCGCCTGATTTAGAGATTGCGGAAATCGAAAAGCATTTGAGCGCCTTCGAGCAAATCAGCACGGGCGGAGCCTCAGCCGGAGCGATTGGCAAATTACCAGCCGGAGCGCGTTTCCGGTGGCTAATCGCGCCGCGCAGCACGATTGTTCAAACATCGCCGGTTCATACCGGATTTTGCGAGGATGCAAAAACATCTCTCAACCGATTGCTCGATTTAATGGTCAGATAAAACTAATCCGCTTTTGTGCTTACAATATCGGCGCAATGCAAAAACAGTGAACACGCCGTTTCAAATGAGGAGATTGTTTTCAAAATTGATTGTTTATTTCCAACCGACAAGTTGTAATATGATAAATCTAAAATATTTTCTGGAGGGTAAAATTAATGGCAGAACAAGACAGTCGGTTTGATGCGGATACTTTCGACAACACTTCTAGCGTTCCAAATCTAGGCGGGGCAGGTGATAATATTGATTTTGACGAAAGTCTGCCTGCAAATGATAAAGAAACATCAAGCATTATTACAGACGATGAAGGTGATGAAGCGGCACAAGACGCCCAGGAAGATACCGTTTAGCTTTGACTAAAATTTGACTTGCGAGAAGGGAGAAATTAATTTCTCCCTTTTTTTTATATTGACATCCCGCGCATTCAGAGTTAAAACAGTTTCACTTTTCACTCTCATCTGAAAAAGCAATGATAAGTTACGAACACTTCTTTCGAAAAGTGCGAACGCGGCTCTGGTTTTTGTCAGATGAAAGTAAAATGTGGACAACATAAAAACAATAAAGCAGAAAAACTATGAATGCAGCAGGGATGACTTTTGTATTAGGCGGGGTTTATTCGGTTTTGCAAATGCCTTTTTTCCAATCAATCGTGACAAACGGCAGCGTTTCTCAAGATGAGTTTAACGGGACGCTGAGTGATTTAGGAGCTGTCATCACGACCTTAAAAAATACGCCCGGAAGTAAAATCGAGGCAATGGTTGACCAGTTCAACGATGAATTGACGGCGCATCTCGACAGCTTTAACAGCGAATGGGGAAACGACCTGCTTGCCGCCTTTAGAGACGCGCAGATTATGATGGGATACGTCGCGACGATTATGGCTAAATCAGGTCTTTCGGAGTAGAGCTTCTTTATTTTGTTTGATAGCTTAAGCTGTTACACGTAAATTAGAAAACGCCGAAAGAATCGAATAATGCTCTGGTTTTTATTAAAGATTCTTCGTATTCGGCTTCCGGCTCGCTGTCAAAAACAATTCCGCCGCCGACGTTTAAAACGGCTTGGTTTTCGCGGATGAAAGCCGTGCGGATAGCGACGTTTAGATCAATCGAGCCGTCGAAACCGAAATAACCCATTGCGCCCATCGAGATTCCGCGCGGAGCGGTTTCGATTTCATCGAGAATCTGCATTGCGCGCACTTTCGGCGCGCCGGTAATCGAACCGCAGGGAAAAGCCGCTTTTATTAAATCGCTTGCTTTTGCGTTTTCCCGCAAACGTCCGCTGACGGTCGAAACCGAGTGAAACAGCGTCGGATATTCTTCGATTTCGCAGAGCTTTTCTACCTTGACCGAGCCAAACTCGCAGACGCGACCGAGATCGTTTCGCAGCAAATCAACAATCATCACATTTTCCGCCCGATCTTTCCTGCTTTGTTGAAGCTCGCGACGCAAGAGCAAATCTTCTTCCGGTGTTTTTCCGCGCCGTCTGGTTCCTTTGATCGGCGAAGTGGTCACAATTCGGTGACTTTGGACTTTGAGAAATCGTTCGGGCGAGGCGGAAACTATGCAATCGTTTTTGCGCCGGATGAAACCCGCGAACGGTGCCGGATGAGATTTTCTCAAATGAAGGAAAACCGATTCGGGCGAGATTTTTTCTACGGCTTCAAGCAAAAACTGCTGCGTCAGATTCGCCTGATAAATATTGCCGGCAGAGATGTGTTTGCGGATTTGATTGATCGCTTGTAAATAATCGGATTTTGAAAAATTGGATTTAACCGAAATTGATTTGGGACGATTAAAAGTTGTTTCGGCGCGAGCTTTTTCCAAAAGGCGTGAGGTTTGCTCGGATTGTTTTCCGACTGCAAAAGTTTTGCCGGTTTGATAATCGTGAACAATCAACGTTTCGTAAAAATCGAAGGTCGCCGACGGCTGTTCAAAAAACTGAAATTCTTTCGGGCGCGGCTCTAAACTCTCGAAAAGCATTCCGAATTCGTAGGCAAAAGTCGCCGCGCAAGCGCCCGAATCGAAGAGAAATGATGAATGTTTTTTGCGGCTTTCGAGCTTTTCGTCGAGAAATGACAGCACCGCTTCGGCGTCGGATTTTGTGCGGCAAAAAAACTCAAAACTTTCGATTGGATTGATTCCGGCAATTAAATATCGAGAATTTCCGAGAGCGCTTCCGCAGCTATCGAGAATTGCGAGGTTTCCCGTTGTCCGCGCGAGGCATCTCAAAATCAACTCTTCGGCGCTGAGGGCAATTTCGTGCATTCCGGCAAATATATCAATTTTACTGCCCGGCTTTAAATCAAGTAGTCGGCAAAATAAAACGGTAGAAATAATCACAAATGAACACGGATTTAAAAACTGATAAATCAATGATGAAGAAATCAAACCCGCTTGATCAAAAACATCCGTCCTTGATCTGTGTCCATCTGTGGTAAAAGGTTTTATTAATTTATTCTGCGCGATTATTTATTTCGGCAAAGAAAGGAATTAAAAAAACATTTGCTCAAACCGTATTTTATTGAAAAAACATTTGCTCAAAATGAGGAGTTTGATTATAGTGTCAAATGCTTTTCAGGATTTCTGCTCAATATTTATAGACAATTGCTGAAGCTCAAACCAAATCAATATTTAAAATCAGAAAAAAAGCCGACTCGCTTAATAAGTTTGTTCGGCTTTTGGTGTTTAAATAATCAGAGAGCTTCGGCTGGTTTCAAACAGCAGAGAGAGGAGAAATGTTTTTTTGTTTTCAACCGATGATTACTGAGTTTTTGGCGAATTCAAAAACAGGCTCGTCGGGAAAAGAAAATATCAAACCGGCTTAAAATATAAATTTTGCTGCGCTCGGAGAAGAAGCGCATTTGCCTTAGAGCTTGGCGGCTCTCTAGCTAGCGTCTCAAGCCGCTTTCTTGCCGCGAAGAATAACGTGAAATAAACGCACTGTTGAGCGTCCCGCGTTATTCTTCGCGGTTGTTTTTTGCGCGCAGTTTTCAAATCCGGTGATTTTGTCGTAACATTTCGCGCCGAGTATTTTCTGCAAAATTATGACTTCCAATCAACAAATTACTCTCGTTCGCGGTTTGGGATTGATTGCGGCGATTTCCGTAATTATCGGAAACGTCATCGGAACAGGCGTTTTTCTGAAAACCCGTGTGATGACGTGCAACGTCGGAACGCCGGGCTACGTTTTGCTGGCGTGGATTTTAGCGGGCGTTTTAAGCCTCGCGGGCGCTTTAACCTACGCTGAACTGACGGCGATGATGCCGCGAGCGGGCGGCGAATACAATTTTCTGAAAACCGCTTATGGACGTTTATGGGGGTTTTTGTTTGGCTGGGCGCAGATTTTTATTATCCGCACCGGCTCCCAAGCAGCGGTCGCCGTCGCTTTCGGAGTTTTTTTAGACCAACTTCTAGGCGGCAGATTCAAACGGATTTTTTTTACGACCGAGATTTACGGATTTCCATACGAATTCTCAAATCTGCAAATTGTCGGCATCGCTTTAATAATTATATTTACGGCGATTAACTGCGCTTCCGTCCGCATCAGCGGTCAAATCGCCACTTTTCTGACGTTTATCAAAATCGCGCTCGTCGTCGGACTCGGCGCGGGCGCGTTTCTGCTGGCGGACGGCAGTTACGCGCATTTCACGCAAACCGCCGTTGGCGGAGCTTGCGAAGGCGTCGCTGATACTGCGCGGTTCGGCGGGGCGGCTTACAGTTTTTCCGCCGGTTTCGGCGCGGCGATGATTGGCGCTTTGTGGGGCTACGACGGCTGGAACAATTTAACGCTCGTCGCGGGCGAGGTGAAAAATCCACAGAAAAACATTCCGATTGCTTTAATCGGCGCGACCGCGCTGATTATCGTGCTTTATGTGTTTGTCAACTTCGCTTACTTTTACGTCTTGACGCCGCAGCAAATCGCCGACGTTTCAAAAGATTCTTCGGTCGCAATCGAAGTCGCAATGAAATTTTTGGGCGGCGTGGTCGTCAGTTTTATGGCAGTCGCGCTGATGGCTTCTTCGGTCGGAACTCTCCACACTTCGGTTTTGTCGAGCGCGCGCATTCCATATGCGATGGCGCGCGACGGTTTGTTTTTCAAAAGTCTTTCAAAAGTTTCTCCGCGCACCAGAGTTCCGATCAAAGCTCTCGTGATGCAGGCAATCTGGGCTTGTTTGCTGGTGATGTCCGGCTCGTTTGACGTTTTGACCGATTACGCGGTTTTCGGTTCCTGGATTTTCTATTTTCTGGCGACCGCTTCGATTTTCGTTTTCCGGCGAAAAATGCCCGACGCCGTTCGCCCTTACAAAGCGTTCGGTTATCCGGTGATTCCGATATTATTTTTGTTTGTCGCGGGTTGGCTGCTTTTCAACACGCTGTTTACCAGTCCGCAAGCATCTTTTCGCGGAATTATTTTGATTTTAATCGGATTGCCCGTTTATTATTACTTATCGAGGCAAAACGCCCATTTGCTCGAAAATGTCGAAGACGAAGAAGATTTCTCATAAAAAATGGTTGCGTTAAAAATAAATCGTCCGAATGAAATCGCCGTCCGCGACCGCCGAGGCGGTCGCGAGCGCCGCACGTCGCCTCGTTTTGCAGTAAACATCGAAATCACTTGGGAATCGGTTCGCGGCGGGCACGGCGGAACAATCAGCGATGTCAGCACGCGTGGCTGTTTCGTTCTTTGTTCGGGCGAAGTCGAGGATGGCGAAACCGCCAAAATCAAAATTCCGCTAATGAGCGGCGAAACAATCGAACTACAGGGCGAAATCGTCAATCACGTTTACGAAATGGGTTTCGGACTGCATTTTATTGAGCTTGGCGACAAAGAGCGTTTGTTTTTGGAACGCCTCTGTCACAAGCTCAAGCAGCGCAGCGAAACAAATCGTAAAACTCGCCGTTAACTGGAATTTTTGGTAATAGAATTGAACCGCCGAGACGCAGAGACGCTGAGTTTTTCAAGAAAAGAGATGAGAAATCGAGTAAAAAGCTCATAGATTTCTCATCTCTTTTCTTTAACTTTCTCGGCGTCTCTGCGTCTCGGCGGTGAAATAAATCTTAACCTACAATCAAGCTAATCAGTCTTCAAACTGCCTCAGAGCCTCGTTCGCAATCTCGCGGTCGTCGAAATGAAACTTTTCCGCCCCGATAATTTGATAAGTTTCGTGACCTTTTCCGGCAATCAAAACCAAATCGCCCTCACGGGCTGATTTTATTGCCGCGTGAATGGCTTCGCGCCGGTCGGGGTTTTTGACAAAAGGACAGGCGGTTTGTTTTAAGCCGACTTCGATTTCATCCAGAATCCTGAGCGGGTCTTCGGTGCGCGGATTGTCGGAAGTTAAAACGACGAAATCGCTGTAACGCCCTGCAATTTCGCCCATCGGCGCGCGTTTCGTCCGGTCGCGGTCGCCGCCCGCGCCGAAAACCGTAATAACGCGCCGCGCGCCCAAATCGCGGGCTGTTTTTAAAACATTTTCGAGCGCGTCGTCCGTATGCGCGTAATCAACCACGACGGCGAAATCGGCTGCGCTTTCGACGCGCTCGAATCTGCCTGGCGCGCCTACGCAAATTTTGATTCCGGCGGCGATTTCCTCCAAATCGTAACCGAGCGCGAGCGCCGCGCCCGTCGCGGACAAAATGTTGTAAACGTGCGGACGCCCGACAAGCGGCGAGCGTATTTCTCTTTCGCCCGCAGGTGTTTTCAAACGAAAGCTTGTCCCGCGCAAAATCGAGATTTCGATCTCCGCTGCGGTTAAATCCGCCTCGGAATTGAGTGCAAAAGTAATGACTTTTTGCCCGGAGCTTTTAAGTTCAGCGGCTAATTTCGCGCCCCAACCATCGTCAATATTTATCACGGAATAATTCGGAGATTCGCCGAGCCGCCCATCGAACAAACGTTTTTTGGCGTCGAAATAATTTTCCATCGTGCCGTGATAATCAAGATGATCGCGCGTCAGATTGGTAAAAATCGCCGCTTCAAATTTGAGCGCATCGCAGCGATGCAAATCTAAAGCCTGCGAAGACGCTTCCATTGCGGCGACCGAGCATCCATCTCCGAGAGCTTTTTGCAAAAATCTCTGCGTGTCTGAGGCTTCGGGCGTCGTGCGAATCGCCGGTTCGGATTTTTCTCCGATTCGATATTCAACCGTGGTCAACATTGCGGCGCGCTTTCCGGCTGCTTCGGCAAGCGCGTGAGTTAGATAAGTCGTGGTCGTTTTTCCGTTTGTCCCGGTGACGCCGATTAAATTTAATTTCCGCGAAGGCTCGCCGTGAATGACGTTTGCCGCTTGAGCCAAAGCAACCCGCGCATTTTCAACCGTCAGCCACGAACCGTTAAAATCCGCCGGTTTTTCGAGTTCCGAAACAATGCCGATTGCGCCGCGCCGCATTACATCCGGCACAAAACGATGCCCGTCGGTCGTCAAACCGCGAATTGCGACAAACAGCCAGTTTTCTCCCACCTGCCGGGAATCGTGAGTAACATCAATGGCAATCGAATCCGCGTCGCCGTTTAGATTTGCATTAATAGCCGCTGCAATCGCGCCGAGCGTAATTTTGTTGGTGCTGGATAAATTGTTCAAATTCGTCTCCGAAAAAATAATGACAAAAAGATTCTATCCTTTTTCGTAAAGATAAAGTCCTAGCCCGAATTTGGAGGCGGCTCGACGCAAAGCCATGCTTTCGGCGTTGCTCGATGGATTTCCGTAAGAACTTGTCTCTTCTTCCTCCTGTCCGGTAGCTTCGCGCCAAACGACTCCCTCGGCACAGGGAATCGAAATTCTAACGGTTATAACCAGGCTTCCGCCGATTGACGCGACGTTTCTGACTTCATAACACCAGCCGGGCGCGAAGTGGTCTAAGTATTTAATCGCGTCGTGCCACGAGATATAAGTCAGCTCTTTGCCGCCTTGTTTGCGAGTCCGCAAATGGCGCGGGCTGATCGGTTTGCGTAAATCTTTGATAATGTCGCGGATTGAGCGCAGCTCGATTTTGCTTGACGTTTTTACGGAATCTTCCGTTTGTGTCGTTTCGTGTTCTTGATTTTCTGCCGCCATAAATTTTGAAAACTATTTTAATCTTGCAGCGGCGGATTTTGAAATAGATTTGCACAAAAGTTTCCTTTCGCGGCGTTTATGTTTTAAAATCCGGTGAGACTTTTAGTATTATCTTCAAGATGACCGCCAAAATAATTGTCATAATTTTTATCAGCTTGTGTTTGGAAGTCGGCGTTTTGCTGACTTTGCTGCCTTGGGTCAGCCCGAGACTCGGTTTTGTTGACTGGGGCGATAATTATTTATTGGTTTACGCCGCTTCAAAAGCGAATCTGCCGATTCTGCGAACCGCAATTGCGTCAGGCTGGGTGCGGGGCGCTGTGACCGCGCTCGGCATTTTAAACATCGCCATCGCTTTCTGGGAAATAGCGCATTTTTCGAGCGCCGTTCGCGCCGTCGAAGGCAAAACCGAAACGAATCAAAATGCTTCCGTTCAGCAGCAAGCCGCTCCTTTATCTGATCACGCCGGGCGCGGCGAGCGACAATAATTTTTCGGAAGCGAGCCGGCGAGTTTTGGATTTGATAAAAGCTGCCGTCGAAGCCGAAATATCGTTTATTCAAATCCGCGAAAAACAGCTTTCGGCTCGCCGGATTTTTGAGCTTGCCGGAAAAGCCTCGCAAATCACCCGAAACACTGCAACAAAATTGCTGATTAACGACCGCGCCGACATCGCGCTTGCGGCTGATGCGGACGGCGTGCATTTAACCGCCGGTTCGCTTCCGGCAAAAATCATCCGGCAAAATCTTCCAGAAAATTTCATCATCGGAGTTTCCGCACACACGCTCGAAGATGTTTTGCGCGCCAAAAACGAAGCGGCGGATTTCGCAACATTTAGCCCGATTTTTTCAACGCCGAACAAAGGCGAGCCGCAAGGTTTGGAAAAATTGCGCGAAGTTTGCGCGGCTTCAAAGCCGTTTCCAATCGTCGCTTTGGGCGGCGTTGATGAAACTAATTTTGAATCGGCGTTAAAAGTTGGCGCGCAAGGCGCGGCTGCGATACGCTTATTTAACGATGTGGAAAGGTTATTTAGATTTGCAGGAAAAGCGCGAGAATTTGAAAGCTCTCGATAAACCGCCGGTTTGTTTGACGATTGCCGGACACGATCCGTCGGGCGGTGCCGGAATCGTCGCGGACATTAAAACTTTTACGGCGTTCGGCTGTTTTGCAACAGCGGCAATAACGTCGCTGACTTTTCAAAACACGACCGGGGTTTTCGGCGCTGCTCATCAAACTGCGGAAATTGTTCGCGGTCAGGTCGAGCCGGTAATTCAGGATTTTCCCGTCGCCGCCGTCAAAACCGGAATGCTTCCGACCGGAGAAATTATCGAAGAAACCGCTCGGCTCGTCAGGGAAAACAATTTGCCCAATTTCGTCGTTGATCCGGTTGTCCGTTCGACTTCCGGTTACGATTTGATTGACGATATTGCTCTGCGCGTTTTAATCGAAAAACTTTTCCCGCTCGCCGTCGTTGTCACTCCGAATATTGCCGAAGCAGAGCGAATCACAAACTTAAAAATCGAAACCGAACAAGATCGCCGCGCCGCAGCCGAAAAAATCCGAAAGCTAGCCGCGCGGGCTGTTTTAATCAAAGGCGGACATTTTGCGAATGCGGAATTGGAAAACCAAAGAACTGCAAGCGATTTATTGCTGGATGAAAGCGGTTTTACAGTTTTTGAAGCCGAATGGATTGAAACGACTGCAACGCACGGGACAGGCTGCACTTTGGCTTCGGCGATTGCTGCGAATCTGGCTTTGGGGAAAGATTTAAAAACGGCGATTTCGATTGCCAAAAAATTTGTGACCGAGGCGATTCGCACTGCGCCTCGCCTCGGTCACGGAAATTCGCCCGTTAATCACGGATTTACTGTTCTTCAATCGTAACTTTTTCCATCACGATTTTTTCAGCGGGTTTGTCGTTGCTGCCTGTTTTAACATTGGCGATTGCGTCAACTACTTCCTGACCTTCGATGACGCGCCCGAATTTTGTGTAAGAAGGCGGGAGCGGGTAATCAACGTGCATAATAAAAAATTGCGAGCCGTTTGTGTTCGGTCCCGAATTCGCCATTGCGACCGTGCCTTTTGAATATACGCCGCGATATAGCTCCGAGCCGGAATTAATTTCGTCAGCGAATTTTCCGCCCCAGGCGGATTCGCCGCCATAACCCATTCCAAGCGGGTCGCCGCCTTGAATCATAAAACCCTTGATTACGCGGTGAAAAATCACGCCGTCGTAATAACCGCGCTCGGCTAAAAGTCGAAAATTTTCCGTAGTTTTCGGCGCGTCCTGTTCTAAAAGCTCAAATCTGATCGTGCCTTTGTTGGTTTGAATAACTGCAATTTTATTTGCCATTCGTTTCTCCTTATAAATTAATTTGATTTAGTTACTGTATCGTTTTTGCCGAGAATTTGCGAAATGTTCTCCTATTCCTGTTTGAGACAGCCGACGGCATCCGCCTTTTTCGAGATCGGAAATCTAAATATCTTCTCCGCATTGCAAACACTGCGCGTTTTCCGCTGAAAATTGCAAAAGATTTTGAAACGATTTTGACGATTAAAGAATGAATCTCTCAATCGCTGCGGCTACACCGCTTTCGTCGTTGCTCAAAGTTGTTTCGTATTTCGGATTTTCCAGCAATTCGGGCGCAGCATTACCCATCACGACCGGCAAACCTGCAAATTCGAGCATTTCGAGGTCGTTGAAATTATCGCCGACGACCATTATTTCTTCCGGTTTGATATGGCGGAATTCGGCAAATTTTTTAAGACCGTAGCCTTTCGACGCTTCTGCGTGAAGAATGTCGAGCAGCGTAAAATTTTGTGCGTTGTAAACAGTCGCCAAAACTTTGACCGCATCGCCCAGCTCGTTTTCGAGCGCCGCTTGCAGTTCAATCATTGAGGCGCACGAACCGGAAAACGAAATATGAACGATTTCAA
>DASVQU010000172.1:0-2391 GCA_036388995.1 Pyrinomonadaceae bacterium | reverse complement strand
GTTTCCCGG
This sequence comes from Pyrinomonadaceae bacterium, assembly GCA_036388995.1. Taxonomy (GTDB): domain Bacteria; phylum Acidobacteriota; class Blastocatellia; order Pyrinomonadales; family Pyrinomonadaceae; genus JALZCH01. The sequence continues at coordinate 2,382 of DASVQU010000172.1, read as the reverse complement.
CACGATATACCACGGCGCAATTTCCGTGCTGGTCGCGGCAAAAGTCGCTTCATAAGCCCGCATAAAATCATCCCAGCGGGCGCGATCTTTTAAATCGCCGAGCCTGAATTTCCAATGTTTAGCCGGGTCTTCGATGCGTTCCATCAATTGTTTTTTCTGTTCTTTTTTTGAAGTGAGCAAAAAGAATTTCAAAACGTGAACGCCGTTGCGATGCAGATAAAGTTCAAAATTGCGAATGTCTTCATAACGCTGTTCCCAGATTTTCTCATCCGCTTTAATTTTTTCGGGAAGCGGCGCGGATTGCAGAATTTGCGGATGAACGCGGACGACCAAAACATCTTCGTAATACGAGCGCGAAAAAACGCCGATTTTTCCGCGTTCGGGCAGATTTTTCGAAGCGCGCCAGAGATAATCGTGATCCAGCTCTTCCTCCGAAGGCGCTTTAAACGGCACGACACTGATGCCTTGCGGATCAACGCCCCGAAAAACGTGCTTGATCGCGCTGTCTTTTCCGGCGGCGTCCATCGCCTGAAAAATCACGACAAGAGATTGAGTGTTTTGCGCGTACAAGATTTCCTGTAAATCCGCAATCCGTTCCTGTTCGCGCTCCAAATCGCCGCGAGCCACTTCTTTATTTTTATAATCTCCGGTAAAATCCGCATCGAAATCAGCCAGACTGATTGCTTTGCCTTCCGGCGCGAAAAATTGTTTGTAATCCATAAATCGAAAATTAGTTTTATGAAGATTGTTTGTCAACGAATTTTTGCTGCGATTTTATTCGCCGCCGTCTTTTTCGTCGGTTTTTCCAACGCTCAAATCAAGCTCACGCCGCATAAAATAACGCTCAAAAACGGCAAAACTTTTAATCTGAATTTGCCCGAAAATTACGAAATCGTTCCGGCGGCGGAAGGATTAAATCGCGTCCGCTTTTTCGCCAAAGCGCCGGACGGTCGCATTTTCGTAACCGATTTGCACGATTTGACCGACAACCGGAAAGGCGCGGTTTATATTCTTGACGAATTCGATTTGCAAACCGGAAAATTCCGCAAAGTAACCGCGTATTTGACGAATTTAAGAAATCCGAACAGCGTTCAATTTTACACCGACGAAAACGGGCAGGATTGGCTTTATCTGGCTTTAACCGACAAATTGCTGCGCTACAAATTCACAAAAGGCGAAACCGCGCCGACCGACAAAACGCCGCAGACTTTGGCGACTTTTCCCGATTACGGTTTGAGCTACAAATACGGCGGCTGGCATCTGACCAGAACGATTGCGATTAATGCGGAAACGCGGAAAATTTATGTTTCCGTCGGTTCGAGCTGCAACGCCTGCAAAGAAAAAGAAGCGACGCGGGCGACGGTTTTGGAAATGAACCCGGACGGAAGCCGTCAAAGAACTTTTGTCAAAGGTTTGCGAAACGCCGTCGGTTTAAAATTTGTCGGTAAAATCCTTTTCGCCACAAATCAAGGCGCAGACCATCTCGGCGACGACAAACCGGATGAAACGTTTTACGCGCTCAAAAACGGCGCAAATTACGGCTGGGCGAAGTGCTATCAGTCAAACGGTCGAATCTTTGCTGATCCGAAACTCGGAACGAATTCCGGCTGCCGAAACGTTCCTGCATCTTATGCTCGTTTTCCTGCGCATAGCTCGGCGCTCGGTTTTGATTATTTCGACCAAAATACGTCTGACAAAACAATTCAAAGCGCGTTTTTAGTCGCTCTTCACGGCTCGACAAACGAGCAAATCGGGAGCGGCTATAAAATCGTCGTCGCCCGCAAAAACGAAAAACCGCGCGATTTCATCAACGGCTTCTTACTGAGCAAAACGGTTGTCGGTCGCCCGTGCGACGTTCTGCGATTGGACGAAAGCTCGTTTTTATTTTCCGACGACCGCGCCGGAGTTGTTTATTACGTTCGCAAAAAACAGTAAGATTTTACGGTGAAAAAGCATTCGTTTTTGGTTTCGCTCGTCTTATTTTTTATTTCTTTCGGATTGATGAATCAACTTTCGGCTCAGACAATTTCGACAAATATGCCCGCGAAATTCTCTCTGCCGAAAAGCGGGTTGGAATTATCCAGACGAACGCAGCCGGGTTCTTTTTACGATGTTGTCGGGCGCAAATCCGCATTTTTAGGCTACGAACACCGCGCGGCTGAAGCATGGGTTTATCCGCTGAAAATTCTCGACCAAATGGAGTTCGGATTTCGCGTCGAAGGTTATCCGCTCGAATACGCGGCGAGAGATTTGCTCGTCAAAATCGAAGTCCGACCGGAAAGCACGATTTTCACTTATTCACACGCGGCTTTTACAATCCGCCAAATCGTTTTCGCGCCGCTCGGCGAAGCTGGCATCGTGATGCTGCTCGACATTGATTCG
>DASVQU010000171.1:0-30429 GCA_036388995.1 Pyrinomonadaceae bacterium | reverse complement strand
AGGATGATGAGACTTCCTACAAAATCGTTTGTGATAAAAATGGAATAATGCAAGATTTATTTGGTAATTGAATAGATTTTTCGGGGAGTTTTGGTTATCAAGGCTGAGAGTCGCCAAACGGTGGGACCCGTTGAACCTGATGCGGAGAATATAGACGAAATTTTGATAGATTTAAAAGAAAATCAAATAAACAGTTCTGCCGACACCTTAAAAAAATCCGCCAATGCTTTTGCTTGAGTTTTGGTAATTTCTCTTTTTCCGCTGATTACTTCCGACACTCTGCTTTTTGAGCCGAAAACTTCGGTCAAATCTTTTTGTTTCAGCCCGCGAGCGTTCATCATTTCGATTAAAACTTCCTGCGGCGAAGCCTCGCGCGGTTGATAAAAATTCGTTTCAAAATCGGCAATCAATTTGCCCAAAAGCTCAAGCAAAGCCGTTTCTTCGGATGTGAGCTTATCGCCTTTTGCCAGCAATTCTTCGACAATCAAAATCGCACGGTCGTTTTCTTCTTCCGTTTTAATAATTGTCGGAAGCGTTTTGGACAAAAGTTTGCCATACTTTTGCGGATTTACGTTTTCGGCAACTCTAATCATTCTTTCCATTTACCTTTATCATAATCGGCGTGCGTTAAAATATGCCTGATTAAAATCAACTGAGATTCAAAATGAATTTCGGCGATCAATCTGTAATTGTTTCCCGCGATGTTGAAAACTACAAAACGCCCGACCAAATCGGCGTGCGGATAATCGCGCCTGACTTCGACAATATTTTGCCAGCTTGCCTTTTTCGTTATTTTGTACCATGCGCTGAGTGAAGATTCCGCTACGGGATGCAAACGGACGAATTCCCGAATCTTTCGGTATGAAATCGTATTCATTTTTTATTCTCCCATTTGCTTGCCTCACTCATTGCCGCTAGCTGAAAGTTACCGATATGGGAACAAACTTGTCAAGCATTTGGGTTAAAGATTTCAATGTCGTAATATGCATCAAGCAAAAGTTTTCAGGGGAGCTTTAAAGGCTGAGAGTTGTTCCGCGCTCGGAACATTACCCTACGAACCTGATGCGGATAATACCGACGAAGGGAGAATAAATGGAAGAAATCAAAGAAAAATCCAGCCGGGAAACTGCGTTTCCGGCTTCACAAAAAACCTACGTGACAACCAACGGCGACACGCGCAACGATTACAAATTCGAGCTGCGCGTGCCGTTTCGTGAAATCAGTTTAAGTCCGACCAGAAATCTCGAAAACGAATTGGAAGAAAACCCGGACGTGCGCGTTTACGACACGAGCGGCGTTTGGTCTGATCCGAATGTGAAATGTGACGTGCGCGATGGTTTGCCTGCGCTGCGGCGCGATTGGATCGTTGCGCGCGGCGATGTCGAGGAATATGTTGGGCGCGAGATTTTGCCGCAGGACAACGGTTATTTGACCAAAGGCGCGGAAGATGTTGCCAAAATCAAATCGAACGGAAAATTGGAAGAATTTCCGGGCTTAAAACGCGCTCCGCTACGTGCTCAATCCGGCAAATGCGTGACGCAAATGCATTACGCAAGGCGCGGAATTATTACGCCGGAAATGGAATATGTCGCAATCCGCGAAAATCTGGGGCGCAAAATCGCTTTTGAAGCGATGCAAAACGGCGCGGGAAGCGACCGTTCATCTTTGCTTCATCAACACGCGGGCGAATCTTTCGGTGCAGCGATTCCTAAATACGTGACGCCCGAATTCGTCCGCGTCGAAGTTGCGCGCGGGCGTGCGATTATTCCCGCGAACATCAATCATCCCGAAAGCGAACCGATGGCGATTGGCAGAAATTTTCTCGTTAAAATCAACGCAAACATCGGCAATTCGGCGATTACTTCTTCGATTGAAGAAGAAGTCGAGAAAATGCGCTGGGCGACGAAATGGGGCGCAGACACGGTGATGGATTTGTCAACGGGCAAAAATATTCACGCGACGCGCGAATGGATTTTGCGGAATTCGCCCGTGCCGATTGGGACTGTGCCGATTTATCAGGCTTTGGAAAAGGTGAACGGTAAAGCCGAAGATTTGACGTGGGAGATTTACCGCGACACTTTGATTGAACAAGCAGAGCAAGGAGTTGATTATTTCACGATTCACGCGGGCGTACGGTTGCCTTATATCCGTTTGACCGCGAACCGAACAACCGGAATCGTTTCGCGCGGCGGTTCGATTATGGCGAAATGGTGTCTGTCGCATCATGAAGAAAGTTTTCTTTACACTCGTTTCCGCGAGATTTGCGAGATTATGCGCGCTTATGACGTTTCATTTTCTCTTGGCGACGGGCTGCGTCCCGGTTCGATTGCCGACGCAAACGACGCAGCGCAGTTTGCCGAACTCGACACTTTAGGCGAATTGACGAAAATCGCCTGGGAAATGGATTGCCAGACGATGATCGAAGGTCCCGGTCACGTGCCGATGCACTTGATCAAAGAAAATATGGACAAGCAGCTCGAAATCTGCGGCGAAGCTCCGTTTTACACTTTGGGACCTCTGACGACCGACATCGCGCCCGGATACGATCACATCACTTCGGCAATTGGCGCAGCGATGATCGGCTGGTTCGGGACGGCGATGCTTTGTTATGTCACGCCGAAAGAACATCTCGGTTTGCCGAACAAAAAGGACGTGAAAGAAGGCGTGATTACTTATAAACTCGCGGCGCACGCAGCGGATTTGGCGAAAGGTCATCCGGGCGCGCAAATTCGTGACAACGCTCTGTCAAAGGCGCGTTTCGAGTTTCGCTGGGAAGACCAGTTTAATCTGGCTTTAGACCCGGGAGTCGCGCGCGAATATCACGACGAAACTTTGCCGGCTGAAGGCGCAAAGCTGGCGCATTTCTGCTCGATGTGCGGACCGCATTTCTGCTCGATGAAAATCACACAGGAAGTCCGCGAATTTGCGGCGGAAAATCAGGTTGATGAAACGGCAGCAATCGAGCTTGGCTTAAAAGCCAAATCGGCGGAGTTTGTCACGGCGGGCGGCGAGATTTATCACGGTATTTTACCCGAAGGCGTTGAACGCGAGAATCATTAAAATTTCCCTTTTGGTTTGCGATATTAATAAAGGCAGTGGTTTGCATTAATTTGTAAACTTCTGCTTTTGTTTTATTATCTATTTGGAAGTTTTTGTTTATGCCGCAATATAATCTTTTAGACACAGATACGGTTACGCTAAATGATATTTTCTCAAACGGAAAACGGTATCAAGTTCCTGAATTTCAAAGAGATTATTCTTGGGAAGAAGAACAATGGGATGATTTATGGACTGACATTCTATCTGTCAGAGGCAAAAAAAACGACCTTCATTATATGGGAGCAATCGTTATCCAAGATTTAGAAGGCAAAAACTTCAGTGTTATTGATGGGCAGCAACGATTAGCAACTTTAAGTATAATTGCGCTCGCTACTATTAAGAGAATTGATGATTTAGTTAAAAGTGGAATTGAAACTGATGCAAACAATGAACGCAAAATCAGATTAACTGAACAGTATATCGGAGAGAAAGATGCCGTTTCTCTGCGTTATTCTAATAAATTAAAACTTAATGAAAACAACGAATCTTTTTATCGTAGTTTTCTAGTGCAACTACGTGATCCAATTAATCCGCACAGACTTCCTATTTCAAATAAACTATTGCAAAAAGCTTTTGACTATTACTATTCAAAAGTTAAAGAATTATTCGGCAATAACCCGGACGGAGAATCATTGGCTGATTTTCTCCAAAATCAAATTGCCGAAAAACTGGCATTTATTCAAATCGTTGTTAAAAATGCTCTAAGTGCTTACACCGTATTTGAAACACTAAATTCTAGAGGCGCAGAATTAAGTATTTCTGATTTGTTAAAAAATTATCTTCTATCTTTAACCGCTAAAAGTGATGAGGATAAAAGACAAGCAAAAGAGCAATGGCATCGTATCATTCAAATAACCGACTTGGACAAATTTCCTACTTTTCTTCGTTATTTTTGGCATTCACGCTATGAAATCGTTAAGCGGGAACAACTCTTCAAAGCATTACGAAACTCTGTCAAAACAAAAGAAGATAGCTTTGTTTTGCTTGATGATTTAGAAAAGTACGCTGCAATATATGCGGCTCTAAGAAATCCTAATGATGATTTATGGCTTGGGAATAAAGAGATACGGAAAAGAATTGGCGAATTGAGATTATTCGGAGTAACACAGCCTTATCCCTTATTATTAGAAGCATACTTTAAGCTTCCTTCTGAATTTGAAGATGTTTTAAGATTTTGTTCAATAATCGCTTTTCGTTATAACGTAATCGGCGGCTTGGACCCGAAAAGGCAAGAACAGGCTTTTCATATTGCCGCAAAAAAAATTTTCCAAGGTGAAATTACCAGATCAAGCCAAGTTGCTCAAGAATTAAGAAGTATTTATCTCAATGATGAAGCATTTGTTAATTCATTTTCCACAAAACAAATAAACACTAAGGGCAAAAAGAAACTGGCTAGATATATTCTTTATTCTCTTGAAAACCAAATTGCTGGAACGGACAGAAGCCCCGATGACGAATCTGCAACGATAGAGCATATTTTACCGGAAAACCCTACAACCGATTGGGAACAATATTTCGCATTGGAAGAGCAGGAAAACTATATTTTTAGATTAGGTAACTTAACTTTGCTTGAATCCGGTAAAAACAATGACTGCGGAACAAAATTATATCTGGAAAAACTCCCTATTTATAAACAAAGCCAATTTCGAATGACTAGTAGTATTGATTATCCTGAATGGACGCCCACCCAAGTTAGATTAAGACAAGAGTTTTTAGCAAGAGTAGCGACTTCTGTTTGGAAAATTACCCAAATATCCAGTTAAACGTAGCTGGGAAGGAAATGTAATATGGAATCGAGCAAGAAGAAAATCGTTATCGTTTGCAGTGGAAACACCTGTAGAAGTCCTGTCTTTGCTGCGGGTCTAAAACACAAACTTCAACTCAAAAAAAAAGATCATCTGTACGTGGTTCAGTCTGCCGCTGTAGGGATGACTGGAGACGGAGAGAAACTGCAGGATGGTTGTCCTATAAATGAATATTTGCGGGCGGCGTTACCTAAAATTAAAGAGGAACTACTCAATGCAGAATCAGAGTTTTCTGATAGTGATATACAATCTTCCGTCAAGGAGTTTATTAATGAACTTGAGAGACACAAGAGTCGGAATCTGAAGGACGTTGAATTGCCAGTTTGGAAGGTTGTGGCATTGAACGGTAGTAATCACTGGCTTATTCAAGAAACATTAAAGGTTGATAAAGATCATTTCGAATCGAAGGAATATTACACCAATGATAGTGCATGGGATACAGTTCAGAATATTGAAAAGAAAGTTGAAGATGAGAATCGCAAACGAATGACTTCTGATGAAATACAAGAGGCTCAAAATGCCTATTACAAACAGTTTGTCGAACTCATGGGTAAAGTTCGGAGGTTTGCGGAAACTCTATAACGAACTTTTTCTTAGCACTGAAGGGTAACAGGGCATGTAATCTTAAACGAAGCCGATAATCAAACAAACCTCAGAAAACCTCACATTTAGCTGTTAGGGGAAATTTATTACGGCAATATTTTCAATAGCGCGAATACGCATAATTAAATTGCTTTTCAACATAAAAACATCGAGATGCAGAGAATTTAAAAATTGTATTCTCTGCATCTCGATGCTTTGTATTGAAGATTGATTCAAAAAATTATCTCCCGGTTAATTCCGCCGGAAGCTTTTTGTCAACCGCCGGACGCTTTCCGGCGTCGGCGATTTCCCACATTGTGGCGAAAATCGTGCGGGTGACTTTTTCCATTTTGGCATAGTCAATTTTGTCCGGGTGATCGCTCGGACAGTGATAATCTTCGTGAACGCCGTCAAACCAGAAAATAATCGGAATGCCTTTTTGCGCGTAGTTGAAGTGATCCGAGCGGAAGAAAAAGCGGTTTGTGTCGTTCGGGTCGTCGTATTTGTAATTGTAGCTTAAATTCAAAAACGAGCCGTTGATTGCTTCGCTTACATTGCCAAGCTCGGTGCTCATCATTTTCGAGCCGATCACGTAGATTTCGTTCGGACCCGACAAATCTTTGTTCTCCGGTTTGGTATCACCGGGCGCTTTGCTGCGACCGATCATATCAATGTTGAGCTGCGTGACGACTTTGCTCAAATCTACGGTTGGGAATTTCGTAAAATATGCGCTGCCCAACAAGCCTTTTTCCTCGCCCGCGTGCCAGACGAAGAGAACCGAGCGCTTCGGTTTTTTCCCGGATTTCGCCAGAGCTTCGGCAATTGACAGGACGGCGACCGTTCCCGAACCGTCATCGTCCGCGCCGTTGTAAATCACGTCGTCGCGAGGTCCGTTTTTACATTTCGGGGGAACGCTTTTGCCTACTCCGTCGTGGTCGTAGTGAGCACCGATGGCGACCATCTCCGCTTTTAAAGTCGGGTCTGAGCCTTCGATCATTCCGACGACATTTTGCGTGGTAGCGGTTTCGGCTTTGGTAGCGGAATTGATGCTGATATTTTTGTTTCCGCCAAATGCAAATGCAGTCATTGCTTGCGGATTTTCAATCGGATTGGCGGTTTCGCCTTCAAACAAAGCGTTGCCGGCAGTGCGCGAAATGAGAAAAACCGGAATCTGATTTTGCTGCCTGTTTCCCGCCCCGCCTCTGTCGCTTTGCAAGCCTTCGATCTGCATTCCGGGACCTTCGGACATATTCTCTTTGAGTCTTGCCCAAAAATTTGGCACTTCGGGCGGAGCGATGAAAATGACGCCCGCCGCGCCTTTTTGCCGCGCGTAAAATACCGGATCAGCCCATTCCGTGCCTCTCGCTTCCTGTTTCAAATCCGCTTGCGTTACTCCTTGCGGCAAAGCCCTTGAAGATTCTCCCATTAATTGGACGACGGCAATTTTGCCTGCTACATCAACGCCTTCATGAGCGTCAATGTTTTTTGATTTGACCATCCAGCCGTTGCCGACGAAAACGAGCGGTTTGCTCAACGCGCCGTTTGTCGTTCCAGCCATGCGGAAAAAATCTTCGGCGTACGCGAATTTCTTTCCGCCGATTTCCATTGCCGCAGCAGCGGTGTCAATCGCGTCGCGTCGCATTTTCATTGTTTGAAAATAAGTGCCGTTATCCCCGGCGGGTTTAACGCCCCAGCTTTTCAAATTGTCGGCGATAAATTTCGCCGCCATATCCAAACCTTTCGACGGCGTATTGCGACCTTCCAACTCGTCGGAGGCGATGTAATACAAATATTTTTTAAGCTGCGCCTGCGTAATGCCCCCAGCCGCTTTGGTTGCATTTGACGAAGCTTTGCTCGGCATTTGCGCCAAACCGTTGGCGACAAACGACAGAGTTAAAACTAAAACGAATAATGTTTTTTTCATTTGTTCCTCAGAATTTTTAAGAGAATGATAATTTATCAACTGTAATTTTACGCTGATTTAATAAGTCCGGTTTCAAAAGTCAGAACCGGAGCGGCAGCGACCGGGTTAATATAGGAAATCCGGTCGCTGCCGCTCCGGTTCTGACTAAACCCCGATGATTGAAATCTTGTGTTTGTCAGCTAGGGCAATCATTTCTTCGCGGTCGAAAATCAGAGTTTTCCCTGCCGTCACGCACAAACAGGTCGCGCCCGCCGCAATCATCGTTTCAGCGGTCGGAACGCCGACTACGGGAACGTCGAAACGCATATCCTGATTCGGTTTGGCGACTTTGACGACGGTTAATTTCCCGCGCGCCAATTCTCCGGCGCGTTTAATTACGGCGTCCGTTCCTTCCATCGCTTCAATCGCCACACAAGCCTGCGCGCGGACGACGATTGTTTGCCCCAAATCGAGTCTGGCAATTTCGCCCGCGATTTTTAGACCGTATTCAATGTTTCGCTGCTCCTGAGCATCAGGCTTTCTTCTTGTCAAAACGCCTTCGGGCGCAAGCTGTTCCTGAATAAAATATGTCGAATCAATCAATTCGATACCGTCTTTTGCCAACTCTGCGGCGACCGCGCCGATCAGAGAATCCGTGTTGCGCTGTTTTAGGGAAAACAGCATTTTGACCATTCTTAAATCGGGCAGCGCGCCGGAAAAAATCTGAACGTGCTTGACTTGTCCAGCCATTATCGCTTTCGTCACGCCCTCGCGCCGGAAAAACGAAATCATTTTTCCCAATTGACCGATTGAAACCCAAATCAGTTTATCTGCAACTTTTTCTATTTCCTTGTCGGTTTCTTCTTTGATTGCAACTACCGACAAAGATGCGCCTGCGCGCCGTGCGCCTTGGATAACTAAAAAGGGAAATTCTCCGTTTCCGGCAATCAATCCGTATTTCATTCTTAAATTTACGCCGGAAAAATCTCCGTGTTCTCTGTGACTTCTCCGTGAACTCTGTGTTAAATCTTTTTTCACCACAGAGCGCACAGAGAAGTCACAGAGAAAACACGGAGTTTTTATTTGACGACGCCGCGTTTTGAGGATTCTATAAACTGAACAAGAAAATCAACTTCTGCCGAGTCCGCGATTTCTTGTTTTATTTTTTCCAAAGCCTGAGTTGTGTTCAATTTGGCTGAAAGCAAAAGGTGAAAAGCGTGTTTGAGCTTTTCGATTGTCTCTTTTTCATATCCGCGCCGACGCATTCCGATTGAGTTCAAGCCGTAACATTTGGCGTGATTTCCTTGTGAAATGGCAAATGGCAGCGCGTCTTTGACAATTACGGAATAGCCGCCGATAAATGCTTCGCGTCCGACGCGGCAGAATTGATGGACGCCCGAATATGCGCCTACCTGCGCCTTATCCTCGATTTCGACGTGACCGGCGAGCGTCGCGGCGTTTGCCATAATCACGCCGTTTCCGATGCGGCAGTCGTGCGCTACGTGCGCTTGCGCCATCAGCAGGCAATCGTCGCCGATTTCGGTCAAACCGCCGCCGCCCGTCGTCCCTCTGTGAATTGTGACGAATTCGCGGATGTGGTTTCTTTTGCCTATTCGGACGCTCGTCGGCTCGCCCGCGTATTTCAAATCCTGCGGGGCGAGACCGATTGAAACAAACGGAAAAACCTGCGTTTCATCGCCGATTATGGTGTCGCCGTCAACGACGACGTGCGATTCAAGCCGTACGCCGTTTCCGAGCTTCGCTTCATCGCCGACGATGGAATACGCGCCAATGAAACAATTTTCCCCGATTTGCGCTCGTGAACTGACAATTGCCGTTGGATGAACAAACATAGTGAGCAGTAAGCAGTAAGCAGTGAGCAGAAAAAGCAGATATAAAACTCTGCTCACTGCTCACCGCTCACCGCTCACTAAAAAGTGCGGTCGGCGATGACGGACATAATCTCGCAGTCGGCGGCGAGCTGCCCGTCAACCTTTGCTTCGCCGCGCATTCTCTGGATTCTGTGACCGATTCTCAACGCCGTAACTTCGAGTGTGAGAGTGTCGCCGGGAACAACCGGGCGACGAAAACGCGCTTTTTCGATGCCGCTGAAATAGGGGATTTTCTTCGCTCGGTCTTCGATTTCGCGCAGAGCGAGAACCGCGCCGGCTTGCGCCAGCGCTTCAATCACCAAAACGCCGGGCATTACGGGAGCAGCGGGAAAATGCCCGCGAAAAAAGAATTCGTTGTAAGTTACCTGCTTGATTCCGACAATTCGTTCTTTCGGCACCAGCTCGATGATTTTATCAACCAGCAGAAACGGATAACGATGCGGCAAAAGCTGTATAATTTCGTTAATGTCGAGCGTAATCATTTAATTGGGTAAAGGCGACAAAATAACAAATCAAACGGTTTGAAGCAAACCGTAAGGCAAAAGTAAAAAGGCAAAAGCCCGGAATTGTCCTCCGAACTTTTGCCTTTTTACTTTTTACTTTTTACTTGTTTACTTCGCGGGAGCAGCAGCGGCAGTACCAGCCGGTCGCGCGTTGTAAAACTTGATAAAGTCAATAGTGGTGGTGTCAATCGAAGCCATATCAGCCCAGACGATCATTGCATTCTGGTCTTTGCTGATGTCAATAATCGCGGTAAAGCCTTTTGATTTAGCGAAATCTTGAATCGCTTTGCCGATGTCCTGATAAATCGGTCCGACAAGGGCGGCTTCGCGTTTTTGCACCGCTTGTTTGTAGTCTTCTACTTTGCGGTTGTATTCGATTTGAAGAGTTTGCCCTTCATCCAATTTCTTTTGCACTGATTCGGCGCTCACCGGGGAACCCGGCTTCGCTGCTTCAGCCTGCATTTTAGTGAAATCCGCTTGGATAGTCTTTAAGCGATTTTCAATCCCCGTGATTTCTGTGCGGCGAGGCGTGAACTCGATTTCCAACTGTTTGTAAGCAGAAATGAATTTTTGAATGCCGCGTTTTTCGTCGGCAAAAACCGATGTGTCAATAATCCCGACTCTCGTGGTAGCTTGCGTCGGTGCTGCGCCTCCGGTTTGGGCAAGCGATGGAACTGCTGCAATAGCGGCGAAAAACATCAGAGCCGCAATGAAACGAACTGTTTTCATATATCTTTCCTTATTAACTCCTTTTGATTGCTGGTTGTAACTAATTGCGATTAGCGAAGTGTTCTGTATTTTGTTGATGCGGAGAGCCAAAAAGTTGGCTCTCCACAAAAAAAACTTAGCCAAAACGAATCTTAGAACGTGCGTCCGACGCTGAAACGGAAAACGCTTTTCTTTTCCTGAAAGAGCAAGCCGGGCAGATTTTCGACCGTTCCGTTGCGCGCATTCGGATTATAAGCATAAATCAGGCGAAAAGGCACGTTGACAACCGGCACCTGGACGCGCAATTCGAGACCGAGGCTCGAACGAACGTCGGTGAAGCGGTCAAAAACGCTCTGGTCAACGCGAATGACGGTGTTGGTTTGCGCTTCACCGCGCAGGAAAACTTCACGCAAGCCCGGCACGAGCGGAATTCCCTGCGTGTTAATGCTCACGCCGTCGCGGATAAAAGCGTTAAATTGCTCGCGCGTCAGGAACGTGTTTTCTGAAGTCAGAATCGCGCCGCCGAAAAACGTCGGTTGAAACTGCTGACCTTGAGGGGTGTTCAAAAACAATCCGGTCAAAGAGTTAAAGCCCAAAAACGGCTGGTCTTGCTGAAAATTGCTGTTTAAAGCCTGAGCGGAGCCTTTGCGAAGATTAAACGCCGTTCCGATGTCGGCGAAAGCCGCGATGCTGACGGGACCGAAAATTGGAACGCGATATTCAAAATTTCCCAAAAGCTGCGTGTCGCCGCCGATAAAGTAATAACTTTGCCCGGTCGAAATCGGATTTGCGCCGCCCGCGCCGGTAAACAATCCGAAAAGCGCCGGACAAGCGCCTCGGCTGATGTTCTGGCTGACGCACTGATCGGAGCTTGATTGTCCGGGCAGGGCAACGGGCGTCCCGGTTGCATTCGTCGCCAGCGTTACGCTGCGCGAAGTGATAAAGCTCTCGACCGGAGCGACCGGACCGATTGAGCGGACGTTGTAACCGCGAATCGTGGTTTCATCGCCGAGGTAAAAACGCTCATAAAGCGGAACGCCGTTGACGAACGAAAGCGAATTAGCGTTTCTGATTTTATCGGTCGTGCCGAACGAACCGATTGTTCCCGCCAGCAGACGAAAACCGAAAACTTCGGGATTCTGTGATCTTTTCCGACGCATCCTCAAAAACTTCATATATTGGAGCGTCGGTTGATACGTGCGAACGTCGCCGCCCAAACCGGAAATCGCCGAAGCGAAAGTTATCTGGCTGCCGCTAACGGCATCAATTCCTGCCCCCGAATATTCACGAGAATCATAGACGAAAGTCGGTGTGATGCGGCTTGTAATAATATTCGGCGTTTCGAAGATAACCGGAATTTGATTAGGACCGCCTTGTTCGTTAACCGGCGGTTCTTCGATTGATGTTGCCGAAAATTGATACGAAAGCCCGACGCGCGCAAACTGCGTAAAGCGTCGTTTGCGATAAAACTCCGAAAGCGGCGCGCTGGCAAATACCGACACGCCGTAAGTGTTTTGGGTAAATAAATTATCTTCTCTTGTCGTCAGCAAACCGGTATTGGTCAAAGCTCCGAGCTGCGCGTCAAAGTTTTCCGACAGAAACGTGCCTTCGCCGAAAAATTTGCGGTTATAAGCGAACGCGGAAAATCCGATGGAAATCGGTCGATCTCGAAAATACGGCTCGGTAAAGGAAAATTGGAAGCTGCGTTGACGATTTCCCGCGCCGACTTGAAACGAGAGAACTTCGCCGCGCCCCAAAAGGTTGTTGGTCGAATATTCCAGCCCGAAAAACGAGCCGCCGATGCCCGAAATACCGCCGTTAAACGAAATTTGCTGGCGTCCGCGTTCTTTGACTCTGACGTTTAAATCAACCTCGCCGCGCTCCGGCACGGTGCGGAACTCGGTGTCCTTGTCTTTATCAATCGGGTCGAAATAACCGGTTTGATTGAGGCGGATAACCGATTGTTCATATCCGATCTGGTTGTAAACGTCGCCTTCGTTAACCAGCATCTCGCGGCGCAAAACAGAGTCGCGCGTAAAAGTGTTGCCGGTAAATTCGAGCCGCCGCAGCGTAAACTGCTTGCCTTCGTCAATCGTAATATTGAAATCCGCGATGCCTTGATTCGGATTCGCCGGATCGTCTTTCAACTCCGGCTCAAGATCGGCTGAATATTCGATAAAGCCCTGCGCGCCGTAAAATTTCTTTAAAGTTTCGTAGAGAGCTTCGCGCAGGCGTGCGCCGTTGGCGACCTCGCCTTTTTGCAAACCGATAAATTGCTGAATCTGCTGTTCGGAGAAAATCGAATTGCCTTCTATTTTTACGTTGCCGACTCGATATTGTTTGCCTTCGGTAATCGGAATCGTGACTTTAAGCGTGTCGTCAACCGAAGACAAAAACGGAATCGGCAGGAAAAATCCGGTGCGTCGCCGTCCCAAGCCTTCGACTTCCGGTTCGCCGAAACGCGCTCCGAGATAACCTTTCGAGCGCACGTAATCGAGCGCGTTTTTCTGCAAATCGTATTGCAGCTTGTTGCGGTCTAAAATGTCGGTCCCGTAAATGCGCGATAAGTTAAAAATGCCGGTTTCTTTGTTTAATTTTAACTGGCTGCGAAGCTCGCCGTCTTTGAAAACCTGATTGCCTTCAAAATCAATTTTAGCGATGCGCGAGCGCTCGCCCTGATCAATATTGAAAGTCAAACCGATTGAAGTTGCCGAAATTATTTCCGGCGTTGCTTCAATCTGCGCGTTTGGATAACCTTTCGCCGATAGCAATTCGCGCAAAACGCGCGTTGCCGTTCGCACCTTTACCGGATCGTGAATGGCTTCTTTGGAAACGCCGACGCGGTTTTCGCGGAATGCTTTGAGAATGTCGGATTCCGTAATCGCCTTGGCTCCTTTGAATTGCAAATCACGGATAATCGGCAATTCTTCAACCATAAAAATCACGTCAACGCCGCCGCGAACGCCTGTACTGGTTAAAACCTTAGTTTCAGTTTTGTTAAAAAAATTGAGCGACAACAGCGCCTGTAAATCGCGTTCAATCTGCTGCTGACTAAACGGATCACCCTGACGGGTTTGAATGTAATAAAGCAAATCTTCGTCGCGCAGACGGCGATTGCCTTGGAAATCAACCGATTCGACGAGTTGCTGCGGTTGTTGAGTAACGATGTTTTCGGCGCGCGAGCTTTGAATATAAAACGGTGCGAGGAGAGAGAAAACTAAGACGCTCACCAGCGCAAACCGAAAAACGCGAAAAATTTGCATAAATGCTTTTCCCTTAAATTCTGTTTTAACGGGCATAATAAAAAAGCTCGCTGAACGATTATTGAGAGTGTGCGAACAACCGTCTGAAACGATTGTTCAACGTTTCAAATATAATTTTCTCGTTTGCGATGCTAACCTCTCGGACAACGCGATTAGGATTCGTTTGCCTTTCGTCTTGGTTGCTTTTTCACGCTCCATTCCAACAAAGCTAGGAATTATACAGACAAAACGCCAAATCAGGAAATGCATCGGAAAATAATCAAGCCTTCCAAATGACAAAGCAACTGTAAACTATAAACTGTAAACTATAAACTGTCCTGCAAAGAAACAACGGTTTTCTGCAAAACAGTTTATAGTTGAGAGTTTATAGTTGACAGTTGCGCCTAATTGACTAAAGCTTACTTCAAATCCGACAATTCAAAATTCAAAGCTTCTTCAATCTCGTTTTTCTCGCTCAAAATGCGAAAATCAAGTTTATCTTCGAGTTCAAAAACTTCGATTACCTCAGCCCGCGCGAGCTTGCCGGAAATCGCTGCGTCGGCGAGCGGGTCTTCGACGTAGCGCTGCAAAGCGCGTCGCAACGGTCGCGCACCGTAGCTTCGGTCGCCGCAGGTTTTCTCGACCAGCCATTTTTTCGCTTCCGTCGTTAACTGCACAATCCAGCCGCGTTCGGCGAGCGTTTGATTTAAACCATTGATTTGCAAATCAACGATTTCGAGCAAATCTTCTTCGCCAAGCTCATCGAAAATGATGATTTCGTCCAAACGGTTAAGAAATTCAGGACTGAAAGTCTGCCGCACCGATGACAGCACGTTTTCTTCCAATTTCTCTCGCGTCTTTTCGCCGTTTGCCTGAAAACCGAGCGAAGAGCGTTTTTGAATAAACCGCGCGCCGATGTTTGAAGTCATTATAAAAATCGCGTGTCGGCAATCTGCCGTATTTCCGTGAGAATCGGTCAACACGCCGTCTTCAAAGACTTGCAGCAAAACGTTGAACAAATCGGGATGCGCTTTTTCAACTTCGTCCAATAACACGACCGAATAAGGCTGACGCCGCAATTTTTCGGTCAACTGCCCGCCTTCTTCGTGTCCGACGTAGCCCGGCGGCGAACCGATTAATTTCGCGACCGTATGTTTCTCCATAAATTCGGACATATCGAGCCGAATCAGAGATTTTTCCGAACCGAACAAAAACTCGGCAAGTCGACGCGCAACTTCGGTTTTTCCGACTCCGGTTGCGCCCAAAAACAAAAATGAACCGACCGGACGCTTGACGCTTTTCAAACCGGCGCGCGAACGCCGAATTGCTCGCGCGAGAGCGGAAATTGCCTGCCGCTGTCCGACGACCGAGGTTTTCAAATCTTCTTCGATTTTGAGCAATTTTTCGGCTTCGTTTTCTTTGACCGAAGCAATCGGAATTCCCGTCCAGCGCGCGATAACTTCTTCAATGTCGCTGCGCGTTACGTCAACAGACGAAAAACGGTCTTCTAAATTGTTTAATTCCAAATTAAACATCCGTTCGTCGTTGTCGGTCGCTTTGCTCCAGCTTTTAACGGTTTGCTGCCAGGCGACTTCGGCGTAATCGTCTTTGCGCGCGCCGCGCAGTTTGACGCGCGCTCCGGCTTCGTCCAAAACGTCAATCGCTTTGTCGGGCAAATGTCGTTCGGGCAAATAACGTACGGTTTGCGTCACGGCTGCCTGCAAGGCTTCGCCGGTGTAGCGAATGCCGTGAAATGATTCGTATTTTTCCAGCAGACCTTCCAAAATCTGCAAAGTCTCGGCTTCGTTCGGCGGCGTGACTTTGACGGTTTGAAAACGGCGTTCGAGCGCGCGATCTTTTTCGATTGATTTGCGCGCCTCGCGCGGAGTCGTTGCGCCGATTACCTGGATTTCGCCGCGCGACAACGCAGGTTTTAAAATATTTGCAGCATCCAAAGAGCCTTCCGAATTTCCCGCGCCGACAAGTGTATGAATTTCATCAATAAAAACGATGTAGTGCGTATTTTCCTGTAATTCTTTGAGAATATTTTTGAGGCGCTCTTCAAACTGTCCGCGATATTTCGTTCCGGCGACGACGGATGATAAATCGAGCTGCAAAATTCGTTTGTTTTCAAGCTGCGCCGGAACGTCGCCCGACACAATTCGCTGCGCCAAGCCTTCGATAATGGCGGTTTTGCCGACGCCCGGCTCGCCGATTAAAAGCGGATTGTTTTTCGTTCTGCGCGAAAGAATTTCCACGATTCTCTCGATTTCCGGCTGCCGACCGACGAGCGGGTCGAGCCGGTCGCGGTAAGCGGCTTCGGTTAAATCGCGGCAAAATTCTTCCAGATTCGGCGCGCCCGTTTTTTGCGCCGCGCGAACGCCGTTTTGATCCATTATCAGCTCGCGCACCGCGCTCAAACGAAGTCCGCGTTCAAAGAGAATTTCCGCCGCCATCGAGCGTTCTTCGCGCAGAAGTCCGAGAAGCAGATGTTCCGTGCCGATGTAACGATTTTGCAAACGGTCGCTTTCTTCAAAAGCGAAAATCAAAACGCGCTTGGTTTCCGGCGTCAAGGCAAGCTCCATCGTTTGCGGCAATTTTTCGCGCCGGACGGTGCGACCTTCAATTTCCTGCCGGATAAGGTCGGCGTTAAAAGAAGAGCGCGCGGTGAAAAAGCGATTCGCCAGAGTTTTGTCCTCGCGCACCAGCCCGAGCAGCAAATGTTCGGGCGCAATTGTTTTCGAGCCGTAATTTGAGGCTTCGTAGCGGGCAAAGAAAATCACGCGACGAGCCTTTTCCGTGTATCGTTCAAACATAAAAGTTTAGATGCCGACCGCCCTTCTTACGATTAGGTAATGCCGACGATTATATTGAAGTGCGTCGTTAGAAGCCAGAACTTTCTTCTGTGGTTGGCTTGCATTCAGAAAAGAACTAATCGGGTTCAATTTTTAAGATTTTCGAGCGGACGCATTCCGGCAGCCGCCTGCGCCGGAATCGCGCTCGCTAAAAGACTCAAAAACAAAACCATCCCCACAATCAACAAAACTTCGCCGGCATCTACTTGTAAAGAAATGCTTCCGACCTCGTAAACGTCAGATGGCAGATGGATTAAATCGAATTGATTGGCGAGAAAACAAACTGAAATCCCAATCAAAACTCCTGCAATCAAACCAATTGAAGCCAAAATTAAACCTTCAATCAAAAAGATTGAAACGATTTTTCGCCCGCTCGCGCCGCACGCTCTCAAAACGGCAATATCAAAATGGCGTTCGCTGACCGACAAAGCGAGCGTCGTTGTGATATTTAAAGCCGCGACGAAAATTATTAAACCGATAATCAGCAACGCGATTCGCCTTTCGAGAGCTAGCGCCGCAAACAACGGGCGATTTGCTTCGCGCCAATCGAGAATTTTATATTCCGCGCCGATTTGTTCGGATATTTTTCTCGCCGTTTCGTTTGATTTATAAATGTCTGAAGTCTCAACGGCAATTGTCGAAACCGTCGAAAGATTTTTTCCGGTCAGCCTCGCCGCGTCTGCAAGCGAAAGCCTGATCCAGGTTGAATCATATTCGTAAAGCCCTGTTTCAAAAATCCCCGCCACTTCGACTTTGTTCGAGACGGGAGCGAAATTTTCACCAATCTGCCCGCTTCCAGAAACTATTTCCGCCGCGTCGCCCATTTGTAATCCGGTCTTTTCAGCCAGAATCCTGCCCAGTTCAATTTTGATTTGGTTCGCAGTTCGTTGTTCGTCGTTCGTTGTTTGAGATTTCCCTTCCTGCGAGCCTCGCAAAACCGCAAATGCGGAATCGGTTTTTCCAATTAATAAAGCGTTGTTAAACCTTTGCGTCGAAACTTTTTCGACGCCTTCGATTTGTTGAATCTTTTCGTTTAATTCTTTCCATTCGCCGATTTCGCCGCCGTCGGTGCGAAAAATTGTGACGTGCGGAGTGTTGGCGAGAATTTTTTCCTGAATCGCTCGCCTGAAACCGTTTGAGAGGGCGAGCGCCGCAATCATCGCCGCCGTACCGAAACCGATTCCGATGATTGCCGCCCAAGAGGTTAATCGCGCGAGAAAGTTTCGGCGCGGCTGGCGAAAATAACGAAAGGCGAGAAAAAATGCGAAACGCACTTGTTCAAAGTAATGACAGGCAAAGGAAATTGCAAAACAGAAATCGTTTTAACAAAAACGACAAAATCAGGGTTGATTTCTTTTATTCAGAATATTATTCTAGTAATGGATGGATTAAGAGAATGATTGACGAAATAGACCAAGCAATATTGAATATTATTCAGCAAGATGCCCGGATTTCCAATGTCGAGATCGCGCGACAGGTTAATCTTGCGCCGTCGGCTGTTTTGGAGCGTTTGCGAAAGCTCGAAGAGCGCGGTTATGTGCGCGGTTTTTTCGCCGAATTGGATGCGCGGAAACTGGGTTTCGGGCTGACGGCTTTTGTTTTGGTTCGCACCGACGACCGGCACGGCGAAACGGCGGAGACTTTGGCGCGAATGCCCGAAGTTCTGGAAGTGCATCACGTCGCGGGCGAAGATTGTTATTTATTAAAAGTTAAAACGCACGACGCCGAGGAATTGGGAGTTTTACTGCGCGAAAAAATCGGCGATTTGGAGCACGTTCATTCGACGAAAACGACGGTCGTTTTGCAGACCGTCAAGGAAACAATTGCGCTTCCGCTGGAAAACTGCAAACAGGAATTTACCGGCAAACGAATGCGAAAAAAAGAATAACGGATTAAACAAGGAGGGAAAAAAATGCAATCGGAAATTGCTTTGGAAAATAGAAAACCTGCGGAACGCAGCCTTTTGCTGCTCATCGCGGCATTCGCGGCGATTTATTTGATTTGGGGTTCGACTTATATCGCCATCAAATATGCGATTGAAACTCTGCCGCCGTTTTTAATGGCTGGCACGCGGTTTTTAGTTGCGGGCGCGGCGCTTTACGCGATTGCGCGGTTTTCGGGAGAGTACGAAAAACCGAGTTGGCGGCATTGGCGAACCAGCCTGATTGTCGGAATTTTGCTGCTTTTGGGCGGCAACGGCGGCGTTGTCTGGGCGCAGCATTATATTCCGTCCGGCTTGGCGGCTTTGCTCGTCGCGGTCGAACCGCTCTGGATTGTTTTATTAAATTGGCTTTATTTAAAAGCCGAGCGTCCGAATCTGAAAGTCATTTTAGGTTTGGTTTTAGGTTTCGTCGGGCTTTGGCTGTTGATTGGAAACGGCGTTACGACAAACGATTCGACAAACGGCTGGATGCAGATTTTCGGCGCTTTGCTGGTCGTCGGAGCGGCGTTTTCGTGGGCTTGCGGCTCGCTTTACGGATTAAAAGCTCCGTCGCCGAAATCGCCGGTTTTGGCTTCCGGGATGCAAATGCTTTCGGGCGGGGCGGTTTTGTTTTTGTTCGGCAGCGTGAACGGCGAATGGTCTAAATTTAATCCTGACGCGGTTTCGCAAAATTCGATTTTGGCGCTTTCGTATTTAATCGTATTCGGCTCGATTATCGCATTTACGGCTTATAGTTGGCTGCTCAAAAACGCCTCGCCCTCGATTGTTTCGACTTACGCTTACGTCAATCCTGTCGTCGCCGTTTTATTAGGCTGGGCTTTGGCGAACGAAGCGTTGTCTCTGCAAATGCTTGTAGGAGCGGCAATTATAATAGGTTCGGTAGCTTTAATCACTTCAAATCAATCTTCAAAACATTCCCCCATCGAAGATTAAAAAAAGATTTTTTCACCGCCGAGACGCGGAGACGCAAAGGTTAAGAAAAGGGAGAGAATATACTCACTTTAAATAAAAAACTCTCTTTATCTTTTAATTTCCCTCCGCGTCTCCGCGTCTCGGCGGTGAAAATGTCTCTTAAATTAAGTTCAAGTCTTTTTATTTTTCCTCATAAAATTCATTGTGGCTAAACCGCAGCGTTTTCGGCTAACATAAACGGCGATGCTGGTAGGAATCGAAGAAGCCGCCGCCGATATTGCGGCTGGCAAAATGATTATCATCGTTGATGATGAAGACCGCGAGAACGAAGGCGATCTCGTCTGCGCCGCGGATAAAATCACGTCCGAAATAATCAATTTTATGGCGACGCACGGGCGCGGGCTGATTTGTCTGCCGCTGACGGAAGAACGCTGCGATGAATTAAAGCTGCCGCCGCAGGTTTCGGAAAATACTTCGAGCTTCGGCACGGCGTTTACGGTTTCAATCGAAGCGCGCGAAGGCGTGACGACCGGAATTTCGGCGGCAGACAGAGCACGCACGATTCAAGCCGCCGTCGCGCACGACACAAAAGCGGAAGATTTAGCGCGTCCCGGTCACATTTTTCCGCTTCGCGCGAAAAGCGGCGGCGTTCTCGTCCGCCCCGGTCAAACCGAAGCGAGCGTTGACATCGCCAGAATCGCGGGCTGTTATCCGGCGGGCGTAATCTGCGAGATAATGAACGAAGACGGGACGATGGCGCGGATGCCGGATTTGGAAAAATTTGCCGACAAACACGATTTGAAAATTATTTCGGTCGCCGAGCTTGTTCGCTGGCGAATGGAAAAAGAGCAGCTCATCGAGCGCATAGTCGAAACCGTTTTGCCCACCAGTTTCGGCGAGTTTCGTGCTATTGCGTACAGAAACGTAATCAATGATGACATACACTTGGCGCTCGTCAAGGGGGATGTTTCCGTCACTGACGAACCTGTTCTGGTGCGTGTTCAAACGGAAAATGTAACTTTTTCACTGTTCGGCGTCAAAGTCGGCGGAACGGCTTTGCAAATGCATTCGGCGCTGCGCAAAATCGCCGAAAGCGACAAAGGCGTGATTTTATACCTGCGCCAGCGCGAAAACAATTTAGGATTGGTCAAACAGCTTGAAACTTATAAATTGATGCAGGAAAAAGCGATGGCATTTTCCGAAGCCGCGCGCATCACAGGTTACGGCGCAAATCGCGATTACGGCATCGGAGCGCAGATTCTTCACGATTTGGGCTTGCGAAAAATTCGGCTTTTGTCGAATCATCCGCCGCGCGTCAACGCGCTCGAAGGCTTTGAGCTTGAAGTTGTCGAAAACGTGCCTCTTTAGTGGTAAATAGTTAACGGTAAATGGTAAATTAAAAACCTCTCCTATTTACCGTTTACAGCTTACAATTTACGATTTACGGATTTATGGCTGACGAAGAAAACCGCGCGCCTGAAGAAGAAATTCGGGACGAAAGAGTCGAGCAGGAAACAAGCGACGATACCCCAGCGCCGCGCGGCTGGTTTTCGCGCCGAAACGTGATAATTCTCGCGCTCATTCCGCTCGCATTGATTGTAGCGGCGATAATCGCCGGTTTTCTCGTCGTTCGCACCGGTTATGTCGCCCGCTATATCGAACGGCAATTCGTCGTGCAAATGGACAATATGGGCATCAGGGCGGAAATCGGACAATTTGAACAGACTTTTGCGCCGCTCGGCGTCTTGATGCGCGACGTTAATCTTTACGATAAAGAAACCGGCGAAAAGCTCGCCTTCGTCAAATATCTCAAGCTCGATGCGACCGTTACGGATTTATACGCCTTAAATTTAAACCGCACCCTCCGGCTCGATTCGACCGAAGTTGACGGACTCGAAGCGTGGGTGACTTTTGACGAAGAAGGGCGCTCTAATTTTCATCGTATAAAAATTCCCGAACAGGAAGAATCGAATCTGCGGTTTAACTTCAACACGATGAAATTCAGCCTGCGGAATTCCGTCGTGCATTACGGAGACCGCCGCTACGATTTAACCGGCGACGCGCGCAATGTCGCGCTTCTTTTGGAAACCGAAGAGGGCATTTCCGAATCGGAGCGCAAAGTCGAAAACCGCCGTTTTCGATTCGATTTAACTGCGACAAATTCGACGCTGACTTATCAAAGCGGAAAACCGGTCGAGCCGATAGACATTCATTTGCGCGGAGTCGCGACGGAAAGTTACGCCGACATCGAGGAATTAAATCTAAAGTCGCCTGCTGCGAATACAACGTTAACAGGCAGGCTCGAAGATTGGGAAAATCTCAAATATCGCCTTAACATCCAGGAGGCAAACATTGATTTGCAGCAGGCAGGCGAAATTATCAAATCCGAAGCCGCTTTGCGCGGAATCGGAAATTTTGTCGGCACAATTGAAGGCGGAAGTGAAGACGGAAACGATAAATATGCGATTAACGGCGAAATTCAATCCGACGCAATCGCTGTTGATAACATCCGGCTCAGAGGCTTGCGCGCCGACGCTTCCGTTGTCGGCGCAAACGAGACTTACGAAGCAAACGGCAAAGCCGTCGCCGAGCTGCTGACCTTTGGCGATTTCCAATTAAATTTAATGCAAATCGCCGGAAAAGTGATGGGAACCGGCACGGATTTTCGCTGGCTCGGCGAGCTGCAAGCCGCATCCGCGCGTTTTCCCGACGGCAACGTCACGACGCTGATTTTAAACGACGCAGTTGCCGAATACAGCGACGGGCAATTGGACGCGACAATCGGTTCCGCTTCGACGGGAACGCTCGAAGCGTTTGACGCCAGAGTACGTGGAGGGCGCGCTTCAAATGTAAAAATCAGAAACTCCGATGCCGGAACCGACGCGACAATCGGCAGCCTCCGCGCTGATTCGGTTGTCAGAGAAGATTTAAATTTGCGCGGCGTTCGCGCCGCCAACGTCCGCGTTCGCGGACGCGAAAACACAAATGTCGAAATCGGTAATTTGCAGGCGCAAAATCTGCAAACCGATCAGGCAAATATACAGAGTTTAAATGCGAGCGGTGTTTCGATAAACACTCGCGGCAACGCCGTGACGGCAAACGCCGAAACAGTGGCGGCGGCAAATGTAACGGCGGAGGGCGCAAACATTCAAAATTTGCGCGCTCGCAATGTTGATGTCGAAAACATCGGCAATACAACGAACGTTATCGCCGCAAATCTGCAAATCGGCGGTTTGCAAACGGCGCAGGCTACTCTCGGAAGTTTGAATATCGCGGGCGTTCGTCTGCGGATTGTCGGCGAAAGAATCGAAGGCTCGTCCGGCGACATTAACGCCGGAAACGTGACTCTGGCGCGCAGCGCGAGCATGCCCGAAGGCGGGACTTTAAGCAATGTGCGGCTCATTCGTCCGGTTTTTGTCGTTGAACCGTCGGGGCGTTATCGCGCGAGCATGGATTTGAGTTTGGGCGGCGGCGCTGTCGGCAGCTTAAATGTAGGAGCGGCGCGCGCTTCTGTTGTCGCTTCCAGCTCAGGAATTGAGCTTTCAAATTTGAATGCCCAGCTCGTCGGCGGCGATGTGCGCGGCGACATAAATCTTGCGCTCGGAAATCGCGGGACTTCGAGAATCAACGCGAACTTTGAAAATCTGGATGTAGCTAAAATTTTAACGCTTGTTGGCGGGCAAGTCGTACCCATTGCCGGAACTGCCACGGGCAGAGCCGATTTAACTTTTCCCGGCACGGATTTTCGCCGCGCTTCCGGCACTTTAAACGCCGATTTTACCGCCGAAGCTGGTCGCGATGCCGCGAACCGCGTTCCGCTTACGGGAACGCTCGCAGTGCGCGCGACGAATGGTTTGTTCGACATCGAAACCGCGCGTTTTAATACTCAAAATACCGAGCTTACAGCTTCAGGGCGTTTCGATTTGGAAGGCGCAAATTCAAATCTGCAAGTTGCGCTCAATTCTTCGGACGCCAAAGAATTGCAGCGTCTCGTCGCGGCTCTCGACGTTGCGCCAGCCGTTGACCGACAGCTCGCCGAAAATCGAATCGAGCTTGCCGGAAACGTCAGCTTTAACGGAACTTTGACCGGAAATCTGACTGATCCCACAATCAACGGGCGCGCCGCTCTCGAAACTTTAATTGCCAATAACCGCACGCTCGGCTCGCTTTCGACCGATGTTTTCGTCTCGCCCGCCGCGACCGAACTCAGAAAGGGGTTGCTCGCGCAAGCCGGTGGCGGACGAGTTAATTTCGACATCACCGCGCCGCGCGTCGGACAAAACAATATTTCGGTTAACGCCGATTTGAATCGCGTTGATCTGGGGAACATTCTAGCTGCAATTCCGGCAGACAGTTTGCCCGGTTTTTTGACGAACGTTGATGCCGAGACGAGCGGAAAAGTCGAATTGACAGGATTGCCCGGCGCGATTCAGGGCAGGGCGGATATTTCGGCGGCAAATGGAACGATTGCCGGAGAAACTTTTCAAAATCTCGAAGCCCGCGTTCAGTTTGACGGCGCAATGGCGCGAATCGAACGTTTTAACGTCGGCTTTGATCAGGGAAGTTTGACCGCCGCCGGAACTTATAATCAGGAAACCGAGCGTTTCGATTTGACGGCGACGGGGCAAAATATTCCGATTTCAAAGATTCGCGCGTTTGCGGGCGACGCGGCGGCGCGCCTGCCGAGAAATATATCCGGCATTCTCAATTTGACGGCGAGCGGAACCGGACAATTTACCGACTTTTCGACTTTCGACATCAATTTTGAAGGCTCTGCGCGCGACTTAACAATCGAAACCCGGGTGCTCGGAAACGTCGCTTTTGTCGGGCGCACGCAAAATCAACAGTTGACCGCAAATTTGACCGCAGAAATCGCCGGGCAGCAGCAAGTTGCGACCGCGACGCTTAATTTCGGCGATCCGAATTTGCCTTTCCGCGCCGAAACCGCATTTAACAATACAGACCTTGCGCCGCTCGCCGCGCTCGTCCAGCCGCAAGGCACAATGACGCTCGGCGGGCAGGCAACCGGGACAGCGGTTTTTGGCGGGAATTTGCAATCGCGCGACGCAAACGGAAATCTGGTTTTCTCGACCGACAATTTGCGCGGAACGGCGCGTTTTTCGCAATTGACTTTGCAGGTTGAAAACGTAGTTTTATCGGCGACCGATCCGCTTTTGGTGAGCTTTACGACATCGCAGATAACATTTGACAGCACGCGCTTTACAGGCTCCGGCTCGGATTTGGCTATTAGCGGCACGGCGTTTTTCGGCGGCGAGGGAACGAATAATCTCGCCGTAGAAGGTCGAATCAATCTCGGTATTTTAAATTCGATCTCGCCGAATCAATTCTTTGCCGGTTTCGCCAATATTTCCGCGCGCGTCAGCGGAACGACCGCCGATCCGCGCTTTGTCGGCACGGCAAATCTGGAAAACGCCGCGTTTGCGACGCTCATTGGTGATTCGCGTCTTAGTTTATCGAATTTAACCGGGCAGATTTTGTTCAACTCGAAGCAGGTGCAAATTCCTTCGATTGAAGGCAGACTCGGCGGCGGGCGCGTGGTCGCATCGGGCGGCGCGGTTCTCGAAGGCTTTGCAGTGCAAAGTTTTAGATTGGGCGTGCGCGGCGACGACGTGAGCGTTCCGCTGCCGCCGGATTTCCGCACAAGCGGAGACGTTGATTTGCAAATCGGCGGCACAACCGAAAACGGAGTTTTAAACACACGAATTTCCGGCGATATTTTTGCCGACCGCATCGCCTACACCAGAGACATCAATCTGGCGGATTTCCTAAGCCGTCGGCAAGCCGGTTCGATTACTGAAGGTGGCGGCGCAACGACAACCGGCGGCGGAACGACTCGCATAGATATTCGGGTCGAAGGACGCGATGCGCTCGTCGTCCGCAACAATATCGCGGATATTACCGGCTCGGTCAGCCTGCGCGTGACGGGCGACGCGAGCGAACCCGTTATTGCCGGGAGAGTTTCGGTTACGTCCGGCACCGTCGTTTTGCTCAACGATCAGCGTTACGACATTCAACGCGCGACGATTGATTTTCCGGGTGAACCCGATACCTCGCCGATTATCAACGCTCAGGCGGAATCGGACATCGGCGGTTATCAGGTTTTCCTCGGTGCCAGCGGACCGATTGCCGAACCGGAATCGCTCAACGTGACTCTGCGCTCAAATCCCGGTTTGCCGCAGGCGGATGTCGTCTCTCTCGTCACGACCGGAAATTTGACCAACACCGAAGGCGGCATTCCGTCTCTGGCGCAAACCGGAATCAACACGGCGGCGGGCGTCTTGACCGAAAATATTATTAACGCGCCGATTCGCCGCGCGACCGACAAGCTTTTCGGTTTGAATCGTTTTGAAATTGATCCGGTTCTCGCCGGACAGCGGGGAATCAATCCGGGCGCGCGACTGACGGTAGGCAGGCAGATTAACAGAAATCTGCTGATAACTTATTCGACGAATTTTTCAGCCGACCAAAATCAGGTCTTGGCTCTCGAATATCGTCTTTCAAACAAAATGTCGTTTGTCGCGCAATACGAGCAAGCTCCGCTGACGAATGTGACCGGGCGACGAGACAACTTTAGTTTTGAAGTTAGATTCAGAAGAAGATTTTAGCGAGTTTTGCGATTGCAGCAGCCGTTTTTGATGAATTTTATTAAGCCGACAAAAGCGCGGCGCGCATTTCTGTATTTTGCCGCTTCGTGTTTGCGTTCGGCGTTTCTGTTTTTGGCGCTGTGTTTTGCGCCGTCGTCGGCTTTCGCGCAAAACGGCTTTGAAGACGTACCGATTTCGGCGGTCGAGGTGGCTTTTGAAAATTCCGGGCAGGACGCGGTAATGCGTGAACGGCTCGAAAACATTGCCCGCCAAAATCTCGACAATAATTATTCAGCGGTTAAGACACGCGAGGCTTTGCAGGCGCTTTACGAATCGAAGCAGGTTGCGGCGGCGCGCGTTGAAGTTTTTGAGGCGGGAAATCAATCGCAGCGCAGCCTGCGTGTTCGATTTGTCGTCCGCCGCACGCTTAGCATCGAGCGCGTAGTCCTTAATCTCGGAGCACAGGAAGGCGAAAAAGACATTACCGAGCAGGAATTGCTGCTCCGTTTGAATTTATTAACCCCGGGAACAACGGTCAGCCAACGCGCCTTGGAGCAGAGCGCAGACCAAATTCAAAGCTATTTGCGGCTGCGCGGCTACTACAACGCTCAAGTCAGCTTCACGCAGCAGCCGTCCGAACGCGAATCGCGAGTTAATACTGTTTTTAACGTCGTCCCTGGAACGCAATCCCGCGTCGGAACATTCAATCTCAACATCGCGGGATTTGATAACACCAAGCTTCTCGACGAGCTGCAATTGAAAACCGGCAAATATTTTACGCGCGAAAGATTAAATGAAGACATTGATAAAATCCGGCGCGAATTGGTTGAAGCCGATTTTCTCGGCGCTAATATCCAAGACCCGAAGATCACGGTTGATTCGGAAAACAATCGGGTGGACATCGAGATTACCGGAAACGTCAATGCCAAAGTCGAAGTCAAAATCGAAAATGAAGCAGGCAAAGAAATTGATTTAAGCGAAGCCACCCAACGCAATTTGCTGCCCATAAAGCGCGAAGGCACTCTCGATTTTTCGGCAATCGTCGAAGGAGCACGCCGGTTGCGGAATCATTTTCAGGAACAAGGCTATTTTTTCGCCGAGGTAACGCCAGTGTGCGGCATTGATCAAATCACGGCGGACGAAGCTAATACTTTCATAAATAATACTCAGGCAGCTTGCAATTTGCTTAGCGGGGAGAACTTTCAAGGCAGAAAGGCTAACGTTACATATCGCGCTGACCTGAGCCGGCGGCTGCGTTTGACTGAAATTCGCATCACCGGCACTGACAAATTGCCGATTGAAGAAGTCCGCCCCGCTTTGCGGTCGCAAGAAGCCAACGCTCTTGGAATCGTTCCCGTCCTCGGTTACGGGCGCGGCTACACGAGTAGAGAAATTTTAGATGATGACCGCGGGACAATCGAAACTTTGATGCGCGAGCAAGGTTATCGGCAAGCAAGAGCCAGAGTTGTACAGGGCGTTTCGCCTGATGGCGAAAATCTGATTATCACATTCGCCGTCACCGAAGGACTTCTAACTTACGTTTCCGACGTTGAAATTGTCGGCAACACAGCGTTTTCCGACG
The DNA here is from genome assembly GCA_036388995.1 of Pyrinomonadaceae bacterium. GTDB lineage: Bacteria > Acidobacteriota > Blastocatellia > Pyrinomonadales > Pyrinomonadaceae > JALZCH01. Next base: position 2,799 of record DASVQU010000171.1, on the reverse strand, counting down.
ACCGTTTAAAAGCCGAATTGCCGCCGCTGAAGGGCAGAGAGTGGTCTCGCGCCAGGATGCGAACGGGAAACACCAGAATTCTCGATTTGTACGCGCGCGAAGGTTATATCGAAGCGCGCAGCGAGTTTTCAACTGAAGACGTGCCGAGCCAAAATCCGAACGAGAAAGCCGTTAAAGTCATTTATACGATTAGACAGGAAGGCGCGAAAACTTTTATCAATCGAATCCTTCCGGTCGGAAATGAAAACGTTAAAACCAATTCAATTCTCGAATCGATTCCGATCAAACCCGGACAGCTCTTGCAGGCTGATCAACTGACCGAAAGCGAGCGCAACTTGTACGCGACCGACGCTTTTCGTCAGGCAAATATCACGACCGAACCAGCCGGAACAAAAGACGACGGAAGCGGCGAGCTGCGCGATGTTTTTATCAACATTGAAGAAAATACTCAGCGGATTTTAACCTACGGCGGCGGTGTTTCGACCGATGAAGGTCCGCGCGGTTTTGTTGATTTTCGCCACGTCAATCTGCTCGGTCGTTTGTATCAGGGCGGCGCGCGGATTCAAATGAGCCGTCGTCAGCAGCTCGTTCAGCTTAATTTCACCAATCCGCGTTTTATGCGCGAAGCGAGCGGTCGTTTTGCGCCTTTGACGTTTACGGCGCAATATTTGCGCGACACCGGCGTGACCAGATTTTTCCGCACGACGCTCGACAAAGGAGCGATGGGAATCGTTCAAAGACTCGACGAAGAAGGCAATCCGATTGATGAGTTCGGCGCAAAAACCGGCGAGCCTTCAATCAATCGTTTGTCCTTTAATCTGGAAACAAGCCGGACGCTTAGCCGCCGCACGCGCAGCCTTTTATTCGTTCGCTATCGCTACGAAGACGTGCGGATTTTTAAGACCGCCAGCCTGCTCGTCGCGCCGCTTTTGCAGCCCGACAGAATCGTCAGAATTTCCGGTGTGGGCGCAACTTTCGCCCGCGACACCCGCCAAAATTGCAACAATCGCCGTTCGCTGCTCGAAAGAATCCGAACCGGCGAAGAAGGCGATCCGTGCCGCTACAACGCGACAGACGCGACGACGGGCGATTTTTTTACAATTGATTATCAGCTTTCGGCGCAGTTTTTGGGCGGAAACGTTTCGTTTAACCGCATCAACGCGACGTATCAGAGATATTTTCAATTAAAGCGCTTGAATAATACTGTTCTCGCCGGGCGCGCGACGCTCGGCGCGGCTTCGCTTTTCTCGGTGCGCGACCGCGACGGCAACGGGACGATTGACGAGACCGACCGCTCGCTGCCGATTAGCGAAAGGTTTTTTGGCGGCGGTTCGACGACTTTGCGCGGCTTTGCGTTTGAAGAAGCCGGACCGCGCCGCGTCGTCGTTCCGCAAGGGCAATTCCGAAATCGGGACGGCGATTTCATTACAATTCCGCCGTTTACGGTTCCGGTCGGCGGAAACGCGCTGGCAATCCTTAATCTCGAAGCGCGCGTGCCGTTGACAAGTTTCTTTCAAGCCGTTCCGTTTTACGACGGCGGCAACGTTTTTCGCCGTGTCGGCGAGATTTTCAAGCCCCGCGCTTCGACTCCCGAAGACGTTGACAATTATAATTTGCGCGCGCTGTGGACAAACACAGTCGGTTTGGGCGTCCGCTTAAGGCTTCCGGTCGGCGGTTCGTTTGCGGTTGATTACGGCTATTTGCTCAACCCGCCGGAATTTCTTGTTCCGCAAACCGCGCCCGCGCCGCCCGCCGTTTATCGTCTGCGGCAGGGACAATTGCATTTCCGCTTTACACAAGCGTTTTAAAAAGCGTTTTAAAAAAGTGACGGTTGGTTTTCGAGTTCCGAGAATTCAGTTGTTTCCTGACGAAACATTCGTTTTAGCTTGTTGACGCTGGTCGGGGCGAAGCCTTCGTAAAAGTTCGAGAAATAAACGAACATCGGAGCTTTTATTTCCGACAAAACTTCAAACCAGAGCCAGAGATTTTCATCCTGTTTTCGCTGTGTGCAATCAAACCGTGTCAAATCGCGCTCGCCCATAAACCGGACGTAAACGAAATCGGCGGTTAATTTTCCTGCGGCTTCAAACATAAATGAGCGCGGAATAAAACTGCTTTCAGTTAAAGACAGCGAGACGTTATATTTACGTAAAACGTCGAGCGTTTCGCCTTTAAACCACGAACGGCTGCGGAATTCGACTGCAAATCGAATGTCTTTCGGCAGTCGCGGAAGAAATTCCAGCAATGCGCGCACCCGCTCTTCGTCGGCTTCAAACTGCGGCGGCAGTTGAATCAAAACGGCGGCAAGCTTTTCTCTTAGAGTTAATGCGCGCTCGCAAAATTCATCGAGCGCCGGAAACGACGATTTTTGCAAACCGGCATCGTGCGTTATCTCGCGCGGGAGCTTGAGAGAAAATGTAAAATCATCGGGCGTTTTTTTTGCCCAATTTCCCACTGTTTGTTCTTGGGGAATCGCATAAAAAGTGGAATCGACCTCGACCGTCTCAAAAGCGCGTGCGTAAACGGCGAGCATCTCGCTCGATTTTGTTCCGCGCGGATAAAACACCGTTTCATCGGTTCTGGAAATCCAGTCGCCGTAGTTCCAGCCTTGAGTGCCGATTTTAATATCCATCATACAAAATAATATCCGAAAAATTGGAAGATAATCCAAAAGATCGAATGTTTTTTAATATTGACATTTAATTTTTTGGAAAAAATCCGCATTTTACTTCACAAATTCATTTCCGCCTGAAGTGGAACAGAACTTGTTAATAAATAGAAATTACAAGCTAGTTTATA